>CAZXQL010000114.1:0-6753 GCA_964643395.1 uncultured Thermotogae bacterium
CGGACACGGTGATCTGATAGGTCCCTGGATCCAGCCCGAGTTCAAACGGGTCGAACTCGCCGACGACGTCGACGGATCCGTTGGCCGGCAATGCGAACAGGAACTTGCGATCGAACTCCACACCGTCCGCGAGGAACGATACCGTGAACGCCCCGGCCTGGGTAGGGGTCGGATTCTTGACCGTCGACGTCACATTCCACGGCAGCATGTCGTCCGTGCTCTCCGGATTGGTGCGTGCGTACAGAAGACTGACCGGCTGGAGATCGGGCAATCCCAACGTCGAAGCCACGAGCGTGAACGAAGTCACCAATTCGTTGTTGAGTTCATCCACCTCCGGAATCTGGTTCAGCGGATCGGCGACGATTCGCACCTCATAGGCGCCCAGGTCCATCTCCAGCGTACCCAGCGTGAACGTCACCTCGAGGTAGTTCTCCTGGCTGGCGGGCAGGTTCTGTCCCTCGGTCGTTTCCGCTAGAACCCAGCTGTTGGACCCATCCAGCGGCCGGTAGAAGAATCCCACGGCTACGGAATCCGCTGTACGTTGGCCGGTGTTCATCACACGCGCATGAATCTCGACATCTGTGCCGCGAGTGATTGACGAAGGGGGATCAAGGGTGATCGTCGTCACATGCAACTCGGCGAGCTCCTCCACCCCCTGAACGATGACGCTGCACATGAACAGGACAACCATCGCTAGGATAGCTCTTCTCAACATCCTCCTTGCCTCCCTTCGGTACTGCACTTCCTGCATCTCCCTATCGAGTCGTTTCGACTCTGTAGATCCACCCGTCATCGGCTGCGAAGTAGTAGATCCTGACTAGGCGCATGCCGCTCTCCGTCTGCCGCCGCACCTCGTCGACAACGAGATTGGCAACCGCTTGGGAACCCTGGCTTGCCTGCGTGTCGATCATGAACGCGACCGATCCGTCGGATTCGAGGACGGTCGGCACGCCATCATCGTCGGCGTAGACGAAACGTCCCGAACGCGGATCGACGGCCGGCTGCGCATGGACGCCGCTCGCGCTGCGTTGGTACGTCCAGAGCGCAGTTCCAGTGAACGCGAGGGCATGAATGGTGCCGTCGTCGGTGGCGACATAGATGGGATCGAGATCGCGCTCGTCGATCGTGATCGACGTGACCGCAGCCCCCATCGAGCCACTGGCCGGATACCGCCACGCACTAATCATGGCCATCCCGCTTGACCCCGTGCTTTGGCAGAACGTGAAAGCGCGAACGACTCCGGATGCCGTCCCCACGAACACGCCTGTCGTTCCCACAGCGAGGACGGTCGGCTCTCCGAGGAAGTCCGTCACGGAGCATTGCTGTGAGGAGAGATCCGCATTGAACGCGAACAGCCCGGCGCTGGTCACCGCGTACAGGGTGCCGCGAATGCTCTCGAAAGCCAGCTCGACGACCGATCCGGTCACAGGAGCCTGGGCAATGACGGTCAGCGCTGAGTTCAGCTGGAACAGCTCACTCCCTGTGGCCGCGTACAGGACTCCGCTTTTCCCGCGGGCAAGATCGACGATGGGATCACCCAATTCGACCGACTCCACAAGCAGGCCGCCGGAGGCGAGATCGACACCCAGGATCTTCCCGGATCTCGTCGCCAAGTACGCGACATCCTGAACGCCTTCCGCGACCACCATCTGCGAGACGGCCGTTCCGGCACTGTAGATCAGCCGTTGAGTCCCGTTGCGTTCCGTAGCTTGAATATCGCCGTTCTGCCATGCGCCGTACAGCGTGCCTGTCGAGGAGTCCAACGCCAGGGTCATCAACGGGCCCTGCCCTTGGAGGACGGCCTCCACGGAAAGGCTGGTCGGAGAGCCGACCTGGAGGGTTTCCGTCAGCGAGTTGTTCGATTCGTTCGACTCGACGACTTGGTCTCGTGAGTCGACGCGAATGACGACGTCGTACGCGCCGGCAGCCGGCGTACCGAGCGAGTGGACGAGTTCGACGGATTGAAGTGGATCCAATCCAGGCCACGTTTCGACGGTCGCTGTGTCTCCCATCGTCACCTGGACGGCGAACGGGCCGGACGCCAGCGCCCCGAGATTCTTGATCGTCGTGTACACGAGAATCTCTTGCCCGGCTTGAACGGGTGTGGTCGATGGCGCGAACCGTACGGAGACCGGAGTCAGATCCGGCTGAATCCCTTCGCCTTGTCCGACGGTGATCGCCACGCGCAGTTCGTTGTCCGCCTCATTCGACTCTGCGACTTGGTTCGCCGCATCGAGCAACCCGACGATGGCATACGGGCCGGCAGGCAACGAAGTCTGCACACTCACGGTCGGGATGACCCATGCCTGGCCGGGATCCAGACTTCCGACTTGTTGCGACAACAGGGTGTAGCTTGCCCCGGTCGGCGTCGTCCACTGCAGCGTCACGGAAAATCCCCCAGACGACTGCGCTCCGACATTCACGACCGTGGCATTGATGCTCACTGTGTCTCCGAGCCCGACCGCAGTCGATGGAGTCACCTTGACGTCGCGGAACACGAGGTTAGGCAGGTTTGTCGACGTTCCTCCCTGCTGTGCCGTCGGGAGCGGCTCGCCGATCGTGAACGACACCTCCATGTCGTTGTTGAACTCGTTCATCTCCTGAATGGCGTTCTCGGGATCGATGAAGACCCGCATCCAGTAGGCACCCTTCTCCCAATCGCTCGATGCAAGCGAAATCGGGATCGTCTTGGCTTCGCCTTGCTCCAGTCCGGCAATCAGCGTTGTCGCCCCTGAGAGCGTGGCCTCGGGGATCGCCGACCAATCGATGCTGTCCGGGGTGCATCCGTTCGCGCACGGAGCGCACTTCACCGACAATGCGAAGTACCCTGCCCTGATCTCGCCCGCATTGCGGATCGTGACTGTCGCAGTCAACGCACTCGCTTGTGGGACGGGAGAGGAGGGATTGAGGCGCACGCCCGCAATCTGGAGTTCCGCCTTCCGACCCTCGGGTGCAAGGATGTCGATTGGCATGCTGATGGTGTTGTTCCCTTCATCGTCGAATTCGATGATGCGATTGTCGGGATCGATGATGACACGCAAGTCATAGGTTCCGGGAGGTAGGTCGCTGGTGTTGAGAACGCCTTGCACGGTCGTACGCTGATCCTCGGCCAATCCCTGCGTGTCGCTGTACCGGAATGTATCGAATCGCTCTCCATTGAGGTAGAAGCCCACAAGGAAGTCTTGGGCCTTGCGGTTGCCGGTATTGACGACCGTCGCCCGGACAACCACAGACTCGCCTTGCGTGATCGGCATCGGAGAGAACTCGAGGCTCTCTGCTTGCAGCTCCGTACCTCGAACCGAGAAACCAATGATGAGCGTGTTGTTCAGAGTGCTCTGTTCCGTAGATCCACTGCATTGACAAGACGAGGGAGTCTCCAAGCATCCAACCTCGACCTTGAGTTCATACGAGCCGGGCTCCAACGCAGCTCCGGACGGTCCGATGCCGCTCCGGTCGATGAGGGTCACGTCGACCGTTGTTTGGTTGTCCCCCTCCTCGACGGGGATGGCTGGAAGGGTCCGCACGGGGTCGATGAGAGTCCATGCTTGCTCGCCCAGACGGCGGTAGGAGAACGCCGCGCACAACCCGGCGGGTGCATCGCTCCCGCCCACGTTGACGATCGTTACTGTCGCGGTCAGCTGACGATCCCACGTGACGGGCAGATCCTCATCGTACGTGATCGAGACCGGCACTAGGTCCGGGAGTCCCAACGTGGATGGGACGACGGAGAACGCGCCATAGATGCTGTTGTTGGTCACATCCAGCTCGCTGACGGATGACGGCACGTATTCCACGGTGGCTCGGATGTCGAAGGCTGTCAGCCCGTCCGTCGAACCGTCCCCGCTGCTCGCTGAAGGCTGTAGCGACTCGAACTCGGGGGCCGAAAGGTCGATGGACGCGGAGACTTGTGTTTCCGCGTTCCGCGCCAAGCCGGGAACGGCTTTGGTGGCTACGTCGATCCACGCCAGTTGCGCGGGCGTTGCCTGCTGACCGTCCCCTGTCATGGATTGCGGACGGATGGAGAAGACGACGTAGAACGTTCCTGCAGCGAGACGCCCCGTGTTCTCGATCGTTGTGTGGACAGTTGCCGTCTCGCCCCATTGGAGCGGAACCGCCGGATCGACACTGAGCGAGATGGGATGAAGCTCCGGGCGAGGAGCCTCGATGGTGACGAATCCGAACTGCATCTCGTTGTCATACTGCGTCGATTCGTACCCCTCGAATCGGATCGTGGCGACCACCTCGTAGAGGCCGCCAGACAAGTCGGTCGTGTCGATCGATGCCGTTGCGGCGTACGTCCCATCCGTCCACTGGTCTGACGGTGGGACGAGAGCGATTTCACTGACGCAGGCATCGGGCTTGTCGCTACGGCGCAAGGAGAATTCCACCAACGCGTTGGACTCGAGGGGAATCGAACTCCCCAGCCGAACGACGGCAGACAAGTCAATGGAGTCGCCGCTCTCGATCGGCTGGGCGGGAAGGGTTGACACGCTGTCCAGCACGAGGTTGAACGCTTCTGTCGATTCGTCTGTCGTTTGCCCGATGCAAGCGATTGCCAGGAGTATCGAGAGAGCAATCGCAAGCGACCCAACGAAGTATCGTGCCCGACGTTGCTTGTCTGCGAAGACTGACATAGGTCCTCCCCCCGTGCGATTACTGCTCTGTCGCCGAAGCCTTCACCGCAAAGGCGTACAATCGATCTCCGGGCACGGTCACATACAAGACAGTGCCCCTTTCATTCATGACAGGCTTCGGAAGGCCGTTCACGCTTGCCGGAAGCTTGAAGACGAACTGCACGCGCTCTCCCCACACGTCTGTGTGCCACATGGATATGGATTCCGTTCCTCGTTGCAGCCCCACCACGGCCCACAGTGTCTCATTCGAGGATCTTCCCTGTTTCGTGATGACGGCATCGAACGACGCGGCGAGGAAGACCGGATCTGCCGAGCCGTCGACGGCGATTGCCGGCCCGGTCTTCGCCGTGCGAGGATCGAGCACCGTGCCGTCGCTGTCGCGATCGGCCGCCGCAAGATCATCCTGCCCATCGATACTGAGAGATGTCGAATCCCGGTGAGTCGTCGCCACGAACTCGTCTCGGAACTTGACGGAGGCCAGGATGCCGCGCGTGTCGGTCGTGAAGACGATCGGATCCGGGCTGGATGTCGTGCTCTCGTCAATGCCGACGGCAAGGCCGACGATGTCCCCCGAACTGGCCTTGTATTCCGTGTGCAGCGTTCGCGAGGAGACGTCGTAAACGCCGATGTACCCGCTTCGCTTGCCCCAGAACAGCAGCTCATCGAATGCCTCGATCGAAGTGGTGATCGTCCTGCCCTGAGGCACGGTCACGACTTCTGCGGTTTGGGAACTGCCGGAGGGCAGCAATTCGACGCCGTACAACGTGTCATCGATTCCGAACCAGACGAATCCGTCGGCAATGGCGGGAGCTTGCGCAACGCTGTCCTCCGATACGGTCTGGATTGTCGCACCGGTCAGCGCGTCGAGCGTGATGATTCCCTGATCCCCACTGACGACGAGAATTCCCTGTGTCTCGCCGGTCGATGTCGACACGGTGGCGTACGTGAGATGGGTCGACGGGTAGTCGGAGGCCCCGTCGTAGCCGACAATCCCCGCCGCGGGGTTCCATGGGTCCGACTCATCGGGAAGAATGCCCGCTCCGAGCTCAGACACGACGGTCGCCGAGCCGGCCGAAGACCGCTTGAGGGTGAATGCCTCCACGGTTCCTGCACTCGTGCCGACATAGATATGCCAGTAGTCATCGCTCCCCAACTTCTGATACACGACTTCCGGGTCCGTCCATGGCTTGCCGCTCAGGTTGACGTACGACAGCAGCTCTCCTGTGCTCGCCAAAGCGCACAGAGCGAACGCATCGCCGGACGATGTGTCCTCGACGATGTGGAAGAGCTTCGAGCTGTTCCACACGGTCTGGATCATCGGACTCGCGAGCGGAACCCACCCACAGGCATTGATCTCCGGCTGCGAGTCGGACGAGCTGCATTCCGTGCAGGACACCGCATCGCAGTTGCAGGCGAGCGGCGCCGGGAATTGCCATTGCTCGATCTCGCTGTACATCGTGGCGCCGGGCGACGTGGACGGTACGACGAGTTCGCGAGTCGGCCCGGCTACGCCGTCCGTCTCGGGCGTCACGGAGATCACGAGCTGGAACGGCTCGTCCTCCTTGCTCGGATGTCCGATGACATCGAAGTGCCTCTTGGTTTCGCCGTCCGGCTTGTAGAACGCCTCCAGAACCGGTTGAGTGCTGCTCAGCTGCACGGAGACGGTCGTACTCGTCGTGTAGGCTCCCGGGACCTGAGTGAACGAGATCACCCCGGCGAGCTCGAGTGGGGTAACGTCCTTCCCCCACGTGACACCGACTTGGACGTCCGGCCATGAGCTTCCGACAAGGTCCACGGTGCCGACGTTGAGTGCTCGCAGCCCCAGATTGCGTGTGAGTCCACCGAATTGGCAAGATGAAAACGGAGACTCGAGCGCCGCGATCTCCGAGATGCGGACACCTTCCGCAACCAGGACGGTGTTTTCATCCTGAGACTGCGTCTTGGACACGACATATTGCGCGGCGGCTCCCGAGCTGGCATCCGCGTCAGGATCAGCGACAGCGACGGTAAAAACGTAGAAGCCCGGAGTGAATCCGGCTGTGGAGACGGAGATGGCGGGGAGCCTCTCCGGTTCATCCCCTCCCAGGGAGAAGATCGTCTGAGAGCCGAGCAGGCCGTG
>CAZXQL010000115.1:0-6733 GCA_964643395.1 uncultured Thermotogae bacterium
TGGGCGACGCTTCAGGTCGGCGACAAGACGATCACGTTCATCGGCCTCCACCTGTTGGCGTATCCCGACGAGCTGGATCGCTACGTGCGGCGAGAAGCCCAAGCACTGATCGTCCAGCGATTGGCCCAGAGCTTCCTCGCGGCCGGGAACGATCTCGTCATTCTCGGCGACATCAACGACTACGATTCGGTGGCTCTGGACGCGGCCAACGACCGTCCGCGATCGAAGGTCGACGAACTCCTGCGGGATGCCGACCCAAACGCCGAAGGCGATGAACTCGTCAATGCGGCGGAGTGGCTGCCCCAGGACGAGCGATACTCCTACTGGTACGACGAGAACAAGAACGGGATCGACGACGGCGCCGAGGAGCATTCGATGATCGACCACGTCTACGTCAGCCAGGATCTGGCCGCTGACATCGTGGATGTTCGAATCGATCACGAAGGCTATGCCGCGCGCACCGTGTCCGACCATTGGCCGGTCATCGTGTCGTTCCAGATTCCCTAGTCGCCGGTCGACGGAAGCAATCCGGGAGCACTCAGAACTCGTACCCGAACCGCGTCGTGAGTTCGCCGGCAGTCAGGTACCAGTCATTGCCGATGAACAGCGAGAACGGCAGCCTTCGGTCCGCGATCTTGTAGGCGTCGATGGTGACGGTCTCTCCGAAGAAACCGCCCTGCTCGAGCAACAGGACGCCGCCGATCGTCACTGCGGGGTCAAACTCGGGAACCGGGTAGTAACGATGTTCCACCGAGATCACTTGCCAATGAATCGGATACGTCTCGAGAAGAAGGCGAGATCGGTCCGTGATCGTCGGGTGATAGCGAATCCCCGTATCGATTGATGCTTGAATCCCGAATCGAGGGATCCACTGCAGCACGACGTCTCCCACAAGCTCCATATCGGCGAGGGCCGAACGTAGGAAGCCGATCGATCCCGACGGGGCCAGCCGTGCGAAGTCGAATCCGATGCCGGTTTCCACCTGCCACACGACATCGAGTTGTGTCTTGAGGTACGCCTCGACCGTCGCATGCCATGCGGTGGAAGGAGACGCCAGCGTGGCGAGCCGATCGATGCTCACCCGGAATCCGAACTCCCGAATGCCGAAGGCTTGGGCGCCCACGGACAGCGTGCCGAGCAACAGAATCACGACGAACCAACGACGCAAACCAGATCTTCTCCCTTCTTCTCGAGCGATGTCCCCCGCAGTTATGACTCTCGATCGGCGACCTCGCGGGCCAGCTCAGCCGTGTCCAGCGGCTTGACCTTGAGTTGGTACTCCATCAGGTTGCCCTGCTCGTCGATCGCCGCGTGCGATCGGACGATCCCCATCAGCTTCCGTCCGACCGACGGCTTCTCGGACCAAGCGCCATACGCCGCAGCCACGCTATGGTCGGGATCGGAGAGCAGAACGAACGGCAGATCATACTTGGCGCGGAATCTCGCCAGTTTGTCGGGGGGATCGGGGCTGATCCCGATCACGACGATGTTCTTGTCCTCGATGTCGGGATGCAGATCCCGTATCGCGCACGCCTGCTTCGTGCATCCCGGCGTACCCGCTCGGGGATAGAAATAGAGCACGACGCGTCGACCGATGAAGTCCTCGAGCCGCACCGTCTCACCCTTGTCCGACGTCAGCTCAAAGCCCGGCGCTTGATCCCCCACGTGCAGCATGCCGATCACCTCGATATTCAGCGTACTGCACTGTGGGGGGTGCGCCAACCTGTCGGCTCAGCCGACGGCATCGAGTCCGGGAACGAACTCGGCACCGGCCAGTACCTTCGCACTCGACCCCTCGAAGTCGCTGCCGAACGGTTCGCTACGTCCGCCTAGCACGGGGGCAAGAAACGCCTCGGTGATCGCGGTGAACGACATCCAGTTCTCCGGTCGCGCGAATCCATGGCCCTCGTCGGCGTACAGGACGTACGTGACCGGGATATCCCGCTCTTGCATGGCTTCGACGATCTGGTCGGACTCCGTGCGTTTTACTCGGGGATCGTTTGCACCTTGGGCAATCAACAGCGGCTTGCGAATCTGATCCACGCGGTGGAGTGGAGAGCGGTCGTGCAGCAGCTCGCGCCCTTCCTCGGTGGCCGGATCTCCGACACGTTGCGTGAGCGTCGGCAGCATCGGCATCCAGTAGGGTGGCACGTTCTCCAGCAACGTGGCCAAGTTGGACGGCCCCACAACGTCGACGCCGCAGGCGAAGACATCCGGCGTGAACGTGACACCGACCAATGTCGCGTAGCCGCCGTAGCTGCCGCCGCCAATCGCCACCCGTTCGGGGTCGGCGATCCCTTCCTCAATCGCCCAGTTGACCGCGTCGATCAGGTCCTGATGCATCTTGCCGGCCCACTCGTGATCGGCGGCGTTGAGGAACGCCTTCCCAAACCCGGTCGAGCCTCGGAAGTTGACGCTCAAGACCGCGTAGCCGCGGTTGGCCATCCACTGGTGGAACGGGTCGAAGTGCCACCGGTCACGCCCCCACGGACCGCCGTGCACCCACAACACCATCGGCAACGGAGCGTCGGGGATCCCGTCGCCGTCGGGATCGCTTTCCAGCGGCAGCGACAGATAGCACACGAGCGGCAGTCCATCGCCGGCTTGGATGACTCGGGAGTGCATCGCCGTCAACGGCATCCCCTCCAGCGCATCCCGGTCGACGAATAGGAAGCGCAACTCGGCGCTGTCTCGTTCATACACGGAGTAGCGAACGGGGCCGCGATCGGACCGGTCCGCCACGATCCAGCGCCGATCGTCGAGCGTCCGGCTGACGACCTCGACCTCTCCCTGACAGGCGGCCTCCAGCCGCTCCAGGTCCGGCCCGACAGCTTCGTCGACGATCTCCCACCATCGGCGCTCGTAGGTGAAGCCAACCGCCTGGACGGCCCGCGTTTCGGGATGGATCCAGTAGCCTTCCGCGTCTGCCTTCGAGTCCTCGGCGAGGACGAGCCGCTCATCGCGGTCGATGTCCCAGGCGATCAGCGCAGCCGTGTCCCGCCCGCGACTGTCGGTTAGGTACAGAATCCGCCCGTCTGCGTCGAATCCGATCGGGTTCGTGGTCAGGGAGTCCTCAGCCGGAATCGTGGTGAACGGCTTCCATCCATCACCGTCCGGAGCCACGATATCGAGCGCCCCCTCGGGCTGCATGCGGAACGCAAGGCGCACATCGTAGTGCTCGTCGGTCAGGAACCCCAGGAACTCATCGTTGCCCTGGATCAGCGACCGCTCGCCGCCCGGGAGTGCCACGCGGTAGATGTCGTGCAGCCTTGGATCGCGATCGTTCAGGGCGATCAGAACCTCATTCGGGTGGCGTGAACTCAGGTGCTGGATTCGAGCCTGAACGCTCTCGCCCGGGGTAAGGTCGACGACGTCTCCGGTGTTCAGCGTCACGCAGTACACGTGCCAGTTCTCGTCTCCGTCCGCGTCTTGGAGATACAGGATATGCTCGTTGGTGTACGCCCACGCGTACATGCGGATTCCGCGCTTGTCGTCGTGTGTCACCGCTCGGGCGTCGGTCGGCGCACCGATCGGCGCTACCCAAACGTTCAGCACCCCGTCGCGCGGGGCAAGATACGCCAGATGCTGCCCATCCGGACTGATCGTGACGAGCGTTCGGTCCGGGTTGCCAAACAAGATAGAACGAGGGATGAGGCCGATGTCGGACATGCTGTCGCTCCTTTCTGATTCGTGCACGGCCCGGACCGTCACAGGACGCCGGCGGTCCGAGCGAGAATTCGACTGTCTCTTGTCCGTGTCAAAGGCGAGGAGTGCGGTTCATTCGACACGACGACATGTCGATTCGGCCCGTCTTCAGCGCGCGCTCAGCGCACGCACGCGGCGAACACGGGCCGGCGGGAGCGATTAGGGGACGTATTCGATCGTGATCTCCAAGTACGAGAACTCGTCGCACTGCTGCGAGCTCGGGTCCTTGACCACATACGACGGACCATGCTCGGGAACCGCCGAGGTCGGAGACCGCACATTGCTGTACTCGAGGGTCGACACGGCGGCGCAGGCAGCTGAGCCGCTCACGCGGTAGATCGATGTATCGTCCGATTGCCCCGGTTCGGGCGACGCCAACGGGATGTGCGCGGCAACAATGTGGTCCTGCCGGTGCCACTCGTAGCTGTAACCCGAGTGCGTAGTCATCGAGGCGTCTAGCGAGAGGATTTCCGTCTTGTCATCGCTTAGGACAACGGTGACGCCAACGACCCATCCGCTTCCCGTAGCCTCACCCGTCAGTGTCACATTCTGCGGAGCAACGCCTGCTCCGCAGACGATGTCTGCAGAGATCGGTTCAACCTCTTCGTACGACTCCGGATCGCCCATCGGCGTCACAACCACGACCGAACTGAGACCGTACGACACGGTCACCGCGTAGTAACCGGACGGGCCACCGATGCCCGGTGCAATCTCAGGAACGCATCCGCCCAAGAACGCCAATCCAAAACAAGCAAGCACAACTATCCAACGCCGCATGCAGCCCTCCTTGCCTTCAACGGATCCCTCCCCACCCGCATTCGCAGGGAGAGCCCACTCCCAGGAGCTATCGGTTCACGAACACCTTGTCGTGTCCGGTGAATGTCTGTGTGCCATCGCTGGCGACAATTACGTAGAGATACGCGCCGTTAGCCACGGGAACACATGACACATCGGCTGTGCCGTCCCAGACGATCTCGCTCTCCCCGGTGGCCTCACGCGACCAAACGAGAGTCCCTGTCAGATCGAAGATCTCGACGCGAAGCCATTCCGGCTGTCCGGTTCCAATGAAGCCAAACGTGCAGTCAGCCTCGAACGGATTCGGCGCCGCGTAGAACCGCTCGATAAGGAGCTGGCTGGAGACGATGCCGATCGTGGCGTTCGACGTGTCCGTCAAGTCCCGCGGATCCACGTACGTTGCCGTCAGCTGTTCGCCTGCGGAGAGGTCGAGATTCAATCCTTGTGTGATGAACGCTCCGGGCCCCGCTCCCTCCAACGCGAACAGGTCGACCGATTGGCCGTCCACCGTCAGTCCCCCGGTCACCGCCGATTCCCCGGCATGCGAGGGATCGATCACCTTCACGTACACGAGATCCGCGTCCGTATAGCTCGTGACGTCACTGCCTTCCTCATCCACGAAGGCTGTGGTCGACTGCTGGCCTGGAGCCATGCCTGCGCCGCCCTGCCCGACCTTGATCGAGATCCATGCGGAGTCCGATAGGTTGGACGGATCCTGGTAGACGGCGACGATCGTGTCGCCCGGCAATACGCCGAGCGTCGGCACACAGGCGTAGACGTCGACCAGGTCGATGCACGTGACGCTGACGAATTGAGCGGACGCGGCACCTGTTTCCAATAGGTCGACCGCGGCCCATCGCCCGTTTCGTGGATTCAACACGTAGATCTTGGCAGCGCCGTCGATGCGATCGTCGTGCGGATCGGGCGAGTCGTTGAAGATGTTGGTGTCGCCGAGGAGCGCGTTGACCGGATGCGTGCCGTCGCGCGCGTAGTCACACCCGAACTCGTTGACCGGAACGGGGCCGAACGGGTAGTTCTGGCCGCCATCCCAGAAGCCGTCGATCCGTTCGCGGCGGTAGGAGTCCTCGTCCTGGTCCGGATCGTACACCGCCACGAAGATGCAATCGCTGTTGGCGTAGCCGCTGACGCGCTGCCCTTGGCGATCCAGGAACCACATCTGGGTCGTCTCGCCGGCGAACACCTGCGTGTCGGCAATCGACATCGTGTCGAAGCTGACGTCGTTGCCGACCCGGGTCCAATCGATGCGCGGGCCCGAGTACGCGGTCATCGTGTTCCGATCCGCCAACCCGGCGTAGCCGTTGTCTCCCTGCATGTACTGAACATCGTTGTAGCGAACGTACACGTCGTCCTCATTGAAGGCTTCGATCTTCCAGTTGTCGAGCACCAGCTGATAGCCGCCGAGCAAGTCGGCTCCATCAGGTCCCCGCGCCCCGACCCCAAGAGCGTCCCACACGGGGAGCAGTTCCATCCCGGCCATCGAGAAGAAGACCGGCGAATTCGAGGAGGCCTCGTCGAGCACCCAGAACTCCCCGTCGTCCTCGCCGTGAGGATCGCAGATGTGCACGATCAGGTTCTCGGGGCAACACGGATCGACATTCGCGTTGGTGTCGATCACCTGTACGTACACCGAATCGCGACCGATCCAGTAGACCGTCTGATCGCTGCGATCGGCATCGGTGAAGCTGGTGATCGAGTGCTTCTTCTCCTCGATGTACGCCGTGGCCAGCTTGAAATCGTCCTCGTCGTTCGGGTCCAAGTAGTAGGCGGCCAGGACGTCGCGGACGTTGAGCGCGTTGAATCCGAGATCGTCGAGGATGCTGTTCAGGTTGAGTTGGAACACGCCGGTGTTGGGTCCGGTTTCCTGAGCGTAGAACGACACCGCCGTGATACCGTCGTCGCTCGCCGTGTCGAACAGCTGCTTGTGGATCTGGATGTCGTCGACGCCGAGCTTCGGATACTGGACGTAGTAACGGCCGTCCTTCGCCCCGCTGTCTCCGTAGCCATTCTTCTCGGCGTTGTAGATGTTGAACCAACGGATCGGCCGGTACTCGTTGACGGCGCCTGTGTCCCCGTCTACGCCGCCTGTTCGCTTCAGCATGCAGAAATTGTTCGGGCTGTCGTTCGTTTGCTGGGTTTCGTCGGCCGGGGTCCCGGCAGGGTTCCATCCGCCTGGGTTGACGAGAATGAACACGGGAACGAACTCGACTCGATT
>CAZXQL010000116.1:0-6722 GCA_964643395.1 uncultured Thermotogae bacterium
TGCGCAGCGAGCCCCGCCACGATTCCGATCAGTCCCGCCGTAGCAAGCAGGGTCGCCCCGATCGCCCGAACCTGCGGGATCAAGAACAGGATGAACATGACCGCCATGAAGTAGATCGCCGCGTTGAGGATGCGGCGCATCATGTCGAAGTGCGTCTCCGCCGCGGAAACCGACTCGTGCGGCAGCTGAGCGGCCCGCGCGCGGACGCGACGGCCAGCGCGCCCCACGAGCGACCTTACAGCGCGCGTCGCTCCCCATGCGGCGAGGAGGATCACGAAAGCGAGTAGAAGTTTCCCGTAGATGGGATCTGTAAGCACAGCTTGCACTTGCTGCCACAACGTCATGCGCTCTCCTTCCCGCGGCGGCTTTCCACAGTAGCAGGCGTCACACGGTATCAGTATGGGCGGCTAGGAGAAACCGAACAACAATCGAAGCAAGGACACCGGGAGTGCTTGGGGGCATGCTCGTGAACCACCGACGAGGCATGGCACCTTTGCCGCGCGGTCGAATCACAAGTCCCATCCATGGTCGGCATTCGTGACTCCACTCAGAAGTAGATCTCGCGGTAGGGGCGTTCGCGCCTGAATCCGAGCCGTCGAGCCACTTTGGATGATCCCACGTTGTCCGCGAGGCAGTTCCATGTGAACTCGTCGCCCCGCTTGCGTGATTCCTCGGCAAGCAGCGCCGCTGCAAGCGACGCAAGGCCCTTGCCACGGAAAGGCTCGGCGGTCCCAACGACGGCCTCGGCGCGTCCTTCGGCGACGTAGCAGGCGTACGCTTCACAGACGACATCTTCTCCACTCAGGAGACAGATGCCGTATCCGAAGCTGAAGTAGTTGTCGATTTGGCGTCCATAGCACTTGGCGAGTTCGCGGCTCGCATGCTGACATCGCTCGAGCAGTTCGCGATCCAGAGGCTGTATCGTCATGTCCGGCGGGAGGCTGCCTCGGAGACCGGCGAGCGACTCTGCGGGAAGGTCGAATCGGATTCTCGCCACGGCTCTCCCGCGACTTTGGATGCTCTCCGGCAGTCCGGTATCCACCAACGCGGTCCAGCCGAGTGCGCCGAACTGGTCGACGACATCGTGCAGAAACACCTCCGTTGCGCACGTGCTGGCGAATGCCTTGCCGCCATGGGCCCGGACGACGATCTGCTGTGGATTGGGGGACCGATCGAGATACGAGATGCTGGGGCATCGTCCACTCAATGCCGAGAGGAGGATCACGTCATTCGGCGTATCTGCATCGAAATGCGCTCGCCATGAAGGTTTCGCTGCTTGAGTCACACGCATCTTGCTCCTCCGTCGAGCCGTAGAGCATACGCTGTCGAGCGACCGGGTTGCAGAGCTGTGGACCCGCACCTTGCGGTTGCTCCCATGCGCAATCGTCGGAAGATTCTCCGCTCGCTGTCTTCAGGACGTCTCAGCGGTTTCGCATTGAACGATCTCGGTCGACGAGTCGGGAGGTCTATCCTGGCGTATTCCAGAGATCCAAGATCGTGACGGGGTCGTAGCCATGCAACTGGTATCCGAGTTCCAGGATATAGTCCTCGCGCTCGCCGATCAGTATCCAGCCCCACCCGTCCGCGGGCTGCATGATGAAGACGGACGAGTTTCCGGGACGACGGTCGTTATTGAAGATCTTCATCGAGAATGGAATCGTCCAGTGGATGCATACGTCATAGCGACCACGCGCCCAGTCGGGGAACCTCTCCTCATCCAGCGTGGCCTCCGCACCATCGAGATCCCACTCGAGCTCGGAACTCGGATTGGTGAACTGTCCCCTGAGGGCGTCCTTGAGGATCTGCTTGGCCTCCTCCAGTTGCTGCGCCGTCCGATCGGCCGGCTCTTTCGCTCCTCCACAGCCAGCAAGCAGCAGCCCGATCATCAAGCCCGCAACAGCGATGAATCCGCCCGTCGTCAGAGGCTTGCGCATGGTGACCCATCATAGGGAGCCGCGATGAATTGCCACAAGCCACGTTGCCGAGATCGGTTTCCAGCCTCGCCGCTTCTCCTTCGGTCGGGAAGCGTCGACAAGCGCACGTACACGGCGAGCGCAAGACGGACGTCGTCCTCATGGACATCCTCGCCGAGGAGTTCGAGTCTCCCTTCGTGCTCCCGACCATCGATCGAACCATGGGCCGCGCCTGACGTGGCCCGATTCGTAGGCTCAAGGACTCCTCGCGATTCCTGATCGTTACGTCCGTCCTCGATGCGGGCGCAATTGGGTCGGCGCGGAGCCGGCTGAAGCGGTCCAGTTCGCTACTCGCTGCTTCAGGGCCTCGGCATCCGAGATATTCGCTTGTTTGACGGACATCTCTCCAAGGATCGACGCGCCGGGGGTCAGGCTACGCATGGAATCGAATGTCTTGCGGTCCCCGCCTGAGCCCATTGTGCAGAAAAGGCCGAGGTTCTTGCCTTGGAGATCGACGGAGGAAAGGTAGCTGCGTACTGCCGGAACAAGGTTCCCGCCCCAGACGGGCGATCCGACGAAGACCGTGTCGTACGACTGCACATCCCGCTTCGGCGGGTCGATGGTGCTTGCGCGCTGGCACAGTCCGTCCCGGCCCGAGAGGAGCCAGCCGAGAATGCCGGACCTCTTCACCCCACGCTCGGTGAGTTCCTCGAGCTCTCCTCCTGTGACCTCTGCAATCCGCTCGGCGACCGCTCTTGTATTGCCTGTCTTCGAGTAGTAGATGACCAACGTAGCCATTCAAGACCTCCTGGCCTCAGCGTATCTGGCGGCCACCGGTTGAGCAAGGAGGAGCACGGGGATTCCGGATTAGGTCCTTCACCCTGGTGGCATGGCTTGTACAGGGGCGTGCTGGGCGCGATTCCGCCGACAGCCGAGCTATGCCTTTGGAGGTCCGCTGAGAGTCCTGTGAGCGTGCGTCGGAGGACGCGCACTGTCTTCGCATTCCCCCTCTGCATTCTGCACCGTATAGGGTATTTCCACATCGTATATCGGTATCATGCATTCATACAATGTCCTTCGAGGTGGAGTAATGATACGTCTGGCTTTCGCAAGAGGTACAACGCCCTATGCCGGTGGGTTCACGAGGGCTGTGTGGATCCTCTCCTGGATTCTGGTGTTGGCAGGTTTGGCGGTTGTCGCACAGGAGGTTGTGAGTCCGGCGCAGCTCGAGTCCCAGAGCCTTCAGGGAATCATCGATGCACTTCCGGCAGGGGCGACTCTGACGCTTCAACCTGGGACATATCTTGCCAACGTCGAGATCGACAAACCGATGACGTTGGTCGGCATGCCAGGCACGACCCTGCAACCTTTGGACGAGTCCTCGCCAGTGGTTACGCTCACCGGAGCATCCGGGGTTGTCCTTAGCGGCCTCACGATTGAGAAGGCCTCCGTCGGAATTCGCGCTGAGGGCAGCGCCTGTTCCCTGTCCGATTGCAGGATTTCCTCTTCGGAGACCGGCCTCGAGGTCGTCGCGATGGATTCCCTTACCGTCGGAGTTTTGCGCTGCACATTCGAGGGGAAAGGCGTCGGAGTCCTAATCGTAGGCGCATGCACGGCAATGATGGCTGATTGCTCGATGGAGAACCGGGGAACCGGGCTATTGATCGGTGGCGTGGCAACTGCCATCGTGAACCATTGTCGGGTATCAGGGTGCTACGACGGCGTGGTTTCTTCCCTCGGAGCGACGGCCATCCTGATCGACAGTCAGGTGAATGACAATCTCGGAAACGGGATCCGCTTGGCACCGCTTCCGCCGGATCTGGCATCCGTGGGGACCGGGATGCTCATCGCCCTCCGAACTGAGATTCGAGGCAACCTTCAGTGGGGGATCACGGTAGAGAATAGCCCCAGCAGCGCAGCCCCGTGTGAAGACGTAGCAGCCCTCGTCCTCGGAACCGGGAACCGATTGGACGGGAACGGGTACGGATCTTCGTGCCCCGCAGATCTCATCCCTGCATCGTTCTCCACATCCGAATAGCAGACTCGAGTGGATCACGAACTCCAGGCCGGTCCCGATTCTCGACTCCCGTGACCTGGGGCCATACACTTGCCCGTCGCACCGGTTGTCGAGTCACGCGTCCTCGGCGATGCCGTCGCTCTTGTTACGCCAACGGTTCGCTCATCTCGATCGTCATAGATAACGTAGTGCAGCGAACCGAGAAGGGGAGTCGATCATCATCGAGAAGCGAGAGCGCCGTGGCCGCGGCGAAAGAAACGAGATCCCATGGAGGCTTGTGCGGCGCGCACTGCGCTTCCTCTACCCGCATCGGCGTGCGCTCGGCATTGCCGTCGCCTCCGCTTGCGCGTTGGCCGTCTTCAGCCTCGGAGGGCCCTACTTCCTGAGGCAGCTGACCGACACGGCCATTCAGGGAGAGTACACCAGGTTCGGCTGGCTCGTCGCCGCCTCGTTTGCCTTGGCGCTGCTGCAGACGGTGTCGACGTACTTCGAAGGATCGTCCGTGGCCGCACTCAGGTCGTTGGCAGTCCGCGACCTACGTATAAGCCTCACCTCCCGGGTCCAGCGGCTTCCGCTTCCGACCCTGTCTGCTTACCACTCGGGCGATTTGGTGTCACGCTTCAACAACGATCTCGACCAGGTTTCGGCATTGTTCGCTCGATTCCCCGACTACTTCTACCAGCCCCTCCGTCTGCTTGGCGGCCTCGCCTTCTTGCTCTGGATCAGCCCCAAGTTGACACTCGTCATCTGCATCTCGATGCCGATTTCCGTCTACATCTTCGATCGCGTGGTGCGACCGATGCAGCAACACGCGGGCGACAAGATGGAGGCGCTGGCCGCTGCCAATGCCACGCTTCAGGATGCCATCCGTGGTGCTCCCATCGTCCGCGCATTCGGATTGCAGCGGCTGCTCGGCGCGCGATTCGAGACTCAAGCCAGGGATGTCGAACACCACGACCGCAAGCGGCATGTCCGAGATATGCTGTCGTTCATCCCGTTCTTGACATTGCGCTACATCCCCCAATTGCTCGTACCGATCTATGGAGGATGGATGGCGTTTCGAGGCGAGATTTCCGTCGGCGATCTCCTCGCCGTCAACTGGCTGATCTGGCCGGTCTTCCTGCCGCTGGAGGCTTTCCTCGCCTGGATCCGCGAGCTGCGGGAGGCAGCCCCCGCCCTACAGCGTACGTACGAGCTGCTCGATGCCCCCGCCGAACGCACCAGCGGCAGGGCCGTCGAGCCGGCATCCAGCGGCATCGCCCTCGCGTTCGATGCTGTGACCTTCGGCTATAACGCGGACGATCGCGTCCTCGATGGATTAACGTTCCAAGTCGAAGTCGGTGAGACGATCGCGCTCGTCGGGGCCAGTGGGTGCGGCAAGACGACGATCCTCCGACTGCTGTGCGGCCTTGTCGATCCGTCAGGCGGGACGGTCAACGTCTTCGGCGTTCCGTATCGGGAGTTGTCATTGGCTTCCGTGCGAGAGCACCTATCCCTGATGGCGCAGGATGCGTTCCTGTTCCCCACGTCCGTTGCGGAGAACATCGGATACGGGAAGCCCTCGGCGAGCCGAGAGAAGATCGTCGAAGCGGCACGTGCCGCACAAGCCGACGAATTCATCCAGGGGTTCCCCAACGGCTACGAGCATTCGGTGGGCGAACTCGGGGGGAAGCTGTCAGGTGGCCAGCGTCAGCGCATCTGCCTGGCTCGGATGATCCTCAAAGACGCACCCATTCTACTTCTCGATGAGCCGACGGCCGCGCTGGATGCCCAATCGGAGGCCGCGATCCTCGATGCGCTCGACCCCGTGATGGCGAAGAAGACGACGTTCATCGTATCGCACCGCCTTTCCACGCTGCGATCCGTCGATCGGATTCTTGTCCTCGAAAACGGACGGATCCGTGCCAGCGGAACACACGATGAACTGCTCGCCGCCGATCCGGTCTACCGTCGCCTGGCGCAGAGACAGATTCACGGCCAGCCGGCGCTCGGAGCGACATCATGATCCGACGAATCGCTGAAGGAAGACTGGGGCGCTCACTCGCGCTGTTCGGCAAGCGCGGCTGGCCGTACAGCCTGGGCGTTCTCACGTGGGGCGTCACCCTCGCGTTTTGCTTCAACATCGTGATGGCATTCGTCTTCAAGGACGTTCTCAATGCAGCGCTCGAAGGCGATTTCTCCGTTCTCGTTCGCGGTATCGCTTTGGCGCTCGGCACCTTCGTACTCGGACTGCCGGTTGCCACCGCAGGCCGCTATGCCTTGACCATGGCCGCTCTGCGCACCTTGACGAGCGTGCGCATGCGCTTCTTCTCCGCCGTGAGCCACCTTCCCATGCAGCGGTTGGAGGAACGGCACAGCGGGGATTTGATCTCTCGCAGCACCAATGACATCCGGCAGTTCGGCGCAATGCTGATCGGCACGATGGCGGGCTTCGCCCAGGCCGTCGCACAGGGGCTGATCGGCATGACGGCCATCTTCGTCCTGGAGTGGCGTCTCGGACTCGTCGCCGTGGTCATCGGAGTCACCTCGTTCCTGGTCAGTACGGGATTCGCTCGAGTCCTTCGCAAACGAAGCGATGCGATGCAGTCCGCCATGTCGACGATGACCGAGCGGCTGTCTGATCTGCTCACCGGGATCCAGGTCACGCGCATGTTCCACCTGGAAGATGAGATCCAGGGGCAGTTCACGTCCGCGACGGACGAGGCGGCACAGCAAAGCATTGCCCACGCTCGATCCCAAGCCAGATTCGACGCCGTACAGGTGCTCGTCGGTTGGGTGCAGACGTTCGGCGT
>CAZXQL010000117.1:0-6716 GCA_964643395.1 uncultured Thermotogae bacterium
CGGGGCGCCGTCATCGACGAGGCCGCGTTGGCCGAGACGATCCGGACGGGAACGATTGCCGGCGCCGGCCTGGACGTGTTCGAGCACGAACCCACGATCCATCCCGACCTGTTGGCGCTCCACGAACGCGTCGTCCTCACGCCGCACGTAGGCAGCGCAACGGTTCAGACCCGTCAAGCGATGGCCGACCTCGCCGTCGAGAACGTCCTGGCCGTGTTGGCCGGACGGCCCGCTCTCACGCCGGTTACGCGAAGCACCCCAACTGACACTGGATGATCCGAAGTCCCATCGCGTTCACGACCGAGCCCACAAGGGCGCGGGGCACGCCGAGATCGTCGGCCAGGCGCCAGGCCGCAGCGCACGGGATCGCATCCGACGTCGCGGCGTTCGCCAGCGCTTCACGAAGATCATCGGGAACGTCCATCACGTAGTTGGACAGCCGCTTTTCGCCGAACTCCTCGAATCCGAACAGACCGAGCTGACAGCGCGAGACGCGGATGTCGGCAACGTCTGCAGCTTCACGGATTTCGACCGGTGTCGCGCCGGTCTCGGCGGCCGCCCGGAACGCAAGCGCGCAGGGGAGCCTTCCCAAGACAAGATACGGTTCGAGCCGAGGATCCTGTTTGCTCATCCGTCACCTCCTACGGCGGTGTGAGCCCTTCTCAGCCACAGCGCCGACCCAGTATAGCCGGCTGGGCGGATGCGAGGGCATGCGATACCCTTTCCCGTCCCATGCCGTGGGTTGGGACCGCAGGAGGAAGGGACGCATGCTGCCTTGGATTGGGTTCTCGCTGTCGCTCGTCGCGTTGGCCCTTGTTTCCCGCCGGGATCTGGCGTTGGGGATGGCGGTCGCGACCGTCGTTCTCGCTCTGTTCACGCAGTCCTTCGGCTCGTTCGGAGGAGCGCTCTGGTCGACGATCTCCGATCCGTCCGTTCTGCTGTTGGCGCTGGTCGTCGGCATCATCCCCTTGATCGGCGGCGTATTGGATGTGTCCGGCGAGATGGATCGCCTGGTTGCCAATCTGCGCATCGGCGTTCGGCCGTTCTTGGCGCTGGCTCCCGCTCTCCTGGGGATGCTCCCGATGCCGGGTGGGACCCTTCTGTCGGCGCCGCTGGTCGAGCGTGCCACCGAGACGGGCCAGGCCGACGTCAAAGCGGCGATCAACGTTTGGTTTCGGCACGTTCTCTTGCTCGTCTACCCGTTGGGCCCCGCGTTGATTGCATCGGCGAAGGTCGCTCATCTCGAGGTCTACGGCGTGATCCCGTACTTGGCGCTGCCGTTTGCGTTGACCCTCGGTTTGGGCTACCTGTTCCTGTTGCGACGGGTCCACGGCAGACGGGTGCAGCGCGGCCCCTTCTCCCCCGTCGGGCTGGCGATTCCGCTCTTCATCATCCTGGCGGCGCCCGTCCTCGATCTGGTGCTCGAGCAGTCGCTCCACCTTCCGGTTGCCGAAATCGGAACTGCCGTCGGCGTTTTGGTCAGCTTGTCGCTTGCCGTGGCGCTTGGACGGCTTCGCCCGTCGGCGCTGGCCGGCATCGTCGTCAAGGCGCGCCCGTGGAGGTACGTGCTGATCATCTTGGCGATGTTCGCCTTCCTCAACGTGTTCACAACGTCGGGGGTGCCCGAGAGGATCGGCGCTTTGTCCCTGCCGCCCGTTCTCTTGTGCGTGGTTATCGGGGCGGCTCTCGGGATGATCACCGGCCGAATCCAGGCACCGATGCTGATCCTGGTACCGATCTACCTCTCGACGCAGGGGGCGATGTCGGGGCCCGCGTTCGCCGTGACCTACTTCGCCGTCTTCCTCGGCTACCTGTTGACGCCGATTCACCCCTGCATCTCGGTATCGTTGGAGTACTTCGACACGCCGCTCGGGCCGTTTCTCCGCCGGCTGGCTCTGCCGACGGCCGCCGCGTGGCTGGCCACGCTCATCGCCGGGCTACTCGTCTTCTGATCCGGAGGCGGTCACGAATAGCGTCTGCGTGGGATAGGCGAACTCGATACCGCGCTCCTCGAACGCGTGCAGGATGCCGAGGTTGATCGCCTGCTGAATGTCCATGTACGCGTTGTAGTCGGCGGACAGGACGTAGTAGACCGTCTCGAAGGTGAGGGCGAAATCGCCGAACGCCTTGAAGTGAGATCGATCGAACCGGACATTGGACTGGGCGGTCACGATCTCCCGGATGACGCCGGGGATCGCTTCCACCTTCTCCGCCGGCGTCTGATACGTCACCCCGACCGAGAACGCGATGCGCCGCTCGAACATGCGCTTGTAGTTGCGGACCCGGCTGGAGAGCAGGTCGCTGTTGGAGAAGATGATCTGCTCCCCGGTCAGGCTGCGCACGCGCGTCGTCTTCAATCCGACGCGTTCGACGGTTCCCATTTGTTCGCCCACGATGATGAAATCGCCGATTACGAATGGCCGATCGACGATGATCGAGAGCGACGCGAACAGGTCGGCGAGGATGTGCTGCAAGGAGAGTGCGATGGCGATCCCGCCGATGCCCAGGGTTGCCAACAGCGTGGAGACGTGGATTCCCAGGTTGTCGAGCAGAAGCAACAGAACGACGGTCCAAATCGCGAACTTGGCCACAAACCCCAGAGCGGCAAGCGTCGTCGCGGTGGCCGCGTCCTGATCGAGTCTCCGCTTGACGCTGCGTCGGATCCAGAATGTGACGAGCGCGTCGCCCCAGAACCCGGCCTGAAGCAACAGCGCAAGTACGAAGATGATGCGCAAGGCGTGATCTGCGGCCTCGGGCAGAACCAGGATCAACGAGCCGGCGTACACCGAGATGATGAACACGAACAAGAAGCGCGTCTTCTCAAGAAGGTCCACCAACAGGTCGTCGACGCGGGTCGCCGTCCGCTCTGCCGCCACGCGTAGTTTCCGGACGACGATGTGGAGCAGGATGCGGAACACGAGCGCGGCGAACACCAGGACGCCGGCCGCGGCCAACCAGCGCCAGACGGCGTTGTCTAGGAACGTGCTGTCGAAGAAACTCATGCCTGCCTCCCGCGTCTCGTCGCACCATTGTCTTTCACACGCTGGTCCAAGGCAACGCGAGGTCTTGGACGCACGAATCCCACGCGGGTCCGCACAGCCGGAGCCCGGGCCCAAATCGATTGTCCCTGGTACCGGTGGCGGAGTGATGCGTGTCCGAGAATCGCTGCTACAGCCGGGAGGATACCCCGATAGTCCCCCGATAGAATAGGGCAATGGACAGGATCGAGATACTGACGCACGCATCGTCGATGCACGATGCCAAGCAGCTGGATGCGCTCAAGTCCACGTTGATCGGGGACCTGCGCGACGCAGCCGACTTCGAGATCGACGAGGTCACGAAGCCGTCGGGCGACGCATTGGCCGTCATCCTCGTCCTCACCGGCGGCGTCGAGCGAGACGTTCTGAAAACGGTGGCGCAACTGCCTCCACCCTCGATCCTGATTGCGCATCCCGGACACAACTCTCTGCCTGCATCGCTGGAGATCCTGGCCCGCATCCGCCGGGACGGCGGCGATGGCCGAATCTTGTTTGGCGACGCAGCTCGGATCGTGCCCGAACTTCAATTGGAGCTCGTCCTGGCCAGTGCATGGAACTCGCTGCGGTTCAGTCGAGTCGGTTTGATCGGCGAGCCGTCGGAGTGGTTGATCGCATCCGATGTCGATCCCGCATTCCTCAAGGGGCGGCTTGCCGTGGACCTGGTCACCATTGACGTTCAGGAACTCCTGGCCGACATCCGCGCAGCCACGGTCTCACGAAAGGAACTGGCCGCGTTCACCCGGGAGGCCAAAGAGATCATCGGCCCCAATCCGGCCGACATCAGGGAGGCCGTCACCGTCTATCGGGGGCTGCGAACCCTGGTCGACGAGCACCGGCTGGCCGCGTGCAGCGTCCGCTGTTTCGATCTGGTGACCGACTTGCACACAACCGGATGCTACGCGTTGTCCCGACTGAACGACGAGGGGATCCCGGCGGGGTGCGAAGGGGATCTGCAGTCGCTGTTCTCGCTGTACATCGCGTCGCTTCTTTCGGGGCATGTGGCGTTCATGGGCAACATCGCGTCGGTCGACGCGGAGAGCCGCGTGGTCGGCCTCGCCCACTGCATGTGCCCTCTGTCGATGGCGATGCACTACACCGTCTATTCGCACTTCGAGTCCGGCCTCGGGATCGGCATCTCCGGGACGTTCCAGGAAGGCGCCTATACGCTGTTCCGTCTGGGCGGAGAGCGGCTGGATCACCTGTTCGTCCGAGAGGGCGAGCTGGAGAATTCGGAGTTCCGCTCCGACCTGTGCCGAACGCAACTTCGCCTCCACCTGGAGGAGCCGATTGACGAGCTCCTGCATGCGCCGTTGGGCAACCATCACATTCTGATCCCCGGATTCCATCGCAAGGCGATCGAGCAGTTCTGCCGGCGCCATCTTCAGTCGTAGCTCGTCTCGGGCCTCTGTCGTCGATCGGTCGCGGCGCGGCGAGGATAACGATTGTCAGTTCTGAAACGTGATCCGCTTGCTGCTACTTCGGCGAATGACTACCATGCACCGGCGGAGATGGGCGTCTTCGCTCGCGGAATCCTGTGGATGCACGATCACTCACGGAGGTGATGACCCGATGCCGGAACAACGAAAGATGCAGATCGCAGCCGATAACGAAACTCGAAGAGGTCACTACTCGAACCTTGCCCTGATCTCCCATCGCAAGGAGGAGTTCATCATCGACTTCCTGATGATCGACCCGCAGACGCAGTCTCCCAAGGGGGATCAAGCGATGCTCACATCGCGCGTCATCGTCAATCCCGGGCACATGAAGCGGCTGTATCAGGCCATCGGCGAGAACATTCAGCGCTACGAGAAGAACTTCGGCAAGATCGTCCTTCCGCCGACGCTGACCTAACCGGCAACACGGGGAGAATCGATGACGCAGGAGTTCCTCGATCGATACCGCGATGACGTTCGCGTCGGCCTAGCGCACGCGTTGCACGGCGACGACGAAACGCGTCGGCTCTTGCGCTATCACGTCGGGTTGGAGACGACGAGCGGCAAACCGGCCGACTTGCTCGGAAGGCTGTTGCGTCCGAATCTGCTTCTGTTCGTCGCCGAGGATTTGGGCGCTCACCTCGCGTCGGCGCTGCCGGCGGCGGTTGCGCTGGAGCTGGTGCACAACTTCTCCTTGATTCACGACGACATCGAGGGCGGCGACGAGAAGCGGCGCGGGCGGACGGCCGTGGGGTCGCTCGCCGGGATTCCCAAGGCCGTCAACGCCGGTGACTTGATGCTGACCGTAGCGCTGATCGAGGCGTCCCGATGCTCCTCCGACGTCGTCGCATGCCTGCTCGACGCGACCCGCGATCTGATCGACGGGCAGTCGCTCGACCTGGAGTTCGAGACCCGATGGATCGGCCCGTCCGAGTACCGAGCGATGATCCAGCTCAAGACCGGAGCGCTGTTCCGCGCGGCGTTCGAGTTGGGAGGACTGGTCGCCGAGGTTCCACCGGAGACGATCAAACGATTGGCCTCGTTTGGGGAAGAACTGGGCATGGCATACCAGATTCGCAACGACATCCTGAACCTGTGGGGAGACCAAGCCGAACTCGGACGCCCCGTCGGCGTCGATTTGCATCGGCGCAAGAAGACGTATCCGTTGGTGTCCGCATACGAGAACGGCAGCGATGAGGATCGTCAATTCCTCGAGCAGAAGCTGCGAGCCGTCTCCCTGACCGAGAGTGACGTCGAGAGGATCTTCGCACTGCTGGAACGGCTGGCCGTGCGTGCGGACGGAGAGGACGCGATGCAAGCCCATCTGCAGGAGGCCGTCAAGCACTTGCCGTACGTCCCATTCTCGGAGAACGGGTTGCAGGTCCTCACGGAGCTGTTCGATGGTCTCAGAGCCTTCATGAGTCCGTCCGGGGCTTGAGGGATCTCGCGATGGACGTTCTTCGCGCCGAGGCCATGGGATTCTGCTGGGGCGTCCGCCGTGCTCTGGAGCGGATCGAAAGCGCCCTCCTCGTGTCCCGTCCTATCTACACGCTGCACGCCATCGTTCACAACGAGGGCGTGATGACCGACCTACAATCACGAGGACTCGTTTGGGTCTCGTCGCCGTCCGACATCCCCGACGGGTCGACCGTCGCGATCGCTGCACATGGTGCACCCTCGTTTCTTGTCGCCGGACTTCGCGCTCGCGACCTGGCGATCCTCGATGTGACGTGCCCGGTCGTCCGCGGCGCGCAGCGCACAGTGGCTGAGAACGCGAAATCGGGACGGTTCACCGTGATCGTCGGGGACCGCGAGCATCTCGAAGTGCGCGGGCTCCTCTCCCACGCCCGGGGAACTGCCGAGGCCGCGCTCTCGATCGACGGGCTGGCCCTGCCGGACGGAAGCCCGGTCGCCGTCATCGGCCAGACGACCCGCTCGCCGGGGGACCTCCAAGCGTTCGCCGAGCAACTTTGTTCCGCTCTGGGGAACGCGTCCGACGTCATCATTCAGGACACGACGTGTGCCGAGCCGCAGGCGCGCTACTGCGCAGCACGCGCGCTGGCTGAGCGCGTCGACGCCCTCGTCGTCGTCGGAAGCTCGACATCGGCCAACACGCATCATCTCTATGAAGTTTGCCGCTCCACCGGCCGGCCAACGGAACTCGTCGAATCCGCCGATGCGATCGATCCGGCCACGTTCCCGCCCGGGTCCTGTATCGGCCTGACCGCGGGAACCTCGACGCCTA
>CAZXQL010000118.1:0-6701 GCA_964643395.1 uncultured Thermotogae bacterium
AAGTACGTCTTCGACCTTGCCGACTCGCTCGGCCTCCCGGCCGTCGTCAATCTGAGCCTGGGAGGACATGAGGGCCCCCATGACGGGACAAGCCTATTCGAGGAGGGGATCGACGAGTTGGCGAGCGGTCCCGGCCACGTCGTCGTCGTGTCCGCCGGGAACGAGGGAGACCAGGCGATTCACGCGTCGGGCACGCTGCTTGGGAACAGCTCCTCGTTCCGCATTTCTCCGGATGGATGGAGTGTGGAGTTGGACATGTGGTACCCGGGCACGTGCCGGTTTGCCGTCTCCATCAGCCCGCCATCCGGCCCCGCCGTCATTGCACCGTGGGGGACTGACACGGGAACCGTGCAGACCACATTCGGGAACGTGCGCATCGACAATGCATCGCAGGGCAAGAATCCGAACAATGGCGACTACGAGGTCTTCATCCGCATCAGCGGGATCTCCGGATCGCAGCAATGGCAAGTGACCGTTACGGACACGGGCACGGCCGGAGGACGATACGACGTGTGGGTCAGCAGTGGCTCGGCATCGTTGGGAGGAGGCAATTCCTCGTCGACGATCGACGAACCGGGCAACGCGCGGGACGTCATTACCGTGGGGGCATTCAACACCAAGTCGGTCTGGCCGTCGATGTCCGGAGAGCAGGACTACTCGAGCCAGTACCCTGTGGGGACGCTGTCGGCGTTCTCCAGCCAGGGGCCCACGCGAGACGGAAGGACGAAGCCGGACATCGCTGCGCCCGGAGCATGGATCTGCGCAGCGCTTTCGGACGATGCCATGTGGCAGGGATACCTCGTGAACCCTGACGGCGTCCACATGATGGAGCTGGGAACGAGCATGGCCGCCCCACACGTATCGGGATCGGCCGCATTGCTGTTGTCGATCGACCCCGATCTGACCGGGACCGAAGTTCGGACGTTGCTTGCTGGGAACGCATCGCATGACAGCTACACGGGATCGGTGCCGAACCAAAGATGGGGATGGGGCAAGCTCGACGTAGCCGCAGCCGTGGCCAACATCGAGATTCCTCAGCCGCCCGTCGAGCCGCCGTCCAATGCACCCGACGTGCCGGGAATCGGGCTCGCCGACAATCCCGTCGATGATGTCGCCCGGTTCCTCATCGACTTCCCGGATGGCGTCTCGTCCGCGACGTTACGCATCTATTCGGTCAGCGGGGAGCTCGTCTATGAAGGCTCGGTCGATCCCTCGGCCGACGAGATCGACTGGCCGCTCATCGGTGATGGCGGCGAGCCGGTGGCGTCCGGCTTGTACCTCTATGTACTGGTAACGAATCGTGGCACGTCGGACGTCGGCAGGCTGGTGATCGCACGATGAAGAAAGGAATGCCCATCGCACTGGCCGTGATCGCTGTGCTTGGGCTGGGCTGGACGAGCTGGAGCACACCCTTTACGGGATCGGCATTCGAACTCGGGGCGTCCGCCCGTGCGCTCGGTCTGGGCGGTGCGTTTGCGGCGCTGGTCGACGACGAAACCGCCGTCATCCACAACCCCGCTGCCCTGGGGACCTTGACGAACGTGGGCTTCTCGTCCCTGTATGTTCGGCAGTTCGGCGGGGTGACCTACGGTTCGGTCAGTCTTGCGATGCCGTGGGCCGGCCTCAATCTGTCTCTTCTCGATTCGGGGCTCATTCCGTCCACCGGCGGCGCCTTCCGGTACGCGTCGCAAGCCATGACTGTCTCGGGCGGCGTGCCGATCGGATCGGTTGCACTGGGAGCGCGCTGGAGATACATGAATGTGTCGTCGCCGACGGACGGACACGGCTGGACGTTGGATCCCGCTGTGCTGATCGAACTTGGCGAGATCCGCGCGGCTGCCATGCTCGAGTCGGCGCTCTCCGCACCGATGACCTACGGATCGGGCGCGGAAGAGCCGTTCGAGCCGTCCCTTCGGCTGGGAGTGGCGGCGACGCTGACTCCGTCGCCCGGCATCATTTGGAGCGCGGCGTTCGAAGCCTCCGGGCTGTTCGGCGCTCAGGTCACGTTTGGAGTGGGCCTGGAGGCCTGGATCGACGGACTGGGCGCGCGCGTCGGATTCGATGGACGCGGCGCGACGTTCGGACTGACGGCCCGATTCGAGGGCCTGCAAGTGGATTGGGCGTATGCGATGCGTGCGGATCTCGGCAACAGCCATCGTATATCGCTGACATTCCGTATGTGAACAGGAGTATCATGACCCGACGTGTTGTCTTCCTATGCCTGTTGCTCGTGAGCGTTTGCGCGGCTGGATGGGCGGCGTCGGCGCAGACTCAGACGCCAAGCACCGTGCCGCAAGTTGTGCAGTCTGAAGGGACGCAGCCCGAGACGTCGCCGTCCGAGGATCTGATGGGGCCGGACACAGAAGGATCCGTCGTCGAGCCCGTACAGCCCGAGCAACCCGCAGCCGACCAAAGCGGCGCGGCCGAGGCCGAGAGCAACTTCGACGTGCAACTGGACGGCCACAAGACGTGGACCGTCCGATACGGATTCGGAAGCCCCCTGGGACTCGCCACTGCCGCGATCGCACCCGGCCAATTGACGTTGGACCAGTCTCTGACCGTGGACATAGTCGGCACGGCGTTGTCCGTCCTGACGATCGAAGCGCACTACAACGATCAGCTTCCGGACTCGATGCAATCGCTCGCGTTGTACCTCGATACGGAGCACTTGCAAGGCGTTTTGGGGGATTTCACGTTCGCCAGCATTCCGGACTTCACCACCTACAATAAGAAGATGAAGGGTCTCCAGCTGGAGGCCGACATCGGAGACGCGGTTCTGACCGCCGTCGCGTCGAAGGCCGAGGGGATCTCCGAAACCACTGTGTTCGTCGGGCAGACGGCGCATGCAGACCTTGACTACTCGATGCAGACCGACGGCGAGCCGACGCCGTACCGTCGCAACCTGGACGGGCTGTACGCGTACCCACTGCAAACGCTGTACGCGGAGGAATTCTCGACGCTGTCGTTTCACTTCGCGGATCTGACGGGGCTCCGAACCGTCTTCAAGCTCTACGAGGTGGGCTACCTGGTCGATGAGTTGGCGGCGAACCCCGATCTGCCGATGAAGACGCAGGATTTCATCGTGCTCGACGGAGACGAGCAGTACTTGCTGCTGCGGCGGGATCCGATCAACATTCTGCGAGATCGCCTGACCGATCTGATCGACGACTACAACGACCGCGCCGGACTGTCCGGAGACGACGCCAAGGACTACCCGTTCATCGCAGGTACGGACTACGAGCTGCAGTTCCTCGCCGCCGTGGCGCCGTACGCTCGCATCATCGTCGACGGCATCACGTATCCGCTCGGTTCCGCCGAGAGACGGCGGTTCTACAGCCTCGGGGGCCATACGAACGTGCAGGCCAACACAGCGTCGATTGAGGTCAGTACCGACGGCAAGACGTTCGAGTCGATCTCGAGCTACCGGCTTCCCAATTTCACGGCAACGATCCACGAAGAGGCCGGCATCCTCGAGTGCGACTTCCCCTCCTCGTTCTACACGACATCGAGCATCCTGCGCGTCGGGTTCAACTACACGGCATCCGAAGGTGCGTTCATGCTCGGACTCTCGTTGATTCCGAACTCCGAGCGCGTCACCCTCAACGGCGAAGTGCTGACGCGTGACGTCGACTACTCGATCAACTACGAGACCGGAACGCTGTTCATCCTCCGCGACATCAGCGATACGGACGTCATCCAGGTCGACTACGAACGTTACGCCGGCGGTTTCGGATCGTCGTCCGACTACGCCCGCTACTTCTACGGCTTGACGCTCGATTGGCCCATCTCCGACGTCGTCACAATCCAGGGGAGCCTCCTGCAACTGGCCGAAGCGCCCGGCTCGGTGTCCAACCCCGATGCGGTCGCTACGATGCCGAATCGCCACACGATCGCCGGCGTGCAAGCCAACCTCACGCTGGTCGACTTCCAGGCGGGTCTGTTGCTCGGCTACAACCAGGATCGCTACCCGTTCGACGACAACAAGCGGGCGCACGACGTGAACGAGATTGCGGCCATTGCGGCAGGCGATGGGTACGTTCTGTTCGGGCATCGCGGCGGCCTCACCGTCGACGCTGAAGGCGACTGGCAGACCTACGGCGTTTCGTCCGGCTTGTCCAGTCCATCCGTGCAAGCGATCGTGTTCGGCGATGGCATCGTCTATCTCGGAACGGACACCGGCCTTACGATCGTCCGGCTGGACGGCGCCTCGCCGTTCGACCGAGCCGCGAACTGGGAACGCTACTTCACCGGCGACGAGTTGGCCAGCTCTTCGATCACGGCCCTGCTGGTCGATGGGGAGACTGTGTGGGTCGGGACGGGAAGCGGGCTGGTTCGGTTTCCCGCTGACAGCACAGATCCGGAGGCCGACTGGGAAGTGCCCATCGGCAACGGCTTCAGCGAGCTGTCGGAGGTTCGCGCGCTCGTCAGGGATGGCGATCTGCTCTACATCGGCACGGCGGGCGGCCTCTACGCGTACGACGTCGCCGCCGAGGATCTGGAGCTGGTTTCGGGAACCGAGGGCGAGTCGGTCAACGACCTTGCACTGTGGGACGGCACGCTCTACGTTGCATCCGACTTGGGGTTGAGGGGGTTCCGCAACGGAATCGGAACCGGTTGGCTTCTGCTGGGACAGTCAGTGCATGCGGTGGCATCCGCGAACGGCGCCCTCTACTACGGAACGGATGCGGGATTGGCCGTCGCGGGCAGCGACGCCGAGCCGACGCTCACCGATTGGGACGTGACGGCACTCTCGAAGAGCGCTGCGGGTCTGTGGGTCGGCGTTCGCGCATCGGAGGACTACAACCTCACTGTATGGCTCGTGTCCGCCCGCGAGGAAGCGTTCCACGAATCGGTGACCGGCATCTCGGGGGACGATCCACACACGTTCCTGGATACCGTCGCTTCGGAGCACACGGTAACTGGGTGGATATCGCGCGCATCGTTCCGGCAGAAGACGGACGACTACACGCTGAGCGGCGTCGTCGAGATCTATCCGCCGACCTTCCGGGCGATCGGCAGTACGCATCGCTCCGACGCGGCAGGATGGACGATCTCGGGGAACTTCCCGCTCGGCGACTGGGGGTCTCTCGCCCTGGATCACGACTATCACCTGATCGGGCAGTCGAGCGACTTGCCGGAGGACCGGATGAACAACTCGGTCACGCTGGACTGGAGCTTCGGAAACGGTCCGGACTGGGAGGCGTCGATCGATAGCAAGATCACGCACGAGGATACGGAGGGCGGGACAACGTCGTCGCGAGAGACATCGTCATCCCTGTCGATCGACGACACGTTCTTCCGCGATTCGCTGGCACTCAGCATCTCATGGACCCGCGACAACATCGATACCGAGCCGTGGTCTCAGCAATGGACGCGGGAGTCGCTCTCGTTGACGCTCGATTGGCAACTCACGTCCTCCCTCTCGACCAACGGCTCGTGGACCCGACCTATCCGGCGGTTCGAGGACGAGCTGTTCGGCACTCAACGACTCAACTGGAGTTGGGACTGGACCCCTGCGCTTACGTTCGGGGACACGAACCTCGGCGACGTCGACGCAAGCTACTCGCTCTCGGGAACGCAAACACTGTTCGAAGACACGTGGGACTGGACGCACGAGGCCGAGGTCCGCTTCAATCTGTCTTCGTTCCAACTCGCACAGTGGGACGTCACACCCGACGTCAAGTTCAGTGGAGAGCACGACGCCCGGTCCACCGACTTGCATGGCCAGCTAGTCGTCCGATCCACCCTGGATGACCTGACGATTCGGTCGACACTGCGCGGAGATCTGACGGACCTCGGTCGCCCCATCTTCAATCGCGGAGGGGACTTGTCCGTGAGCGTCAAGTACAGTGGGTTTGCAGGTTTGGACCCGACGTTGACGTACAAAGGAAGCCGCAGCCAAGCCGTCAAGGGCGATGAGACCGCGCTGACAGCGAGTGATTCGTTGATCAGCCGTTTGGTGTGGTCGCCCGATAATGGCCCCAGCGACGAGTTCTCGCTTTCCGTTCTGAGCAAGCGTACCGATGAGACGGCCCAGCTGACCGCGACGCTCGACAATCGGTTCACCATGGACGTGGCCCCCGTCGTGACGAAGTGGTTCAAACTGGATCCTGACGTCGAAAACGCGCCGGTCATCGACCTGACGGTCGGCACCAAGGCGGAATACCGCAATACCATCGATGGCCAGGAGATTTCGTTCTCGACGCGCGGTGAGATCTTCGGAGCACTGTCGGAGATGTGGAGCGTCGTGTTCGCCACGACGTGCACGGCAGGGTCCAAGCCGAATATCGGTCTCTACAGCAGTTTGCTGTTCGAGCTCACGTTCGCGATCGACTTCTGAGGCTTGACCTCAGCCGCCACCGACAGGGGGGAGAAAGGCGACGGTGTCGTGATCTTGCAGCACCGTGTCGTCGCCCTGCAGGAATCTCACGTTGCGGCCGTTGACGAGGACATTGAGGTAGCCGGCCGCCATCCCGTCGCGCAGCTTCTCGGCGAACTCCGGGGCGTCTGCGTCCAGTTGCCGCAGGAGGGCGCCGATCGTTGCGCCTTCGGGCAGGCGAACCGCCTCCATGCCGTCCGGAAAGGCCTTCCGCATCCCGCCGAACGCCTTCACGACGATCTCGATATCCTTTGCGTGAGATTCCGCATCCATGATGCGTATTGATACCGGGATTCAAGGCCGTTGGCAACCAGGTTTGCAC
>CAZXQL010000119.1:0-6669 GCA_964643395.1 uncultured Thermotogae bacterium
GGCGTGGTCGGACCGAACTGCCCTCCCGTCATCCCGTAGTTGAAGTTGTTCACGCAAATGACGGTCATGTCAACATTCCGGCGTGCCGCATGGATGAAGTGGTTGCCCCCGATCGCGAACAAGTCGCCGTCGCCCGAAATGACGACGACCTTCTTCTCCGGGCGAGCTACGGTCAATCCGGTAGCGAATGCGATCGCACGGCCATGCGTCGTGTGGTACGAATCGAGATTCAGATATCCGGCGGTCCGTCCGGTACATCCGATTCCCGAAACGACGCCGACATCGGCGTCCGTCAACTGCATTTCGTCGAGCGCATACGTGAAACACGACAGCATCGTGCCCAGTCCGCACCCGGAACACCAGATGTGCGGCAACCGATCCATACGGAGGTACTTCTGCATCGGATGGCGGACATCGGCCAGGACCTCATGCGCCGGCGAGGGCTTGGACTTAATCGGCATGCGCCAACACCTCCTCGATGGCTGCGACGATGTCGGCAGGATCGTGAATCTCGCCCCCCGCATGGGGAACCGATCGAACCTGCGTCTTGCCGCACACGGTGCGCTCGACCTCCAGCACGATCTGGCCGAGATTGATCTCGGGGACGACGAACCCGGCGACGCGAGAGGATAGATCCCGTACGATCGACTCCGGGAACGGCCACACTGTGATGAGCCGCAGCATGCCGACCTTCAGCCCCTTGTCGCGAGCCATATTCAGGGCTCCCAAAGACGTTCGCGCCGAGATTCCGTACGTGAGGATGACGACGTCGGCATCCTCGACGGCCGTCTCTTCGACGCGGACGATATCATCGATGTTGGCCGTGATCTTCTCCTTGAGCCGAACGACGTTCTGATGCTGCGTTTTGGCGTCGATGATCGGATACCCGCGCTCGTCGTGCGTCAGTCCGGTCACGTGCACCTTGTATCCGTCGCCCAGCGCCGGCATCCCCTCGGGGACGAGATTCTTCCCCGGCCGGTACAGAAGGAACTCCCCCGGCGGCAGCGCCGGCTTCTTGCGCTCGACGATCTCGATCTTGTCCGGATCGATATCCACGCGTTCGTACATGTGGCCGACGACCTCGTCCGACATCACCAAGACGGGCAGGCGATAGATCTCGGCCAGATTGAACGCGTCGATGGTCAGCTGGAACGATTCCTGTGGCGAACACGGAGATAGCGCGATCACGCCGTAGTCCCCGTGCGATCCCCACCGCGCCTGCATCATGTCCGCTTGGCCGACCAGCGTGGGCAGTCCGGTGCTGGGGCCGCCGCGCTGAATATTGATCAGGACACACGGCGTCTCGGTCATCATCCCCAGTCCCAAGTTCTCCATCATCAACGAGAACCCCGGACCGGATGTGGCCGTCATCGCCTTGACGCCGCCCCACGCGCCGCCGAGCACGGCGGCCAGCGACGAGATCTCGTCCTCCATCTGGATGAACACGCCGCCGACTTGCGGAAGGCGTAGAGAGATGCGCTCGGCGATCTCGGATTGCGGCGTGATCGGATAACCGGCGAACAGACGGCATCCGGCGGCGATCGCGCCCTCGGCGCAGGCTTCGTCGCCGTTCATGAAGTGCGTGCCGGCAAGGATTCGCTCACCCATGGCTCACGTCCTGTTCCGTGTCTTGGGTCTTCTCGCTCCAGATCGCGAAGTCCGGACAGATCAGCTCGCAGAACGTGCAGTTCACGCACGCCTTGTCATCGATGACGGTCGGCGGGTAGTACCCCTTGGCGTTGAAGTGCTCCGAGCGCTCCAGGACCTTTTTGGGGCAGAACTCGATGCAGAAGCCGCACCCCTTGCATTCGTCCTCCTGGATGTAGAGGAAGCCGTGCTGCGTCTTCCATCGTTTTGTCACTACGGTTGCCATCGGGCCTCCTACTTCAAGATTCGGAGCCGCCGCTCGAGAACGGCTTCGCGCCGGTAGTCGGGAAGGATCATCGGCGCCGTTCGATCGGCTTTGATGCCGGCTGACTTCAGCTCGGCCGCGAACGCATCGACGTGCTTGAGTGTCGGCGTCTTCGACACATGGTCCTTGGACCATCGCGCGGCTGAGATCCCGGCACGGCGGCCGAAGACGTTGTAGTCGAGAAGGGAATTTCCCATGAGCCGGTTCTTTCCATGCACGCCGCCCGCGACTTCGCCGCCCGCGAACAGGCCGGGAATACAGGTGGCGGCGTTCTCGTCGATCTGGACGCCGCCATTCTGGTAGTGAAGCGTCGGGAACACGAGCGCCGGATCGACGGTGATATCGATGTCGTGGCGATGCCACATCATCCACATGGCCGCCAGTCTCTTCTTGAGCGTGCCCTTGCCGTGAATGGCGTCGATCATCGGCGTATCCAACCACACACCGCGGATCCCACTCGGGGTTGTCACGCCCTTCTCGTGGCCGTAGCACTCGCGAATGATCGACGCCGACTCCACGTCGCGCGGTTCAAGGGGGTACACGAACGGCTCGCCGTCGCAGTTCACCGGCTCGGCGCCCTGGTTCCGCAGCTTCTCCGTGGCGAGCTGACCGAGGATCGCGGCTGGATACGCGACGCCGGTCGGATGGTATTGCACCGAATCCATGTCAATGACGGGAGCGCCGGCCCGGTAGGCCATGATCAGACCGTCCGCTGTTGCGCCGTAGTGATTGGTGGTCGGGAAACCTTGAATGTGCAAGCGGCCGAAACCGCCGGTCGCCAGCACGGTCGCATTCGCCTTGACGACGATGTACTCGTCCGTTTCGAGATTGTAGAGTACGGCACCCGCCGCGTGCCCGTCTTCGTCGAGCAACAGCTCGGCGGCAGGGGCGAACTCGATGACGGGAATGCCGAGGTTGCGAACCTCGTCGCGAATGACGCGCATGATCTCCATGCCGGTGTAGTCCTTGGCGGAATGCATCCGCATCCGCGACGTTCCTCCGCCGTGAGCTTCCAGGTACTGCCCCTTCACCTTGTCGTAGAGCACGCCCAGCTTCTCGTGCCAGTCGATCATCAGCGGAGCGTCGTGAACCAACGCGTTGACCAGCTTGGGGTTGTTCGTGAAGTGGCCTCCGCCGAGCACGTCCAAGTAGTGGATGGCTGGCGAATCAATCTCTCGGTCTGCGGCCTGAATGCCGCCTTGCGCCATGATGGAGTTGCAGTCCCCGTGGCGGAGTTTGGTCACCATCAGGATGTCCTCGGTGGGAACGCCTTCCTCGTGCGCGAACAACGCCGCGACGCTGGCGGCGCCGCCGCCGCCCAGGATGAGAACTCCGACTTCCATGTCCGGCGACGAGAGATCGACGGCCGACGCGTCGACGACGGGATACGCCTCGAGCAAATCGACAACCTCGTGCGGCATCCGTGCGCCCTTGGAGGGGCCGACGTGAACCTTGCGCTTCTTGTCGGTCTTGTAGTCGGGATGCCACTCCTGAAGGACCTGCTCGCGGGCCTCCGCACTCATGGCGTCGTGTGGGCCCTCCTTTAGCCGGCGTTCCCGGGTCGCCTCGACCTTGGCAATCGACTCCCGCATGTAGGCCGGGTATCCGCCGATCAGTCGTCCTGCGTCTGCCTGGCTCACGATGCCTCCCCTTCCGCCTCAATGACGCGCTCCGCGTATCGTGCTTTCAGATCGTCCAAGCTGAGGCTCATCAATTCATTCAGCTCTTGATCGAACGCGCCGTCGTTCAGCTCCTGCAGCCGCACGCCTAGATGGGCCGGCTCGGGAGACGATGTGACCGAGTGAAGCCGCCGGGCCATCTGAGCTACGTGGTAATGCCGGATGTCGGCCGGACAACGCATCGAGCACAGGCCGCACTGGATGCAGTCGAACGACAGCTCGGCCACCTTCGCGAGATCGCTACGCAACGCGGCCTGAATGTAGTCCATCACTTCGATATCCTGTGGGCACGCCTTGGTGCACGTGTTGCATGAGACGCAGCGGGCAATGGCCGGGTAGTATTGCAGGAGCACGTTCTCACTCGCGTCCAGCTCGTTCAACACGTAGCGGGACCGAGGCGCGGGTGTGAACGGAAGCTGGGTCAGGACCATGCCGTCCTCGACCATCTCCTGGCAGGCCAGCGCGAATTCGAGGCGGTACTCACCCTCCTTCCGGTACACGGTTGCGCACGCGCCGCAGAACCCGGACCGGCACCCCGCGCCGCGCACGAATCGATAGCCGGCGTATTCCATGGCGTCCATGATGGTGATCCCGGCGGGTACGTCGTACGCCTTACCCATGATGAAGATCTGCGTCATCCTCTCTTCGGACATGCTATGCGCCTCCCTGTACCGTTTGCGCCCCGGCAAGTTGTCGTATCCGATCGGCCAATTCCTCAGGCATCGTCAGCGGCTCCATCCCCATCGCGGCGGCCAGCAATTCGGTGAAGTACACGACCGAGAGGCCGTTATGCAGTGCCTCCACTTCTCTCTGGGCGTCCTGGAGGTTGTGCTGACACAGCGGGCATGCGGTAACGATGACGTCGGCGCCGGCGCGCGCTGCAGACTGAAGGATGCGCGACGAGTGCTCGATGGAAAGGTCACGACGATCGACGACCTGGTACGAACCGCAACACTCGGTGGCGAACGGGAACGGGACCGTGGCAGCGCCTGTGGCATCGATCGCTTCCTCCATGATCGTCGGGCGCTCGGAGCCGTCGATGGCCGACTCCTTCGGCCGCACCAGCGTGCACCCGTAGTAGCAGGCCACGTTCAGTCCCGCGAGCGACAGTGGAGCGGCTTCGGCAAGCGCGTCCCATCCGATCCGATCCTTCAGGATCTCGAGGAGGTGCCGGACCTCGACGCCGCCCTCGTAGTCGGATTCCCGATTCATGAATTGATTGATCTTGTCTCGCTCATCGGGATCGGCATTGACCCGCTGCGCGGTGCGCGCCAGCGTGCTGTAGCACATCGAGCACAGCGTGACCAATTCCGTCTCTCCGAGGTCCTGGACGCGGATCAGGTTCCGGACGGACGCCAGGTGATGCATCAGATCGTCGGTCGTCAGGGACGACACCGTCCCGCAGCAGTTCCAGCGATCCAGCTCCTGCAGCGGCATGCCGAGCTTGTCCATGACGAACAGCGCCGTCGTCTCAAACTGGGTGTCCGTGTCCTTCAGACTACAACCCGGGAAGTAAGGAATTCCGTCCATGCCTACCCCGTCTTCTTTCGAAACCCAGCCACCAGGGCGATCTGAGGCAGCCGTTTGATTTCTTCTCGGCTCATCTCGTCGATCGAGACGTGATCCAACGATTTGCGCAAGTGAAGCTGCCGGAGAGCCTCCATCAGCTTGGCGAGATCGACGCCCTTGGGACACCGCACTTCGCACGCGAGGCAGCTCGCGCACACCCACATCGCGTTCGATTCCAGCACGGAGACATCCTCGAGCTGAAGGTCCCGAATCACCCGGCTGGGCAATCGATCCATCTTGCCGGTGAGCGGGCATCCCGCCGCGCACATGCCGCACTGGTAGCAGGCGAACACATTCTGTCCGGATAGCTCTTCAACGCGCGCGCGCAGATTCTCGACGGGGACGGTCTTCTGCTTAGACAACCGCGGTCACCTCCAACTCGATTCGTACGGCTTCCGCCAGTCGCTCGGCCGCCCGCTCCGCCTCCGGTGCCAGGCGATCCTGCCAGTCTTCCGGCGGCGACGACACGGGAACACTGAGCAGCACGATTTCGTTCGGTAGATCCGTGTCGCCGAGGGCGCGCAACGTCTGCAAGGCTTCCGTAAGCGTGCCATCGTGTCGGGAAAGGCGCGGTGCGGCGGGGAGATCGCGAGGATGAAGGACGTGCCGACGAATGGCATCGTCTTGCACATCGACATACACGTCAGCGACCACCACCCTCTCGTAGCCCCTCATTGCCTCGATCAGCCGCAGCGGAGACGCGGAGCAGGCCATTACGTCGGCCTCGCATCCGATGCGGCCGGCGAGATGCTCGACGGCACGGGGCCCGATGCCGTCGCTTCCTGCAAGCGGGTTGCCCCAACCGATGATCAGTGCGTTCATCGTTCGATCCTCTGACACAGGTTTCCGTGCGTGTCGCGAACGTCGATCCGGAGCGGCATCTGCCCCGGCAACGCGTGCGTGGCGCACGCCAGACACGGGTCGTAGTTGCGGAAGCTCATCTCCACCAGATTCAGGATTCCTTCGTCGACGTTCCCGTCCTTGACCACCGACTTGGCCATCTCCTTGATCGACATCGAGATGCCGGCGACGTTGTGCGTGGTGGCCACAATCAGATCGACGTCCCGAATGAGACCTCGCTCGTCGAGATCGTAGTGATGAATGAGCACGCCGCGCGCGGCCTCGATGACGCCGACGCCTTCGCCCGGGTCGCCGAGCGAGGTGCGCAGCGGGCCGTCCATCAGATCCGGATTGTCGACCAGTGCGGCGACACGCTCCGCCGCGGACAACATCTCGATCAGACGTGCCCAGTGGTAGGCAAACGTCGCGTGGACCGGTCCTCCGCCGAAGTAGTCGAGGAACGTCTCGTACTGCTCCTGGGCGAGCGGCGTTCCGATCTGCTTGCAGACGTTCAGCCGCGCTAGCGGACCGACCCGATATACACCAGAGTCGATGCCCGGGACGAATCCCTTCCAACCGACATGCTTGAGGTACGGGATCTTCACGTACGTCCACGGTTCGGTGCGCTCGGTAATGTGATCAAGGATCCCGGACGCCGGGACCTGGGCG
>CAZXQL010000120.1:0-6655 GCA_964643395.1 uncultured Thermotogae bacterium
GAACCTAATGAAGGGCAGGGCCGACCAACCTACCGAGGCTCGATCCCGTGTCGGACTTAGCGGCATGCACGTATCGGGACATCCCTGAGCAATAGAGTGTGATGACTTCGGTCGTGCAGTGGAAGAATCGGTTTACACACAAGGAGGATGCAACATCATGACGAACCCCGTGCTTGAAACGATCAAGAAGCGACAGTCGATCCGTTCCTACAAATCAGATCCCGTTCGCCACGATGTTATTCAGACGGTCATTGAGGCTGGCAACCAAGCCCCCGCAAGGGGAAGGCAACAGGAGGGCTCGGCGCTCCCTGATTTTCAGCTCTGGCGATTCGTTGTCGTGGAGAATCCCGATCTCAAGCGAAAGCTCGTGGACACCGCGCTCCCGTTCTGGAGGAACATGGTTGAGAACATGAAGTCCTCCAATCCCGACATGTATGAAGGAGTCATGGCGCAGTACGAAACGATGCCTGAGCCGAAGGACATGGTCTACTACGCGGCGCCAGCCGTTGTATTCGTCATCGGCCCCAAGGGATTCGACGTTAGCTGTGCGCTAGCCTGCGAGAACATGATGATCGCTGCCACCTCATTGGGCCTTGGAAGCTGCTACGTGGGGTTTGGCGCGATGGTGACCGGGAACGATGAAATCGTCCAAGCCCTTGAACTGAAGAAGGAAGAGAAGATCTACGGCCCGATTCTGCTTGGGTATCCCGCCGATGATTCCAGTGCTCTGGCAGTCATCCGAGCGGAGAAGGCTCCTCCACCGATCAAGTGGATCTGAGGCACGCCTGCTGAGCGAGATCGTGGACGCCTGGAGTTCTGATTCTATTCCCGTTTCCAGCCTCGCTGTCTGATGATTGGCGTTGCAGGCCACTACGAAACAGGCAACTGTGCGGTTCGCCCCCCCAGGCTCCAAACTGCCGCTCTCGGTCATCACTTTGTGGACTGCATCGCGCCCGCTTCCGGACTCCACTGAGTATCAGTCCGTGTCTGCTTCGCCTTGCTCTAAGCGGCCTTCAGGGCAAGAGCTGCATCGAATCCCAGTTTGTCCACCCGCCAGTGCCTTGCTGTCCTTGAGCAAGACCAGTATCTGTGAGGTCCGAGTGACTGCGATGACAACCCTGATCGTCTGCAAGTCCACCCATCACCAGAATCCAAGGAAGATCGTCCACGTGCTCTCGGAGGCACTCGCTACGCACGCCCAACTCCCAGAGGAGCTGGACGTGGACGAGTTCCTCCGGTGCGACCTGCCGGGAATCGGTCGCGGGATCTACGCAGGCAGGCATCACGAAGTGCTGCTGGAGCTTGCCGGAAACCTCCCAGCGGTCGCTGGGAAGCCAGCATTCATCTTCTCGACGAGCACCATTGTGACGAAGAAGAAGACGGCAAAGGATCATGAGGCTCTCAGAGAACTCCTCGAGGTCAAGGGGTACCGGATTGTCGGCGAATTCAGTTGTCCGGGTTTCAATACCAGCTCTTTCATGAGGTACTTCGGCGGGATGAACAGGAGCAGGCCGAATGCGCAGGATCTTGAGCATGCCCTGGACTCCGCCTCCGATCTGAATCGGCAAGCGCTCACTCCCCAGTCCAGCGTCTCGGAGTGCACAGGCGGGCTCCCATGGACAAGAAGGATTCGGAATCTAAGAAGGCGGGCAGCGGATGCATCATTTGTATTCCGTATCGAAGTTCGTGTACGTTGAATCGTTTCGCCTTCTCAAGGAGTGCCCGAGGCGCTCTCCCTGTTCATTCTCTCGTATTCCCTGCAGCGCCCGGATGGCGTGTCTGTTCACTCGTGCCATCAGAGAGTCGAATGGTGGAGCTTCCAGGGTACCGTGGAAGCAGGGGGACGGACCCAACGCATCGTAGAAGCCAAGGAGGAGTTCATGTACTGGTACATCCTGATCATCGCGGCCGCCGTTGTCTTCTTCGCTGGGATTCGAGTCGTCCGCCCGACGCATCGTGCGCTCGTGGAGCGGCTGGGGAAGTATCGGCGGTTCGGGAATCCAGGGTTCCATTGGATCATTCCCCTCATCGATCGAATGATTCAGATCAATGTGACCGAGCAGATGGTCGACGCACAGCCCCAGGAGATCATCACCAACGACAACCTGAACGCGCGCGTTGACGCCCAAGTCTACTTCAAGGTGAAGGATGACGAAGACAGCGTCAAGAGCTCGCAGTACAACGTCAACAACTACCAGGTGCAGATCGTCAACCTGGCGCGCACGACATTGCGAAACATTATCGGCACGCTGACACTGAAGTCGGCGAACAGTGAGCGGGACAAGATCAACGACGAACTCCTCGCGACTCTCGCTGCCGAGACGAAGAACTGGGGAATGGAGATTGTCCGGACCGAGCTGAAAGAGATCGATCCGCCGAAGGATGTCCAGGAGACGATGAACAAGGTCGTCAAAGCGGAGAACGAGAAGATCGCCTCCCTGGGCTTTGCCGATGCTGCGGAGCGCCAGGCAGACGGGGTGAAAAGGGCCGAAATCAAGAAGGCTGAGGGGATCAAGCAGGCGAAGATACTCGCGGCCGAGGGCGAGGCCGAGGCGATTCGCTTGGTCAACGAAGCTGCGAATACCTACTTCGTTGGAAACGCGCAGCTGCTCAGGAAACTCGAAGCGGTAGAGAAGTCTTTGCGCCAGAACGCAAAGATCGTAATCCCCGCGGGGTCCGAGTTGATCAACGTGATCGGCGACATGGCTGGCGTGGCACCACTGTCGAAAGCGAAGCCAGATGCGGGCGACTAGTCGCGCACTGCGAGACCGTTCGTCCATGAGTTGACCTGCTCCCCGAGAATTCGCCCAACTACGGCGGTAGGGTCAAACTTTGTTCTACATTCAGTCCCAGGCTCCAGACTGCTGCTCTTGGCTTAGCTTGACTGTGACTTCGATCTCCACAGGCGACCGATCTTGCGTGAACGCTGTTCATGGTCGACTTTGGCTGACCTTGGCGTTACGTGTGCCCGAATTCCGGGGCGATGGCACACTGGCGATGCCGCTCGGGGTACCGCCAGTCACGTCGATGTCAGAATTGCGCTTGGACCAATTGGAGGGGTGAGGCCAAGCCCTAGGTTCCAGATCGAAGTTGGCGGACTGCTCGTCTCGCCTCTTGGTTCATCTCAGTCCGAACACTTGGACGTGATTCTGATTCTCTGGATCCTCGGGACGAGTTCTGTCTTGGGGAACTCGGTCCTCACGGCAGCGCTGGATGGAGATGTACCACTCGGGAACAACGTCGATGACGGAAACCCTAACACGTATTGCGAGATCGTGCTCCTGGCGGTCCAGACAGACATGGTTTCATCACACTGGGCTTCGACCAACTGCAAGGAGGACTCTCAGTGAAGAGGGTCTGGCATGTGACGCCAATGCCGTGCCACCGCGCTTGGTGAATGTCCAGCAGGATTTACCATCTCGGCGGTCCGATCGGGATCGTGTCGGAGATGCTGCGCACGGCGGCCGCAGTCGGGGAGGCACTGGACATCGCGTCCAGCGACTCATGGGGTGAAGAACTGCGGAACCGATGGTTCTTCGCGGATGCCGCTGGGGACGCAGTTGCCAATAGCGCAGGAGCGATCCCCCGTGTCTCCCGGAAGAAGCCAGACCCTCCAGGCACGTATGAGCTTTTCGCGTCGGGCGATGCGAGTATACGGCATCGAGCTGAGCCGTCGTAAGCCACTGTCGCGGAACAGGCTCGGTCTCGGAGATGAAGCGTGTTGACTTGTCTTCGACAGTTCTGTTGGCATAGAATCAAGTGGCAAAGAGGGTCCCACGCACGGGGACGAAATGGCTCAGGGAAAGGTGAAGAGAGCCATGGAGGGTATTGTCGTAGCAGGCGAGCTAGGCGCTTTCTTGGAGGCCGCCGGCGTGATGGGCGAACAAGTGAGCGGATTCATGGCCAGTTATCAGCAACTGGTTCGCCGCTACATGCACAGCCACCCTTTGTTCTCCAAGTTCATTGGCGATGAATTCATCTACGTTTATGAGCCCGCATCGAAGGCGTTCGCGCGCAACATCCTCCACTCGACCATCGTGCTCGAGTCTGCGTTCCAAGAGGCGGTTCAGACTCGGACCCTAGGGCTTGAGGGCTTGAGAACCGACGCACTGAGGCTTTCTTCGTTGAATATCGGGATGGCTGAAGGCCGATTGTTTCGCATCGACGCGAGTCCAGGAGTGGAGAAGGACATCGTGGGCTTCCCCCTGCAGGTGGCGCGAACCCTGGCCGGGCGCGCCTCGGATGTCCAAAGCCACATCCTTGTCGACCACGACATGTCCCTTGACCTCGTCTGCCGTCAATGGCTTGAACTTGAGACGAAGCCGATCCGACTGAATGGCGGGAAGCCTGAAGCTGCTCACATTGTCACCTCAGAGTCGCTCCTCCGTGAATTCCGGAATGATCGCGAACGATATCAGGTGGTCAACGCCGTGGAGGCGCTCAAGTCGGACATCGACAAGATTGCTCGAGCGGAAGCCTTCAGTTTCCGGCTAACGCGCGATGAGCGGCCGCGTGTGGAAGTCATGTTCAATCCCCAGAGTCACCGAGCCATCTTCGACCCCACGATTGCCTCCAGCATTCTTCTCGTCCACGTTACGCCGGGCTCGTTGACGCTGTACCCAGAATTCATCGTTCCCAGCGATCGTGTCTATACCATCCAACTCCCGATCCCCGTTGTCGATGAATACCAGATCGTCATCGGCTTGGTCATTCAGTCGCCGGGGATCACGGTGATCACGGACGAAATCACGAAAGTCCAAGAATCGGAAGCAATCGTGGCACGCCTCGAGGCCATGAGGTCGCTGCTCCAATCATCCCTGCGTATGGACAACAGACTTGCGCTTGCCTATTACCGATTCTAGGCCGATCCGACGTTTGCCGGATGCTTCATCCCGTCTGCTTCTTCGTCAACGAAATGGAATGTCTTCGCGCGGGGCTGCCGGATCACGGTCCCACCTGCCGGCGAAGCCCAAGCGGAGAAGAGGCTGTTGAGGCTCTCGGCGTAGGTCGGATGAGCGAACGGGCTGTCCCGAAGGATCTCGTAGGACGTGCCAGCCAGCATCGCGACGTGAAGCATGGACATGATCTCCCCTCCTTGGTCGCCCACAACGGCGGCGCCAAGGATGCACCCTGAGTGCGGATCCACCAGAGCCTTCAAGAAGCCACGAGGTTGACCGGTCTCCAGTGCCCGAGCCACGTTTCGCATCGGGATCTTGGCGAGCCGATAGGGGATCCCATCGGCAGCGGCCTGGGTCTCTGAGAGACCGACGCGGCCCAATTGCGGATCTACATACACAACGTAGGACACAATGCGGTTGGCTGTGGATGCCTGTCCGCCATGAAGCAGATTGGTGCGAAGGATCCGGTAATCATCGTAGGAGATGTGGGTGAACGGTGCGCCCCCGGTGACATCACCGATGGCGAAGACGCCAGGCACCGAAGTTGCCAGCTGATCATCGACTTCGATGTGCCCTGATGACGTACTCCTGATGCCTGCCCTCGACAGATCGAGCGTGTCGGTATTGGGCGTCCGTCCGGCCGCAATAAGCACGTGCGAGCACAGCACGCAGAGATCGCCGTTCCCTTGTGCCCCGAGGATTCGAATCGTTTCTCCTTGCTGTTCGATGAACTTCACGGTGAATCCCACTCGGAGCGTAATCCCGTCCTCGCTCAGGATTTCGGCGAGGATCGCGGCAACGTCCAGATCCTCTTGGGGAAGCAGCTGACTCGATCTCTCGATCAATGTCACAGTGCAACCGAAGCGGCGAAACATCTGCGCGAACTCCACGCCCACGGGACCTCCCCCAAGGATGGCTAGATGCTCGGGCAGGGTCGTCAGATCCATGATCGATGTTGAGTCGAAGGTCGGGACGTCCGAGATGCCGGGAATGGGCGGAATGGAGGGCCTGGATCCCGTGTCAATGACAATGATCTCCGATGCGAGCTCTAGGGACCGCTCTTGAGGGCCGCGAACTTCGAGAGTCTTCCGGCCAACAAACGAAGCCTCGCCATCGACGATGTCAAGCCCTTGGATGCTCTCCAGGTGCGTACGTTTCCGCGTGCGGAAGGATCCAACCAAAGACTCCTTCCGATCCCGAATGGCTCGCAAATCAACATGTGGCGGCCCGACCTCGATGCCGTATTCCGAGGCGCGTGAGACGCAATTTGCAACGGCCGCACTCGCGATCATCGTCTTGGTCGGCGTGCATCCCGTATTCACACAAGTCCCGCCGACGTTCGCACGCTCAATCAGTGCGGTCGTCCGTTGCGCGTTGGCGAAGGCCTCGGCAATTGGGGATCCGCCTTGCCCCGCTCCAATCACGATGGCGTCATACGTTCGTCTCTCAGTGCTCATGGCTCACCTCCTGGTGAGGTGCAACTTCCTTGTGATGCCGATGAGAGAAGCTCGTGAGAAAGCGAACCAGACACTCTGGCGCAGAGTTGGGGTGGAAGTTCACTGCCAAATGACGGCGGGTCTCGCCGACCGAAACATACGGAATCATCAGAATGCTCGTTGAGAACGTGTCACCATCAAACCCGAATCTGCCTTGAAAGTCAAGCCGGTGAAGATGGATGATCACGATTCCCGACCAACCGCGATTCGGATGGCATAGGGGATTGATTCCACATCACTTGTATTCTTCGTCGGACTTCT
>CAZXQL010000121.1:0-6628 GCA_964643395.1 uncultured Thermotogae bacterium
CCCTGGTTCCGTTCCTCAACGTGTTCTTCAAGACGAAGTTCGGCGTGCCGGACGCAACGTTAGGTGTGCTGTTTGCGTTCCAATCCGTTTTGATGGCGGCCGCTACCCTGATCGGTCCGGCGTTGGCCGACCGTTGGGGGAAGCCGCGATCGGTCATCGGGGTACAGCTGTTGTCGGTGCCGTTCTTGGGCATCCTCGGCTACGTTCCGATGCTGTCGATTTCGGCGCTCGGCTTCTTGTGCCGGGCGGCGCTGATGAACGCGGGCAATCCGCTCTACACGGCGTTCGCGATGGAGAAGGTCTCGGAGCGTCAACGAGGCACGGCTAGCGCGCTGATGCAGATGAGCTGGCAAGGGACGCGTGCGATCAGTTCGCTGGCCAGTGGGTACCTCCAAGAAGCCAGCGGCTTCACCGCCCTGTTCCCAATCACCATCGTGATGTACACGCTGGCGTCCATCCTTATCTACGCGTTCTTTGTTCGCAGGCATACCAACGATGATCACGTGGCTCACGCTGAGAATGGGATCGCTTGAGGCTCCCATTCTCTGAGCAACGCGGAGCGTTTCCCTTTGTGCGTCGTAAGGAGCCTACGGAGGAACAGCCTTAGTCGGGTGGATGGGCGGCTTCTTCCAGAAGGCGCGACTACGACCCGGAGTCCGTGGGAACCCCCCACAGGATGACGGTCCGATCGCGGCTGATCGATGCCAGGATGCGATCGTCCGGACTGAACGCGCCCCGCAGAACGAGATCCTCATGCCCGTAGAGGCGGGTTGCCGTGTACGGCGATGAAATGTCCCAGACCAACGCCATGAGCCCGTTGCTGAATCCTGCCACGAGCGTTCCCGCGTGATTGAACGTGACTCCGTTCACCGGCCCCACGCTCCCTCGTAGCGTGGCGACGCGGTCGCCGGTCTCGGCGTCCCACAGATAGATGCGTCCGTCGTCCGCTGCCCCGGCGATCCACGTCCCATCGGGGCTGTATTCCACACCTTCCACGAAGTACGCCGGCCCCGACATCACCAAGATCGAATCCCCGGTGCTTGCGTCCCAGACGCGCGCCTTGTCGTCGGCGCCTCCGGAAACGATTCGCGTGCCGTCCGGATTGAAGTCGGCAAAATTGACGCGATCGCCGTGAGCCTGCGAGGAGACGACCTTCGTGAGCGTCCAATCATCCTGGACGTCCCACACAACGACGGAGTCATACAGGTTCACGGACACGAGTTGCGTGCCGTCTTGATTGAAGCGCAGGCAGTGGACATCGGAGATGCCGGTACGTTGCGAGGAGAGCTTCTCGCCGGTCTCGAGATCGAAAAACGCCACCGCCCCGGACAGATCTCCAGCGACGAGGACGGGCTCGGTGGGATGGATATCGACGGAGACCCATACCCGATAGCCATCGCGGAATGTCCACGCCAGCTCACCGGATTCGAGGTTCCACACCGGCAGCCGCGTGCTCAGCCCCGCGGCGGCCAAGAATCGGCCGTCCGGAGAGAAGGCCACCGTCGCCATCTCCTGCAAGGCGGCCGAGTTCGGGATCTCGAGGCGAACCAGTTGCCGCAGCCGGCCGACGTTCTCCGGCGTGATCGGATCGAGATCGGGAAGGAATGTCTGGCACCAGACGGGTAGTGTCGCAAACGCAACCACGGCTCCGACTGCCAACAAGGTCCGGGCAGGATGCATCGCTGAATCTCCTCCAGATGGATCGGGATTCACGGCTGAATTCCTTGCGCCCGTATCATAACCGCGGCGAGAGCATCTTCGACCTGACCGAACGGCCACAGATCATTCGCAGGCACTGTGCAGGACGCAGCGCGACTCCTGACCGGTGGCCGCTCTAGCCACGATGCTCGGGCGACTCTGCTTGGCGCGCCGGCGCAACGTTTGTCTGAGGGCTCGCGTGGCTCACGCTACAGCCCGTATACGAATGGCGAACCCGGGGTTCCTACAGCTCCTCTTCGCACTCGAATGTGAACGTGAGATGGATGGACAGCCCGCTGCACGGTCGCGTCTCACCGACGGAGAGCGATAGGTAGAGCTCCCCGAACGGCACGCAACACGGGACGTCGCAGGCGAGCGGGGCGTAGCATCCACAGAAGCATCCGCAGAACGCGTGGCATGCCTCGACGATGCGAACGGGATACGACACGTCCCCGTCGGTCGACATGACGATGATTCGGTAGTAGCCCGGCGGCACAAGGTAGCCGTCATCGTCGTACAGGTCCCACTCCATCGTCAGCCAGCGGCCCTTCGGTTCGCCCGGATAGATGACGGTTCGAACGAGGGTCCCGTCCCAAGCCTCGACGCGCCAGCCGAAGATGCTCGGCGAGACGGTCGTTTGATGGACGGTGAAGTAGTCGATAGGAGCGATCAGCGAGAACTCGATGGTTTCGGTCGTCTTGAACGCCAAGTAGCAGGACGGTTCGTCCTGTACCCCACAATCACACTGCGCCCAGACTCCCAGCGATACGAATGCGACAATCAGAAAGACAATCCAGCTTCCACGTTTCACAGCGCACCTCCCCCTTCTGTCGGTCTTCGGTCCAGGTCCATGACCATCAAAACGCACGTCGAACGTACGACTGAGCTCCGGGATGGTTTCATGCGCCACGGGAGAGAGGAATCGGTCATGAGTCAGGAGCGGAGTAAGGAGTGATGAGTGATGGGAGATGAGTAACGAGTTATGAGTCATGAGTGAAAGGAAGAGGCGTTCGTAGTGCGTAGTTCGTGGTACGTAGTTCGAGGTTCCTGGTGCGTAGTTCATGGTTCGAGGTCCGTAGTTCGAAGCTCAGACTACCACGCTCGTAGATTCCAAACCGCGGCCTTTGGTCGGAGACTCCTTGCGAACGGCTTCACCACTCTACGAACCCTACGAGCTCTACGAACCCCATGAACTGCGAACATCGAACCACGAACCGTTTTTGCTCATCTACAACGAGCTATGCGCCACAGGCTGGTCCTCCGACCACGAACCACGGACCGTGGACTTCGAACCGCGGACTGGGTCCCCTCACTCCTGACACCTCACTCCTCACGGACTACGAACCTTGGTTCTCCAAGCAGGCGGGAACGCTTCGCGTTCCTTGCGGGTTTGGCCGGAGATCTGCCAAACGCCGGATCCGATCATGGTTATCAACCTCAATCGGCGTTCTGCAGACAAGCGAGCGCGATCTTGATCTGGTCGAAGTCGGCGTCGCCGTTCAACTCTTTCAGAATCTGGCCATTGGCTCCTCTGCGAGGAGCTAGGCGCGAAGGTTCCGTAGGACCTTCGGGACCTTCGCTGGCGATTCCGAAAGCACTACGGTCGGTTCTCCAGGCATGCAACGGAGATCTTGACGTCGTCATAGGTTGCTTCTCCGCCAAGCTCTTTCAGAATCGCCATCACCCTGGCGGTGCCTTTGATGCGGGCGGCTTCGGCGATGCGGGCGAAGGTTGCGTCATCGACCCACGGTTCCGGGTGCGTCAGTTTCTTGTTCGCGATGTAGTCGAGCAGGTACTTCAGCGCGATCTCCGGCTTCTTGTCGATGGCGTCGGACACGGCGACGATCGATTCGCCTTTGTCGAACCGCCCGAACGCCAGTTGCTTGGCTAGATTCACCGTGGATCGTGTCGCTTTCCGACGATGTCGGCCATCAGGCTTCGGAGCGGACTTGATCGATGGATCGACGTCCTGATCGAGGTTATGGCTTCGGCAATACTCGCGGATCGTCGCGACGAACTCGTCTCCGTACTGCCTCGCCTTGGCCTGGCCGACTCCGGAGACGTCGAGGAACGTCTCGACCGATGCCGGCCGTCGGCGCGCCATATCGCGCAGGCTGGCGTCTCCGAACACGATGTACGCAGGTACGCTGCGTGCCTGCGCTGTCTTGCGTCGCAGCGCGCGCAGCGTGTCGAACAGGCCGCGATCGACGCCGTCCCACGAGTCCTCGGCGACCCGCTTCCGTGGCGCCTCGGCCGGCTTCAGGAGCCGTGGCGTCTCCTCGCCGCGGAGGGTTCTCCAGCCCCGTTCGGTGATCGAGAGCACGTTGTACTCGCCGCGCTTCTCCAGATTCCCTTGCCCCACCAGCTGCTCGATCCAATCCCGAACCAGCTTCTTGGGATGCTCGGAAAGGAGTGCGTACGTCGAGAGTTCGTTGTGCCCGGCGGAGAGCAGACGCTGCTCCGTGGACCCCACGAGGACGTTCGCGGTGTAGTCGGCGCCGAATCGCTGGTCGAGCCGGAACACGCATGAGAGGATCTTCTGGGAGATCACGAGCGCGTCATCAGCTAGTTCGAGATCGCCGAAGCAAACGTCGCACGCCTTGCAGTTGTCGGTTCCGAGGTCCTGACCGAAGTACTCGACCAAAGCTTGGTGCCGGCATGTGACGCCGGACGCGTACGACGACATGTCACCCAACTTGCTCAAGGCGATCCGCACGGCCTCCTCAGAATCCGACTGCTCGATGATGTACTTCCACGTGCCATAGTCATTGCCCCCGTATAGAAGCACACACTCGGCATCGAGGCCGTCGCGTCCCGACCGGCCGGATTCCTGTTGGTAGTGCTCCAACGACTTCGGCATCCCGGCATGGACGACGGCGCGTACGTTCGGTTTGTTGATCCCCATGCCGAACGCGACGGTGGCAACGATAATGTCGACGTCCTCCCTGATGAAGGCATCCTGCGCACGCTTGCGCTCGTCGTCGGTCAAGCCGGCGTGATAGGGTGCGGCGGCGTATCCGGCCTGCTGGAGCGAAGCGGCGAGATCGTCAACGTCGGCACGTCGAATGCAGTAGACGATGGCCGACTCACCCTTGTGACGATCGAGAACGTCTCGAACCTGGCGGACGACATCGGTGCGCCGCTCGACCGAGTAAATCAGATTGGGGCGGTCGAACGAGCCGACGAGGATCTCGGGATCCGTGAGCCGGAGCTGCTCGACGATGTCTTCGCGGACCTGCTCGGTAGCGGTCGCGGTGTAGGCGTGAATGGCGATTCCCGGGAACGTCCGCTTGAGTTGCCCCAGTTGACGATACTCGGGGCGGAAGTCGTGCCCCCACATGCTGACGCAGTGCGCCTCGTCGACGGCGATCATCGAGATCTCGTTCTGCGTAAGGAAGCCGGCGAATCCGTTCATCATCAGCCGCTCGGGCGAAACGTAGAGGATCTTGAGTTGGCCGGCGCGGATGGAGGCGATGACGTCGTCCTGTTCGTCGGGCGTCTGGGAGCTGTCGATGCGCGCCGCGGCCACGCCGCACTCGGTCAGGGCGTCGACTTGGTCCTTCATCAGCGAGATTAGCGGGCTGACCACGACTGCCAATCCAGAAAGCCGCACCGCGGGCACCTGGAAGCACAGGGACTTGCCTCCGCCGGTCGGCAGCACGACGAGCGAGTCACGCCCGCTGACGCCGCATGCGATGGCCTCTCGCTGCAGTGGGAGGAAATCGTCGTAGCCCCAATACTGCTTCAAGACATCGAGCACATGATCCACGCGTCTTCCCCCTCTCGCACGTCATGGTACGCGATGGCGATGCTCGCTTGCAGAGAGTGAGGTGGGGACAACTTGGTTTTGACACGGAATCTTGCCGTATCTACTCTGTAGTATCATAAGTTGACGGTTCCGAGGCGTGGAGGGTGCTATGAAGCGAGTGCGGATTGTTCTTCTCTTTGCCGCGTTCCTGCTGATCTGTGGATGGGTCGCTGGTGCGACGAACGCGTCGATGTACTTCTCCTACGACAAGCAAGGCGACCGCCGTGTGTCGTGGGTGAACGAGGGCGACGCGATCTGGATCGTCGTTGTCGATCCGGACGAGAACATCGATTGCGACGTGCGGGACAAGATCTGGACGGACGTCAAGATCATGGATCCGAAAACGGGGGCGTACAGCGTCTGGAAGAGCTACGAGGACGATACTGGAAGCCCCTCCGGACAGGAGTTCGGCAATCCGGACTATGTCCCCTATCAGGGGCATTCCCCTGGTGCAACAGCGGGTTGGCTGGGCGGCGACTATCTCGAGGAGACGGGAGCCGACACGGGTGTGTTCGTCTCCAAACGCCCATTCCAAGTTGGCGCACGCGAAGACGCGACGGCTGCCTACACGAGCACGCACGTCGTCGGGACGGCATCGTCACCGCCGACGGACTTCTGGATGGGCGCCTACGTGTATTCGGACATCGAACAAGAGAACATCTCCACGAAGGAGTCGTTCGGCGTTCACGGCGATGTCCAGCGATGGGTGGGCGCTGTCGGCGCCGACTCGCCGTTGGCGTACGGTGTGGGCTTTGTCGACGTCGGCTACCTGAACTACGAGCTCCCCTCCGACCTGGACGTCAATCGCGGCGCCGTCCCCAGCAAGTGGCTGATCGGGCGGTTCGAGAACATGGATACGTTGGTCGGCATGTACCAGGATCCGAACGACGCCGGCGACGTCGCGGTCAGCATGATGAAGATCAGCGATACGGAAGCGACGATCGTCTGGAATCAGGAGATCTACAAGGACGCCAACACGGCCGCCACGATCACGGTTACGGATCCGGATGAGAACCTGGACTGCAATCGTGTCGAGTTCGTTCCCGTGTTCTTTCTCGTCAACCCGGGCGGATGGAACCCTGCCGGGACTCCGGCCGACGAAACCCAGCAATCGAACGACAG
>CAZXQL010000122.1:0-4469 GCA_964643395.1 uncultured Thermotogae bacterium
CAGACGACCGAGGACTGGCGGACGCGGGACGATGGAAGATGAGAGCGAAGTCAAACGCTCGATGGCGATCCTTCGGTCGATGACCCTGGAAGAACGTCAGAACCCCTCTATAATCGGGGGAAGTCGTAAGAAGCGCATTGCCCGTGGAAGCGGAACCCAGGTCCGAGATGTCAATCGCGTCCTAACACGTTTTACCGAGGCCAAACGGGCTTTGAAGATGCTCGGCGGTCGCCGAGGAAAAGGAAGGAACCCGCTGGACGTGATGGGTCTGCCTCAGTAGATCCGCGCGTGCGAGACGGTACAGCCTGAGGTGAGGTATGCCAGCAAAGATACGTTTGAAGAAGGTAGGCCGTAGAGGGCAGGCATCGTACAGGGTCGTCGTACTCGACGGCCGCAAGCCGCGCGACGCCAAGGTCGTCGCCGATCTGGGCCCCTACGATCCGAAGACGAACCCTCCGACGTTCGAGATCGACGGAGAGACCGCGTTGAAGTGGCTGCTCGACGGGGCCAAGCCGACGCGGGCTGCGCGCAACATTCTGTCCAATGCCGGCGTGATGGCGGCGTGGGATGCGGCCAAGCGCGGGGAGACTGTGGCCATCGAAGCCAAGGAACTCAAGCCCGACGAACCCAAGAAGAAGCCGGCCGCCAAGGAAGAAGCGGCTCCCGAGGCCTCACAGGCCGACGAGAGCGAAGACGCCGAACCCGTCGACGAAGCACCTGCCGAGGCCGTCGAAGAAGCTCCGGTAGAAGCCGCCGCGGAAGAGCCGGAGGAAGACGAGCCGGCCGCGGAAGAGCCGGAGAAGAAGGCGGACGCTGACGAAGCGGACTCCGACGACGAGGATGCGGAAGAGGAGCCCGAAAAAGCGTAGCGGACGCGAGGAGGAGCCTTGCTTTTCCGCCTGTGTCAATTCCTTGTCCACTCGCTGGTCGAGCAACCCGATGCGGTCAAGATCGATCGCATCGAAACCGAGCGAGTGGACATCTTCTTTCTCCACGTCGGGAAGGAGGACCGGGGCCGTGTCCTGGGCAAGGGAGGCCGAACGATCGGCGCATTGCGAACCTTCCTGGAGGCTGTTGCCGAGGGAATCGACCGCGAGGTCGTCGTCGAGATCATCGACTGATTGACATGCGTTTCGACATTCTCACCATCTTCCCGGATGCCCTTGCGCCGCTCTTGTCGGCTGGGATCCTCGGCCAGGCGAACGACAGCGGCCTCATCGACATTCACGTCCACGACCTTCGCTCGTTCACCGACGATCCGCACCGGATCGTCGACGACCGCCCGTACGGCGGCGGGGCGGGCATGCTGATGAAAGCGGAACCGTTCGTCCAAGGCATCGAGGCGATCCAAGCCGAAACCGGTCCCAACGTCCGCACGATCCTTCTCTCGCCGCAAGGGCGCCTGTTTCGACAGTCGCACGCCGCGGCCTGGGCGCGTCTTGACGGTCTGATCCTTCTGTGCGGCCGCTACGAAGGCGTCGACGAGAGAGTGCTCGCCTTTGTCGACGAGGAGATCTCGATCGGTGACTACGTCCTAGCCGGAGGCGAAGCCCCGGCCGCCGTGGTGGTCGAGGCGACGGCCCGCATGACGCCGGGCGTTGTCGGCAAGTTCGATTCGATCGAGTCGGACTCGTTCTACGACAAGCGCCGGCTTGGTGCGCCGCAGTACACACGGCCGCCCGAGTTTCGCGGCCTGGCCGTCCCCGAGGTCCTGCTGTCGGGGGACCACGCCAAGATCGAGGCGTTTCGCGAAGCCGAAGCATGGAAGAAGACGGCGCACAACCGGCCTGACCTACTCGGGCTGAGCCTTGAGGAAACGGATGAAGATGGGTAATTTGTACGTGGGTCTTCTGCACTTCCCGATGCGCAATCGACGTGGCGAGATCGTCGCCACCTCGACGACGTCCATGGACGTTCACGATATCGCTCGGTCGGCGCGGACGTACGGCGTCAGTCGCTATTTCGTGGTCACGCCGCTGCCCTCACAGCAAGCGATTGCCTGGCGGATCCGCGGTTTCTGGACCGAAGGCGAGCGCGCTTGGGAAGCGAGCCGACGAGGGGAAGCGCTCGAGTACGTTGCGATTGCGGAAGATCTGGAAGAGACCATCGCGTGGATCGAAGACGCGGAAGGCCAAACGCCGCTGTTGGTGGCGACGTCCGCCCGGGCAACGGACAAAACGGGTGTGTCGTACTGCGAACTGCGGGACCGACTGCGCAACGATCCGCGGCCGATATATATGGTGTTTGGGACCGGCTGGGGGATGGCGGACGAGTTGATCGAAGTCTGCGATGCCATCCTGCCTCCGATCATGGGGAATAGCGAGTTCAATCATTTGTCCGTCCGCGCGGCGGTGGCGATCGTGCTGGATCGCGTGGCCGGGGATCGGGACGAGGCTTGAGGAGGAGCAGATGGACGACATTCTGCGCGCGATAGAAAAGGAACAACTGAAGGAACGGGAGACGTTCAACCCCGGCGACATTGTCCGGGTCCACGAACGCATCACGGAGGGAACCAAGGAGCGCGTCCAGGTTTTCGAGGGAATCGTCCTCAAGCGATCGGGCGGAGGCACGCAGGAAATGGTCACCGTCCGCAAGATCTCCTCGGGCATCGGCGTCGAGAAGACGTTCCCCGTCCATTCGCCGAAGATCGAGCGGATCGAAGTCGTGAAGGAAGGGAACGTGCGTCAGGCGCGGCCCTACTTCATGCGGCGGCTGCGGCGCATCCGATAACCGATCCATGCCCCGAACGCGGGAGAAGAGACCGGCGATTATCATCCGGTTGGCGCATCGGCTTGGCTACCATCCGGGCAGGGTGATGAGCGAGGTGCTCGATTGGATCGAGGTCCTGGCCGTGGCCGGGGTTCTCGCGGTCCTCATCATGAGCTTCGTCACCGTTCGGATGCACGTCCCGACGGAGTCGATGGTTCCCACCATCGAACCGCGGGATTCGTTCTTCGTCGATCGCATCTCCTATGATTTTCGCAATGCGCAGCCGGGGGACATCGTCGTCTTCTGGCACACGGATTCGATCGTTGTTCGCTCGGTCGACGATCGCGTGGCCGCGTTCGGAATCTCTTCCGGCGACCGCTTGGTCGCCGTCAACAACAAGCTCATCTACTCGATCGCCGATGTCGATGCGATCCTTCGGGCCCTCCCGGAGGGCACCGACATCTCGCTGGAATTCACCGGATTGCCTGCGGTGTACGTGGGGACCAAGACAGCGGACACGTCGTCTCTCGAAGACGTGGGCGTGACCCTCCGCGAGCGCCGCATGCGGTACGTCAAGCGCCTCATTGCCGTGGGAGGGCAAACCGTCCAAATCCGTGGCGGGAAGATCTACGTTGACGGGGAGCGTCTCGAAGGCCCCGACTTCGATCGAACCTACACATCGACCGACCCGCGCATGGCGTACGGCATCACGCCGACGACCGTGCCGGAAGGCCACTGGTTCGTCCTGGGCGACAACACCGGAAACTCCTGGGACTCCCGATATTGGGGGTTCGTCGACGAACGGGACTTCATCGGAGAGCCGTTCCTGCGCGTGTGGCCGCTCTACCGATTCGGGCTCATGAACGGCTACCTCGGCGTCCAGGGATGACCCGAGCGCCGTCCCCACGCCCCGGAGGACGCGAGCGAGCACGACGCCTGATGGCGTTCGATCTGTCTCATGCCGGTGTGCCCTCGGCGACGCCTCCAAGCTCCTCCATCGATTCCGGCGACGCACACTCGACCGGTTTCTGGGATCTCACACAGCAGTCTCCCCATGCGGTCCGCATGGCCGGATTCGATGAAGCGGGCAGGGGTGCTTTGGCCGGACCCGTGGTCGTAGCCTGCGTCAGCTTCCCCGTTTCGCGATGGGTGACATCTCACGGCCGGCTTGACGACGCGTTCGCCGACTCCTTCGCTTCCGTGAACGATTCGAAGCGCGTCAGTGAAAACGTACGGGAGCGCTTGGACGTACGCATTCGCAACGAAGCGCACTACGGAATCGGCTGCGCATCGGCCGCCGAAATCGACCGCATCGGAATCGTGAACGCTTGCCGGGCGGCGGCGTGGCGGGCGTACGAGCACCTCGAGCTGGACGCGAATGTTGCGCTGCTCGATCGAGGGCTGTCGCTGTTGCCGCAGGGACTGTCCCCGCAGGGGACTGTCCCCGCGCGCCTGAGAACCCCCGCCCTCACGGATCTCACGCAGAGGCCCTCATCTGATCTCACTCGGCTCCCAGAGGGGACAGTCCCTTGTGAGGGGACTGTCCCCTTGCGATGTCTGGAGTTCACGAAGGGGGACTCGCACTCGTTTCACATCGCTGCGGCATCCATTCTTGCCAAGGTCTGGCGCGATGCACTGATGCGTCGATTGTCGGCGCGGGCACCGGTTTACGCCTTTGCCCAGCACAAAGGGTACGGCACGGCAGCGCATGCCGAAGCGATTCGACAGCACGGCCCATCGCAGTTCCATCGACGGACCTT
>CAZXQL010000122.1:4569-6597 GCA_964643395.1 uncultured Thermotogae bacterium
TTCAGACGTTCGCGATAGGAAGAAGTCAGTGAGCTCGTTCTGTTGACGCATTCAGAGGCTCGGCATATACTCGGTCCAATTCCTGTCATGGGGGGGTACCAGTGAAAAGGAATCGAGGAATTCTCTTTGCCAGTCTATGCATCATCAGCATCGGTCTTGCCGGCGGCGTCGCAATTGCACAAACGGGAAACGGTCATGCTGAACCCGTCAATACGGGAGGGCTGTTCACGGACGTGCCGACGGATCACTGGGCGTACGAGGATTTGCAGTACCTTGCCGATCGCGGAATCATCACCGGACTGCCGGGGGGCGTGTACAACGGAGATGCGGCGCTGACTCGCTACGATGCTGCGGCGATGATCGCCCGCGCCATCAAGTACATGCAGAACAACCCCGAGTCGGTCACCATGGACGATCTCAACGTGCTCAAGGATCTGATCTATCAGGTTTCCGACGATGTGACGGCATTGCAGTCCCAGCTGGGGACGTCCCAGGGTTCTGACTTCGCCTCGCTGGAGAACCGCGTCTCGCAAGCGGAGACGAACATCAACCAACTGAACTCGCAGGTTCAGGAAATGTCGACGTCCAGCTCGAGTACATTGGCGAAACGCGTCCAGGCCAACTTCTTCATCTCGCTGACAGCCTTGCTCGTGGGAATCATCGGGATCGCTTTGGCGACATTGGGGCTGTAACGAGCCCGTGATTTTCTCGGGTCGAAGAGGCCGCAAAGCGCGAATGTAACGTACATCACTTGACATCAATCGGGGCCGGGGCTATGATGGGTTTGATCTAGTGGAGAGGCGAATCTTGAGACCTGGAGGTGGTTGCCCGACGCGCAAAACTTCACTCTCTATCTGGAGAGCAACGCTTCTTGTCACAAGCTTGTTACAAGCAACGAAATGGTAGAAGACTGCGTAAGGAGGTTAGTCAATAATGAAAAGGGCTCTCGTACTTAGCCTGATCTGTGTACTTGGCCTGGGCTTTAGCAGCCTGGCCGCGTCGCTGACCGGTTACTGGGACACGGATGTCACCATCGACCCTCAGCAGACGAACTTCAACGATGCGATCGGACTGACGTCGGAGCTCAGCGTCACCTACACGGTGGGCGACTGGGCGTTTACGTCCCTCACGAACCTTGACGAGACCGGATGGATCGGCCAGGAGTTCGACGTCGCTGGCGTGCTTGGCGCGTTCTCGATTACGTCGGATCTGGTCTTCGACCCGGGTATTCCGGAGTTCACAAGCTGGGAAACGGTGGTCAGCGTTTCGATCGCCGGTGTCAGCTTCAGCGCGGACTTCACGCTCGATACCGGCGGTACGACGCTCGAGCTGAGCGGCTCCGGCGTTGCCGGTGACGTGTCAGTCGGCATCGACGTGACGCTCGGTGACGGCGACGGCTGCGATTTCGACTTCAACGAAGTCGTCATCGACCTCGGCTTCCCGTTCTGCTGCGCGGACGTTTGGGCTGAAGTCGCGTTTGATTGCAGTGGCTTTGAGTATGCCGATTTCGGCGTCGACAGCATTGCGATCCCGTTGCTGCCCTACCTGACGGTTGATGCAGAAGTCGACTTCACGGTCGATGAGAAGGCATTCTCGCTGACGCCGCACCTTGACTTCGGCGACTTCGCGTGCTTCGATCTGGACATCTCGTTTGCCACCTCGGGCGGCGACTTCCCGAACCCGCTCGTCATTGGTGACATCTCGATTTCCGGTATCAGCCTGACGTGCGACATCGGAGCGGTCACGTTCACGGGCGTCACCGACTACGCTGGCGGACTCGGACCGAACGAAGCCTACTGGGAGTACTACCGGATCGAGACGAACGACGACGCGTGCTGCGGACCGTTCGGCTTCGATCTGACGTTCTACTTCCTCAACCACGGCATCAAGCTGTTTGACGTCGGCATGATCGACGCCAACATGACGTTGCAGGTCGCCACGCAGTTCACGTTCAACATGGGTCTCCAGGTCAACGTAGATACCGGTGCGTTCACGCAGTGGACCGTCGGCTTCTTGGTTGAGTGGTAG
>CAZXQL010000123.1:0-6418 GCA_964643395.1 uncultured Thermotogae bacterium
CCGTGCGGGCATCCTACACGACTCATAGAAGCGAACAAACTCTGGGGAAGTGGTTCAGCTCGTGACAGGTGGTGATGCGCCGGGACCCTTCTGCCGGCGAACCGTCAGGGGGCCCAAGCGGCCTCGAATCACTCACCCATGCTCTTGGAAGAACGCCCAGATCTCAGCAGGCTCGTCGATGTCGCGGTTCCGGTTGCGACGTGAGCGCGTACCGAGGAGAGCAGAACCATCGCGGTGTAAATCGCCAGCCCGGCGGATCGCGAAGCTCTTCGACCCCTTTGCACACCGACCTCCGTCAACGAGTCCCAGACGAGGGGAAGTCCCCTTCAAACCGAAGACCCTACACAAGGCGGGGCTGATTCAAGAGCCGATAGCACGTCATCAGGGTCTCCGTGGGCAGGCTCGCTTCTACGGATCGCCGGGATCCCCCGGCCTGGTCGAAAGGAACCAGCAACGAGCGGTCTCTATCGAGACAGGACCGGGGGCATCGCCGACGTCATTCGTGTTTGACTCATGCGATCACCCCCTTTTCGGTGAACTCGCCCGCAGAACGGGCGGCACCCCAGTATAGGTGCGCGAAGGTGTAGCGTCTACAGCCCCTCGGCCGTCGACCGCACCTTGGGTGCGGAGGGCACCTGCGAGGCCCCTAGCCACGACATCCTCATCCAGGCCTGGCGGCTTTCTCGGTTCGCCGAATGCTGTGCCTGACGAGCCGACCTTGGGACTGCAAGCTCGCTCCGGCCTTGGCAGGATGCCCGACGACCAGTACCCTGACAGGAGATTCCGAGAGGACGGGCGGACGTGATGAGGAAGGTCAAGCATGCTCTGGGCGGGTTCCGGTCCGAGCCGCTCAGCACAAACCGGCGGTGGGTGGCCGCCGCATCGGCGGTGAATCGCGAGCAGAACACGATTCACCTGATTGCAGAGGCCGACATTGCCGAGCCGCGGAAGATGATTGCCGGACACCTTGCGAGTACCGGCGAACGGCTGTCCCTCACTGCCTACATTGTCTACTGCCTCGGTCGTGCGCTTGGCGAGTTTCCACGATTCAACGCGTTTCGAAGAGGACGCCGCCTCGTCCTGCTGGACGACGTGACAGTCAATGTGCTATTCGAGCGGGACATCGACGGCGAAAGCGCGCCGGAGCCGGTGGGACTTCATGCCGTCAATCGCAAGTCCTACCGCGAGATCCACGATGCCTTGCGCGAGGTTCAGCAGCAACAGGCGTCGCACGTTGGTGCATCGGCCGGCCTCGGGTGGATTCGATTCCTCCCAGTCTTCCTGTTCAGGATCTTCATCCGACTCGCCTCGAGGAGCATTCGCATGCAGAAGCGATTTGGCGTGGTTTGCGTCACAGCGATCGGCATGTTCGGGACGGGGGCCGTATGGGCGATGCCGCTCACCCATGCAACCGTGACAGTCGCAGTTGGCAGTATCGTCAAGCGCTTTGCGATGGTCGGCGGGCGAACTGAGGAACGCGAGCATCTCTGCCTCACCGTCTCTTTCAATCACGATCTGATCGACGGTGCTCCCGCGGCCCGATTCATGCGGCGACTCGTCGAAGAGCTATCCAGCGGGAACGGACTCCACGGGGCCGTCGATGGGACGCGTAGCGACTCATCCGATTTGCCGACGAACACCAAGGACCGAGAGGAGGGACGATGAACACGGGTTTGCTCCGCGTTGTCGTGGTTGCCATTGGACTGGCGACGCTTCTCGGTACGGGCTATGGACTACGTCGAAGGGGCAAGCCGTACGGCTCGATCCTGTTGAGCGCCCACAAGCTCGTTTCCGTCGCGGGACTTGCCTATGTCATCTGGAGCGCCATCGCGGCAAGCAAGGTGGCCGCCCTCACATCGGTTGCCTGGAGCCTGACGTCGCTCACGGCTCTGTCACTTGTCATCCTCATCGGAACCGGCGGAGTTCTGAGTGCGTTGGCTTCGCCGCCCAGAGCGATACGGTGGCTGCACAAGGTCGTTCCCTACGCATCGATCCTGCTTGCCGGCTTGTGGCTCTTTGCGGACTAGACGAGTTCGTCCGATGCGAAGACGCGTCGGGAGCATGAGTGCCCTGAACACATGGGTCAGTTCGAGGGCCTGCTCTGAGCGGCGATGTCGCGCCAGCTGACGTGGGGATGGTGGTAGCGATGAGTATCGCTGACGATTCCTCCTCGGATCGCGTTCTGCGGGCACCAGTTGACGCAGGCAAGGCAGTTCTCGCAATGGCTGTGCCAGACGGGCCGGCTCTCGACGATGCCGATATTCGTCACCGGACAAACCTGAGTGCAGAGACCGCAACCTGTACAAGCCTCGGATGCTGACAAGCTCCGATCGGCCAGAGGGATCAACTGCTGCACGGTGAGTCCGGAGGCCTTGGGCAAGCCGGCCGCTTTCTCGAGGGCGGGCGCCGTCATGCGCTGAAAGAACCCTCCCAGTGGAGTCAGAAGCAGTTGGAGAGCAAGGTTGGCGTAGTGCAGCCCCCCTCTGCGCGCTTCGACCGATCGCGTCACGAAGTGGATTCGACTCTGGGCTCGCCGATAGATCGCCAGCTTGTTCTCCCACGGCTTGCGAAACGCATTCTGAGGCATGTGCACGCCGTACCCAGCAGCGAGCGAGAGCCCTCTCTGCGCCAGGATGCGGGCCAAGCTCTTGAACGACGCGCTCACCGCGCCGCCATATGTCGCAACGCCGAAGATGTAGGTCTCTTCCGCGCAAACGAGCTGCTCGGCGAATCGGCGGACGATATTGGGCAAGTCCGCGTAGTAGACCGGGAATGTAATGCCAATCACACTCGCGTCAGTCTCGATCGGCTCGCTCCTGTCCACTGCAGCGATCGGGTGCAACGTCCCGTCCAATCGTTCGGCGATCCGCTTCGCCACGACGAGCGTGTTCCCGGTACCGGAGAAGTAGTAGATCCTTGCGTCACTCAATGTGTCTCCCGCTGCAGTCCATGTGCCCCCTTCACGTAGATCTAGGTCATCGGCAGTGAGCCGATCAGAGGTCCTTCCCCATCCGGAAGATCGCCGGCGGCAGCAAGGTGAGTCGTGGCCATCGAGTGTAGGCGGCAAGTCCTTTGCGCTCGTAGAGCCTGCGAGCGGTCGCATTGCGAGCCGAGACATCGAGAGCAAGACGCCCGGCGCCGCTCTCCCGTGCGCGGGCCTCCATGGCTTGCATCAACCCGGCTCCAATGCCTCTTCTTCGGAAAGACTCGTCGACGGCGAGGAACTGAAGGTAGAAGTCTCCCTCCTCGTAGGTGTGGAGGAACCGGAGAATCGGGAAGGCAAGCGCAGATGTACATCGGATCCGAAAGCCGCTTCGTCCCGCCGCCCTCCGGAGCGATTCGTCGCTCGATTGGCGATGCTGCGCCTCCGTGTAGCCCGAGGCCATTCCCGCGATGGAGCCGGCTACCTGGGCGAACACCGCATGCTCGTAGGAGAGATCGTGAGCCGGCTCGCAATACGCCGTCGCGATGATCTCCGGGAATCGAGGGCCGAACAGGAGTCGAAACTGCCCGTCCGCAGTCTGGTTCATGTAGCGAGCAAAGCAAAGCCCTTCCTCGTGCGTCGGGCGGGCTGGCCGAATGACGAACTGGAGCGAATCCATGCAGCAGTCTATCGGAAGCGAGACACGCTCTCCAAGGTCAAGTGACACCGGTCAATCCCTGATCGGTTGGGCATCCCCAGCAAGCATCTCCCGGGTTCAATAGAGGTAGCCTCCATACGGTCGATTCCGCCAACGCGCATGCCCTCTGGCCTGCCCGCGAAGCGGATCATGCAAACCCCTGCCTGTGACGAAACCATCTCGTCGCCTGCGAGCAGAGGCATGGCGCATTCCATTCCGCCTGCCCAAGCAGAACGTTGCGCGAAGGGACCTCGGCTCTGCCGCCCTCGGTCTTCCGGGCACCAGATAAGGAACTCGATTCATCACATCGGCTCCAGGAAGGTGAGGTTGGGCTTCCCGCGCACGCCCGCCTCTTCCATCTTGGCCTTCAACTCGGGAGACTCGAAGAATCGCTTCGCGCGTTCTTCGCTCTCGAATTCGAACAGGAGGACGAGGTCGTCTCGGCTTCCCTTGACATGGAACAGGCGATCGGACAACTCGCCTCCCGCTCTTCGCATCTCGACTCCGCTATCGAAAACCCGCTTCCAATGATCGGGATCCTTCACAGTGTGGCGTGCTAGTACATAGGTCATGACGACCACCCCTTTGCGTCGGCATCGGCCCGCGCATAACGAGGCTAGGGTACGTATGTGATCTGGCGATGATGTTCTCGTGTTCTCATTGCGATTCCGGGTACCCTTCCTTGTAGCATGGACATCGGGGAGCTGACTCGACGTACCGCACCGAGGGTTCAGGCCATCGTTTGCCGGGGTCCGAGAGTCCTGACGGTCGAACACGACCTTGAGGGGGAACGCTACGGGTGCCTCCCCGGCGGCGCACTCGACATCGACGGGCAGGAGCCGGTCCTGGGTCACGATCCGGAACTCGATGAAGACGAGTTGATTCTTGTCGACATCCGGTGGAAGGCGCTGTGGGAGATCCCGGAACGGGATCGAGCCTTTCTGTGGGAGGCCGGGCTACTCAGCGTCGAGGGCCTTCACGAGGAGGCCGCGGACTGGGGCGATGATGTCAGCTACCCGGGCTAGCTGCTCTGTGCCTGGGTGGGCGACGCATCAAGAGCCAAACTGCTCGCGGAGATAGGCGAGGAGCGATTCTTTCTCTTCTTGGATTCCATCGCCCAGGCGGACGGCCGCGATCACCGGTGACCACGGTCCTATCTCGCTCCAGTCGAAGCCTGTGTTTCGCGCATACGCGTGGCGATACGAAGAGTGGAAGGCCCGTCGCAGCAAGCGAATCATCACGCGCTGCCACCACGTCGTGCCGGGCGGATACCCCGCATGGCGGAATAGGTAGTCCGTCCAGGCAAGGTCAGCCGCGCGACTCCCGGACGTCGCCGGTCCCCAGTCGATGATCACCGGACCGGAGGAGCTGAGAATGACGTTGTCGGGATGGAAATCCCCATGGCAGACGACGGTTCCGTCTGACAAGGCATTGAGAGCCTGGCGGATCCTCATCGTGACACGATCTCCAAGGCCCTCTCGAAGCTGCTCGATGGTCGCCTCGAACCGGTGTCGCTGGGATGGAAGAGACAATGCCGAACGGCTGTGCACGTCCGCCTGAAGGGCCGCGAACGTCCGCGCGTACCGAACCAGCAGCCACGGACGGCGCGACAGCATCTTCAGCATCGACGGCCCGTCGATCCGGTCCATCACGAATCCCAAGCGTTCCCCGATCCGAACGATTCCGTCCTCGCCTCTGCTGACCGGATAGACTGCCGGGGAAGCTAGTCCGAGTTCATGGGCACTTCGGAACGCATTCAACTCGCGAACGACATTCGGCAACGACGCACCTGCTCGGAACAGCCGTAGTGCCCTTCCCTCATCCCACGCGAAGATCTCCGCCGTGCGACCGACTCCGATTCGCTCCAGCGTGTCGAGAACCGGCGCCGCGTCCGGCTCGACGCCAAGAAGCCGAAGCGTCTTCTCATCCGGAATGCGGGAGAAGCACCGATCGATCGCCTCGTTGAAGACGGTCGGGCTGTGGGGACATTGCGCAAACAGGGTCATCGACGATCGGAACTTCAGCCAATCGGGTGTCCCGAAGATGATCTCGGGATTCGGATCGTGGAGATCAAGAACGCAGCGCGTGCATTCGACCAGGCGTGATCCGAGCACCTCGTGCTGCAGGTACTTCTGCGCCTGATCCAGCGAGCTCAGCGCGAATCGTTCGGCCATCGCACTGTGCCCCAGTCCACGTAGCTGGGGGAAGATGAACCACATCCAGTGCGTCCGCTTGCGCCCTCCCGCGAGTTCTCGGAGGACCTGTCGGTAGACAGGTGCCTGCGCCTTAAGGAAGTGATCGAGCTCCGAGGGTTCAGTCATGACGTCGCTTTCTCCCGTATGGCTTCCACACCGTGAGTATATCGAACTCGCCCGTCCCGTCGGACGGACCGAATCCCGCAAGCCATTTCCCTTTGGTGCGATTGCACTCCTGTCGGGGGCGGGACGGGCTTCGAGTTCCCGCTGAGCTCTTGACAAGGACCCTGTCATGCGCTATGATCAGGTCATCATATCACCTGGTGACATAAGGAGAAGACATGATGACGACCCAAGCTGTTGAGCGGCGATACGCGCTCATCCTGTTCTTATCCTGGTTCTCCACCGCACTTCCGATGTCGCTCTTCATTCTCCTTGCGCAAGCCCGCGGCATGACGCTCGGCCAAGTCGGGGTTCTGCTGGCCGTCTATTCGGTGACCATCTTCCTGCTCGAGGTCCCAACAGGCGGTCTCGCCGATGCGTGGGGACGTCGACGGGTCGCCCTGCTCGGAGAGGTCATGACGCTCGCAGGCTGGGGAACGT
>CAZXQL010000124.1:0-6389 GCA_964643395.1 uncultured Thermotogae bacterium
GAGGCGACAGCGAACAACATCCGAGAGAAATGACCGGCCCTTCCATGCCGTCGGCTGCGATCTTCCCCAGCTCGATCACGGCATCGAGGTCTCGCGTCGAGTACGTGCTGAGATGGGCGTGCTTCGAGGTATTCGACAGTACGGTCATCGCCTGAATGACGTCCAGTTGGTTCGCGGGAACGTCTTGGGGCGTCGCTTGGTGTTGGCAGTACCCCACTTCCTCGAGCCGATCTCCCAAGCGCGTGAGCCGCGCAAGATCCTGGAGCGTCGCTTTGCGTGCTTCGGAGGCGCCCGGATCGAGTACATTCACCGTGCCAAAGCCGTTCGTGGTGACGAAGCGCGGCTGTCCGAGGCGGATGCTACGGCCGGCTCGGCGTGCTCCGAGGATGACGCTCTCCGGGAGCGCATCCAGGCTCGTGCGGACCATCTCCTGAGGGATGCGGACGACATCACCAGCGGCCTGCGCACCGTGGCTTGCGAGAATCGACACCGCTTCAGGATCATCGAATCGGACGCCCGCCTTCTCGAGCAGGACGAATGCGTCGGCAATGATTCGATCGATGTCGGTCGAACTGAGGATGTCGAGCGATCCGAACAATCGCTCTTCGGATTCATGCGGCGTAGCGTTTGTGTCTCGCTTTGGCCATGTCAAATGTACCCCATTATATACAAATCCCCAGGTCATGCAACTCTCAGCTCCTCTAACCTACTCCTCTGCCTTTCCCTCACGGAATGGAAGCTAGACGAAGCGCCGGTTTCGGGTGTCTTGCGCGCAACCCGTCAGCTCACACGCCCATGCTGCGCGTTGTGGCAACTGCTTCTGCCGCGTGCCGCCGAACGGGACACGTTCTGCGCCCCCTATCCACAGCACGAAGGAACTGCTAGGATCTTGCACAACTGCATTGCCGGTCTGCTGCTTCTACGTTTCGAGGGGCTGGACTCAAGGAGGTGCGATGAGAACTCTCATCGTTTCGTTGTTGGTCGTGTTCTTCTCCACTTTGCTGCTGGCTGGGACTGCTCTGGCGGCTCAGACGCTTGCGTGCCCGTTCACCCGCGGCTTCAATTTGGGCGGGTGGTTACAAGGAGGGTCGGCCCAAGAGATCAGCAACTCCTGCACTATCACCGATCTCGAGAACATGATGGCCCTGGGTGCTGACCATGTACGCGTGCCGATCGATCTTAGGAACATGTCGGGGAACGCGCCCAGCTACACCATCGACCCGATTCTGTTTCTCTATCTGGATCGCCTGATCGATGGGTGCGAGGAGCTGGGCCTGTATGTGATCCTGGACAATCACACGCTCCTGGGCCTGGACGCGGATCCGGAGGCGGAGGCGCGCACGGTCGCGGTTTGGCGGCAGATGGCTGCGCACTTCGTGGACCGATCGGATCTTGTGCTCTACGAAATCCTCAACGAACCCGTCGGCATTCCGACCTGGGAGTGGGGACGGATCCAGCAGAAGGCCATCGATGCCATCCGCGCGATCGACACGGTCCACACGATCCTTGTCAGTCCCGCAGAGATGGGCAGCTACGATTACCTTCACGAGCTGCCCTCGTACACAGATGACCATCTCATCTACACCTTCCACTTCTACGATCCCTTCCTCTTCACCCATCAAGGAACGAACTGGACCAACCCGTCGATGGAGAATCTCAGCGGCGTCCCCTATCCGTACGTCGCTTCACGGATGCCGTCCATGCCCCGGAGCTTCTCCGGCACCTGGCTGGATCAGCTGTGGGGTTGGTATAAGGACGCAGGCAAGGTCGCATCCTTGGCGGACCGGATGAGTATCCCGGTAAGGTTCGCGGCGCAGCGCCACGCAACCATCTACTGCGGAGAGTTCGGCGTGTGGGTGCCCGCCGCAGCGCACGCGGACGTCGTCCGCTGGTACTCGGATGTTCGGTCGCTCTTCGACGACAACGGCATTGCGTGGACGATGCTGGATGACAAAGGCCCTTTCGGCATCTACAAGCAGAGCTCCGCCCAGGCCTTCCCCGACGATCTGGACACGTCCATTGTTCAAGCCCTGGGGCTGAACGTTCCAGGCCCTCTATGGATTCAGCCGGACACCTCCGGCATGGTGATCTACGACGACCTGGTGGGCGATTACCTCTTTGACGGCGGCCACGGGGGCACGCTGAACCTCTACGATCACCAGGATGCTGTCGACGGTGACTACTGCATCAATTGGACCGGCGTCCCGCAGTACGGCGTCATCAGCTGGCGTTTCACCAACCCGCGGGACCTATCCCAGTTGGCGAGCGAGGGCTACCGCATTCGGTTCCGAATCAAGACGGATTCGCCGGGGCTCAGCTTCGACATGCGCTTCCTCGACACGGACCTGGCCGACGCGGCGGACCATCCCTGGCGCATGGTCCAGACCATCGACAGCAGTCTGGCGCCGATGGACGGTCAGTGGCATGAGGTCGAATTCGCTTTGAGCGACATGATCGACGCCGGCTCGTTTGACGACAACACGTGGTACGGTTCCCAGGGCAAGTTCGATTGGACGCGCGTCGACCGGTTCGAGATCGTAGCCGAGCACCAGGCCATCCAAGGCAAGCATCTCTGGCTCGACGACATCCAGATCGTCCCGCCGCCGGCCATCACCCCGAGCGCGAGCGCCGATGCCAGCGTCCCTGATGAAGGGAGCCTCCTCACGAATGGCGACTTCTCGAGCGGCATGGCCAATTGGGACAGCTACATCGACCAAGCCAGCGGAGCCAACGCCCAGTTCGTGATCTTCGCGGGCGCGCTCAACGCGTACTTCCTCGGGGCGAGCACGGACGCCTGGAACATCCAACTCATCCAACACGGCATCCCGCTCGTACAGGGGCAGTCGTACGCCGTCGAATTCGATGCCTGGGCCGATGCCGACCGTTCGATCAGCATCGCTCTCACACGCGACAGTGGAAGCTACGACGCCTACGCGGGGGAGACCTTCACGCTCACGACGCGACGCACCTCGTACCGGTTCGCGTTCACGATGACTGCGAGTACGGACGTTGCAGCACGCTTCGTGATCGAGATGGGAACGTCCGACGTCAACCTCAAGCTCGCTGACTTCAAACTCGCTGAGGAGTGACCTGCGACCAAGCGGCAAGCCAGCGGCGCGCGTACCCGCGGCGCGACATGTGCTGCTGCAGCAGAGGGTCTTGCCCCACGCCACGTACACAAGTCCTTCATGTTGTTCTGCTAGGCTATAGTAGGATGTTGGCCGCGGATTCGCGCCAGAAAGGAGACACCATGTATGAGAACATACTTGTCCCGTTGGACTCATCGGAACGAGCCGAAGAGATACTGCCTCACGTTGAGGAGCTCTGTGGAATCAAGATGGGTAAGGTCATCTTGGTCCATGTTGTCGAGCCGCCGGCATTCGTGCCCGCAGGAGCCCTCCCCGCAGGGAGCGCCGCCGTTGTCAATCCGGAGGCGTACATGGATCAGATCGACGCGTTGCGCGCCGCTGGGGAGAAGTATCTGACGAAGATTCAAACCATTCTGAAGACCAAGGGCATCGAAGCCGAGGTCGTGATCGAGAGCGGACCCATCGCAGAGCGGATCATCCATGTCGCAGAGCAAAAGGACGCTGACTTGATCGCATTGGCCAGCCATGGGCGGACCGGACTGTCGCGAGTCGTCTTCGGCAGCGTAGCCGCAGCCGTCCTGCATCGAACCGAGACCCCTTTGCTCCTCATCCGATCAAGGGATCATGAGCCACGCCAGTGACCCGGCTGGCTTGGCGGGGGCTCGTTCGAGATGGTGCGTTGCGACCCGCCTAGTCAGGTCGTGTGACGTTCACAAGACGCTCTCCTGGCTTCCGGATGCTCTGGCTATCCATGCCCGTTCGCTAGAGGCGGGGTTGGGTCTGGAAGATGCGCGTCTTGCCTGCAGAACACGAAGCGGGGCGACGAGTCGTACGCACGAGATTCCTTCAGTCGGTCATCCCGCATTGCACTCAACGCAAGCCGCTCCTCATGACGAGAGGAGCGAGTCCGAGATCGGCTTGGTGTAGTCATCGATCAGCTGCCAAGGCGCGAACCCGCACGAACGGTAGAGCGACCGCGAGGCCTCGTTGGCGTGATGGTTGACGACGATCGCGTATTCCATGCCCACATCGACCATCTTCCCCATCCCGAAGCACAGGAGTGCCCTGGCGAGTCCGCGGCGCCGATGGTCCACGTGCGTCCCAACGGGTTCGAAGAGCCCCGTCTTGTTGATTGGATCGTGCCAGGTCACCGTGAACGCAGCAAGAGTCCCGTCGGACGCCTCGACGACGAACTCCCGCTCCGGGGCGTAGCCGGGAGACTCCATCACATAACGATAGAGTGGCTCGGTCCATTTCACTCCCGGGAAGGCGGATGCATGGGCCGCTGCAACGGCAGCAGCCTCCTCCGTCCCTCGGACAGTGCGGATTCTGTATCCCGACGGAACCGAAGACGCTGGCGCATCCCGGAGGCAGATGCGATTGACCGCCCACGGCGCATCGACCACGCGCTCCCATCCCAGTTGCTTCAACAGCTCTCCGGTTGCACCGTCGCACTGCCACGCCTCGAACTCGATTTCGTCGCCTGCGATGCCGTGTTCGCGCATCAGCGCGACCGTGCGCTCTTCCGCGTACTCGTAGACTTCCCGTGCAAACGCCGTGCCGCGGAGCTGCGGGCGAATTTGCGCGTCAAACCCCCTGTGCCGAGGCCCCACCAGCAGCCATCCCGACACGCCGTGTTCGTCCTCCCAAATCGATAGCAGATCGGCCGGTTCGTAGTACTTGTTCCCGTTGAACAGGTGATGTGGGATGTCGCCCGGATGCAGGTAGCCGCACCCCTTCGTCTTCGCAATGGCGGCGGAATTGAATGACTGCAGCAGCTGCAGATCGCTCGCATCTTGGTACGCTCGTCTCCTCACGTCATTCCTCGATTCGTTGACAGATTGCAGGGTGCCCCTGCCCGCGCAATGAAGACCACCCGTCCCATAATACCAGCGGCTGACGGAGATTCCCCACCACCGTGTCGCGAGGTGCCTGACCGCTGCCAAGCCCTGGATGGCGGACTCCCCGCGGGCCATCCGGGTCCGAGGATGTGACGATCCGGTGCCTTCGAGCAACGCACTCCGCGCTCCTGTAAGATGCTTGCGAGGGATCATGAGTCGGGAGGCCTATGTGTCGAGCGAATACCGGGGGATGTTGCCCAGATTGGAAGGCTTCTTTGCACGAGCTTCGATCGGAAGCGAGTCAGTCCAGATCGCCTTCGAGCCCCACCCTGTCTATCTGGAGAGGCTGCGAAGACGACTAGCCCTCAACTTCGACTTCGTGATTCGCAATCTCAGCGAGGAATCCCTCGAACTGTGGTTCGTCAAGGCGTCTCTGTACGATGCAGACGGGCACCTTGTGAGCTACAGGTATGTGAATCGCAATGCGGTCGGCCCGTCGGGCATTGCCTCGACGGGGATCACAAGCATCCCAGCCGGCGCGGCAGTGGATCTCTACAACCCTTTCCATGAGTTCCCGGACGACCTCCCATTGGCCTCCATGCGGTACACATTCACTTTCGGGAAGCCTGACGGAATGGAGATCTACTGCGGAGACGTGGTCGTTCGCCCCGAGGAGTATCGACAGGACGTCACGCTCCGCGTGCCGATGCAAGGTCTGGTTACGATTCTCGACGCGCACGACTACCTCTCCCATCATCGACGATTCGCCATGACGCTTGTTCGCGAGGCAACAGCGGGGGCGTTCGCATCCAACTTCGCCCGCTACGGGCTGGACTTCGCACGCGTCGGCGAAGATGGCAACCTCGCGCGAATGGAACCAGGCGAAGAGGAGCTCCATCGAGACTACCATCGAACCGACATTCGCGATGCATATACGGACGGGGAGCCTGTGTTTGCCCCAGGAGCTGGCACGATCGTTCAAGTCCAAGACGACCTGGATGACTTGTATGACCGGCCATTCGACATGGATTCTGCCATCAAGGAGCAGCGGGTTGACGACATCGCGGGGAACCGCGTCATTATCAAGCACAACGATCGTGAGTACAGTCACCTGTTCCACTTCATGCGCGGCACCATCGCTGTCGCAGAGGGAGATACGGTAAAGACCGGAGACTCCCTTGGGCGCGTCGGTTTCTCCGGCGCAGCGACGGTCTACTCGCATCTCCACTATCAGCTGATGGACGGAGAGAACTTCCTTCACGCCCAGTCGCTTCCGTGCCAATTCACCGATGTGGAGCTGGTGCGAGGCAGCCAGCGCATCGCATTCGACCGTACCGCTCTTGAGACGGGGGACTTCCTCATCGGACACCCGTGCACATCGTGAACGACTGACCCGGCTCCGGCGGTAGGACGTACCAAGCCGTCTCGTCCAAGCCTGGCCCTGGCGCGACACCCATCT
>CAZXQL010000125.1:0-3178 GCA_964643395.1 uncultured Thermotogae bacterium
CCTTTTCTGATATAGTTTCCGGTAAGGAGGCGCGGATGAAGATCAAGATCGCCGGACGCCATACAGATGCAAGTCCGGCTCTCCGGGACTATGTCATCGAGAAAACGGAAGCTCTGGAACGTTTCTTCGATCGGATCGTCAGCGTGGACGTAGTCTTATCAGTGGAGAAGGAGCGACAGATCGCGGACTTCCATGCGCACCTGACCAGCAAGAAGCAGATCAACGCACGCGAAGAAACGACGGACATGTATGCGTCGATCGACAAGGCGATCGATCGACTGAAACGGCAACTCGTCAAGTTCAAGGATCAGCTCCAGGACGTGAAGGATCGTGCGGGCGCCGAGCTGGAAGTCGACGAGAGTGAGGCGTCTCCGAGCCGGAAGATCATCCGCTCCGAGACGTACTTCCAGAAGCCGATGCCCGCCGAGGAAGCCGCGATGCAACTGGAGGCGATCGACAAGGACTTCCTCGTGTTCGTGGACAGCGAAACGGATCAGATTGCCATTATCTATCGACGAAGAGATGGTCATTTTGGGCTGATTGAACCGCGACGGTAAGGCAACAAGGGGGACGGGGTAGGGCGTGGTCAAGGTTTTATCGCTTTTCTCGGGGAGTCTGGCGAGTCGCGTCGCAACGAGGCTCGTTTGGGAGCATCCACAAGTCGATGGCGTTCATCTCCTTCATTTCAGGTCTCCCTTTTCGCGGGATTGCGAGGAACTTCGCCCCCTCGTGAAGGCGGAGTGGGCCGGTGCGACGTACCGCACGCAATCGATCAAGAAGGACTATCAAGACCTGATCGGGCTCACGGACGAGAGTGAATTCTCTTCGACCGAAAGCTGCCGACGATGCCAGTCTCTTCTTCTTTCCAAGGCGGCACGGTACATGGAGCGAATCGGCGCCGAGTACATCGTAGCCGGGCACGCCCCGAAAGGATGCGGGCTATCGGCACGAGATCTGGCGACTGTCGCCGCCCTTGAGGGACTGGAAGGTCGGGTTCTCAGCCTTCTTCCAGCACATCCTGAAGAGCATGGACTCACGGAGCGGCCGCTGCGCTCCCCCGCCAATATCGAATCCTGGGGAGATGTGGACCGGCAGACGCGAGAGGCCTCGGAAGACGACGACCGGATCCCACGGTTGGCGGAAAGGCTGGGGCTCGGCACATTCGACCCGGCGTCCTCCAGATTCCGGTGCAAACTCACGACGCCGGGCTTCGGCGAACGCGTGGCTGCGCTGTTCAAGGAAAAAGTTGTCACGCTGAATGCGCTCTGTCTGCTCGACTTTCCCATGTACATGAAGGCTTCTCCGGATCTCCACATCGTCCTGGCGTTTGACGAGAACGAGAAGCGCGAGCTGCAGAACTACTTCCTTCCGCAAGATCTACGCCTGTATCCGGCGACGCCGCACGGTCCGATGACGCTGTTGCGGACGAACTGGGACGCCAAGAGCGAGGCAGAGACAGACCGAATCGTCGAGTTCGTGGCACGACTCACGGCGACGTATGCTTGCGTTGCCGATGTGACGACGGTCCCCGTCTACTATCGGATGGAATCCGAGGATGAACGCCGGCTGATGAACGTCGAGCCGTTCACGTCGATCGAAGAACTCGAAGCGAGAAACGATCTGGAGCTGATCCCACTCGAGCTGCCTTTGCAACGCGTGTTCACTGCTTGAAACATGCCTTGGTGACGGTATAATCTGGATCTGTTCGTCAAGTCTACTAGGACGTTGACGATGCGTGATGTGCAGAGAACTGAGAATGTGTGATTGATGAAATCCCCCGCAGGGAGAGGGGATGGCTATGCTTTTTGGGCATCGATGAGCGCGGAAGGCGGCGTGCACAAACTCCTGCTATTCATTGTCAAGATGTCGAAGTGAACGGGGTAACCCGCTTCGGGGCCAACGCGGACACGAGATGGTCCGCGGGCGGATACGGCTGGCGGATGCAATCACGATTCCTCCAGCCGAACGATGGGCGTGGAAAGGGTTCAACGCAAGCACGATGAGACAGAAAGCCGCCCGCCCTGTTCCTCAACGCGGAAAAACAGTGCGGAAGGCTAGATCGGAGCGGTGCGCATCGAGCGTGCCGTCGGTGGTGGTGGACCGAGGTGTATCCCCGGTGTCCGCTGACGCAAGAACGGGAACCAAACGAGGTGAGATGTGATTTCGGGTGACGATATCAAACGCGTCAAACTGCAACTTGCTCCCCCTTCGGTCATTCTTAACTGGTCCCACGGGGAGATCACGGAATCCGAAACGATCAACTACCGAACTCACCGCGCAGAACGTGGCGGGTTGTACGCCGAGGAAATCTTCGGCCCGGACAATGACTACGAATGCGCATGTGGCAAGTACAAGGGCAAGAAGTACGAGGGGATCACATGCGAGAAATGCCATGTGCTCGTCACTGACTCATCGGTGCGGCGGGTCAACATGGGACACATCCAACTGGCGAGTCCGGTCGTCCACTTCTGGTTCCTCAAAGGGGTTTCCAGCCTTCTCAGCCGCCTGCTTGGCATGAAGAAGCGCGAACTGCAACGGATCGCCTACTATGAGACGGAACCGATGGAGGAAGCGCTCTACTTGGTGACGACGTCCGAGAGCAAGGAAGTACGTCCCGGCGAGAGCTTGTACTCCTCGGAAGTCAACGTGCTTTCTCAGGCGTTCTCGTTCGAGGTGGAACCGGCCTACTACGTTGAAGATGCGCCGCGTATCCCGGCCGAAGAGGCGGGTCGAGTCACCATCGAAGACCGGCAGCTCACCAACGGGGAGAAGTTCGTCTCCGTCATCATCGGGTCCGTCGAATACCCGATGATCGGCGATGTCGATCTGCTGGTCGAAGAAGGCGACGACGTTGAAGAAGGGACGATCATCGCCGAGCGTCCTGTCGACGAACTCTGCTCGCAGACCGCGTTTGAAATGCTGGTCGATCGATACGGCGCGTCCATTGAAGGAGAGGTACTTGATCGGGAGATTCTCGACAGCCTCATCTTCATCGTGACCCGCATCAAGAACCCAAGTGTCCCGCTCGAACTTGGGACTCACCTGTCCTACTTGGAAAAACGCGCCTATGAGCGAGTCTATCCGGATGGATTCATCGCCGACACGGGGGCGGCCGGCCTCAAGGGGCTTCTGGAAGTCCTCGACATGAACGAGCTGCACCGTTCGCTCACCGAGCAGT
>CAZXQL010000125.1:3188-6366 GCA_964643395.1 uncultured Thermotogae bacterium
AAACCTCGACGGGACAATCCTCCATCAACTGCAACGGCGGCCGGCAACCGTCGACGTCTGGTCCGACGTCTGGAGGTCGTGGATCAGGTGCGTCTCTCGGGCAACAACGCCCAGGACATGATCCTGGAAGTGATCCCCATCCTGCCGCCGGACCTGCGTCCGATGATCCAACTCGAGGGCGGCAAGTTCGCGACGACCGATCTCAACGACCTCTACCGTCGAATCATCAACCGCAACAACCGGCTCAAGAAACTGATCGACATGGGGGCGCCGGAAGTCATCCTGCGGAACGAGCGCCGCATGCTTCAGGAAGCAGTGGATGCCCTGATCCACAACGAGAAGAAGGAGAGCCCGATCCGCGGGCGCGACAACCGGCCGCTGAAGTCACTCTCGGAGCGCATCCACGGGAAGCACGGACGTCTTCGACGCAACCTCCTCGGGCGACGAGTGGACTACTCGGGCCGGGCCGTCATCGTGGTCGATCCGACGCTGAAACTGCACCAGTGCGGCCTGCCGAAGAAGATGGCTCTCGAGCTGTTCAAGCCGTTCATCCTCCACTATCTCGAAACAACGACGTTCTCGGACTTCGACGAAATCAAGAATCGCGCGCTGATGGGCGAGATGCCCGAGGTATGGGACATCCTCGACAAGTTGATCAAGAAGCACCCCGTGCTTCTGAACCGTGCCCCGACGCTGCACCGGCTCTCCATGCAAGCCTTCGAGCCGATTCTCGTGGATGGCGAGGCCATCCACATCCATCCGCTGATCTGCCCTCCCTACAACGCAGATTTCGATGGAGATCAAATGGCGGTGCACCTTCCCCTATCCGAGGAAGCGATCCGCGAGGCGCGGGAATTGATGGCCGCTCCGAGGAACATCCTATCTCCGTCGGACGGCGAGCCGATCAGTCTTCCGACTCAGGACCCGGTGTACGCCTACTACTTCCTTACGTTGGAAGTGAAGGACGGCAAGGGGGCGGGGAAGGCGTTCCGCGATATCGACGAGGCGCGTAAAGCGTACGAAGAAGAGATCATTGATCTGCACAGCCCGGTCCAGATCCGAATCGACGGCGAGCGTGTCGAGACGACGTTGGGCCGTGCGGAACTCAACCGCATCTTCCCGGAGTCGATCCGAGACTACAACTCGGTGATGACGCGCAGCGCCATTCGCCGCGTTGTACGGACGTGCTACCACGAATTCGGCTGGGAGAAGGCGGCGGAGGTCTTGGACGATCTCAAGGACCTCGGATTCAAGTACGCGACCCAGGCCGGACTCACGATCTCTCTGAAGGACTGCTTGATCCCCGAGGAGAAAGAAGAGATCGTTCGAAGCTCGCTGGCCGCGGTCCGTCGTATCGAAACGATGTATCACATGGGCCTGGCGACCGAGGACGAGCGACGGCAGTCCGTCATCCGGATCTGGCGGCGAACGGTCGACGACGTCGAAGATGCGACGATGGAGAATTTGAGGAACCATCAGTTCAATCCCGTCTACGGAATCGTTACGTCGGGCGCGCGCGGCGGTCCGGATCAGGTCAAACAGCTCTGTGGAATGCGCGGGCCGATGGCCGGCCCGTCGGGAGACATCATCGAGCGTCCCGTCATCTCCAACTTCCGAGAAGGGCTGGACATGATGGAGTACTTCATCTCGACGCACGGCGGCCGGAAGGGAGCGGCGGACACGGCGCTCAAGACCGCGGACTCGGGATATCTGACGCGTAGGCTGGTAGACGCGTCGTCCGACACCATCATCACCGAGCCGGACTGCGGCACATCGCAGGGAATCGATATCGACCCGTTGTGGTTCAGCAAGACGGAGGTCATGGAGCCGGTCGAAGAGCGAATCTATGGCCGCGTGACGGCCGATCCGGTGGTCGATCCTGCGTCCGGTGAGATCCTGCTGGATGCAAACCAATGGATCTCCCAGGACGTTGCCAATCATCTCGGGCACTTGGAGTGCGACTTATCGCTGGGTAAGCCTGCCGAGCGGGAACGAATGGTCGGAACGAAGAGCGTGACGGAGATCAAGAACCCCGAGACCAATCGCGTGCTCGTGAAGACGGATGAGCTCCTCACGCCTCGTCACATCGACGCGCTCGTCGAGGCAGGGATCAAGTCGATCCGCGTCCGTCCGCGGATCGTGATCCGTTCGCCCATGACGTGCGAGACTGCGAACGGGATCTGTCAGCTCTGTTACGGCTTCGACATGGGGAATCATCACCCGGTCGCACTGGGCACCGCGGTCGGAGTGATCGCAGCGCAGTCCGTCGGCGAGCCGGGGACGCAGCTTACGATGCGGACGTTCCATACGGGCGGTGTCGCGGGAGAGGATATCACCCAGGGACTTCCGCGGGCCGAAGAGCTGTTCGAAGCTCGAAAGACGATGAAGAGCGGCGAAGCCGGGATCTCTCCGCTCGATGGATACATCACGAGCATCACGCCGACGGCCACCGGCGACGACCAGGTCGAGGTCACCGGGGAGACCCGCACGGCCAGACTGCCCGTCTCGATCCTTCGTGCCGAAGCCGGCGACGAGATCGACCTGGACGCTCTCATCGATCCCACCAGCCCGTGTGCGGGCGAGCTGTACGTCCTCGATCTCGAGGATGGGTCGCAGGAGTTGTTCATTGCGGATACATCGTCCGGAGACCGGAGCTATCCGCTGCCCATCAACGCGTCGCCGAAAGTGAAGGATGGCGATCGCGTGTCGGAGGGCGATGCACTGACGGATCGGTTCAACATCGAGGGGATCACAACCCATCATGACGGAGTCGTCGAGATCAGCGAGGAAGAGGATCGCCGAGTCGTCTCGGTCGTGGGCAAGGATGGGACGACAACCGGACACGAGGTTCCGTACGGGGCGCGATTGATGGTGGAGCCTGGCTCGAAAGTGAAGGAAGGCGACCAGCTGACATCTCGATCGAAGCCGGTGTTCGTCGCGGCGGACGTGGAAGGAGCTGTTCTCGTTCTCCCGGATCGAATCGTCGTGTACAACCCCGATGGCGGTAGTGTCAGGATCCCGCTGACCTCGGACCTTCGCGTGACCAAGCGACACGGGGCGACCGTCAAAGCGGGAGAACAGGTCCTGGATCTCGAGATCGCGCATCAGGGCGAAATCGTCGTGGAGGCGATCAACAAGCGAAAAGGGATTGCCACTGTGCACCTCCAGCCCAAGAGCA
>CAZXQL010000126.1:0-6223 GCA_964643395.1 uncultured Thermotogae bacterium
GCGCCCGAGGTCTACGACGCGGGGATCACCGTCACGAACGCCGCGAGCGTGATGAAAGAGCCCATTCCCTCGACATACGAGATGTTATTCCGCCCGTAACGCGCCAGCCCACTTCGCACGGCGAGGAGCTTATGATGGGCGTGGCGGAACCGCTCGAGGCGCGGCTCGTCCGATGCAAGGACCTCGGTGCGAATGAGGGTGGTCGACGTGTCGGCCGGGAGATCCGGTTCGTAGTACTGCGGCGGAATCAGAACGTCTTGCTTCTTTCCGTTGACCTGGAACGTCGCTCGCATCAGCGGCGTGTACAGAGCCAGCACGATAATCGACTTCGCATCGGCGAAGTCCTCGGGAAGCTGGAAATGCGCGGCACGGATGTAGCTTCGGAACGTCTCCTGATCGCTGAGCTTGCCTGCTTGGATCAAGTCGTCCATGTGCGCTTGCAGTTCGCCGATGCGTTCGGTGGACAGTGTGGCGTAATTGTAGATGACCTCATGGCCATCAAGGGTTGTCCGCTGTAGAGGCCTATGGGACACGATCTCCTCCTTCTGGTATCAGACGGATTCATCGATGTGCGCGAGGGAAGTATGCACGATTCTCGTGATTTAGCAACGGAGCTGATGAAGATGCAGGGCACACCGCGCGAGCCCCCCGGCTGTGACGCGGACTAGGATGCGCGATGGAACTTGCGCTTGAGGGCGGCCTCGACGGACGGCGGCACGAATGTCGAGACGTCGCCTCCGTAGGAGCAGACTTCCTTGACGATGGACGACGAGAGAAAGCTGTACTTCTTGGCGGTCATGAAGAAGACAGACTCGAACTGCGACGCAAGATCCCGATTGGTGAGGGCCATCTGGAATTCGTACTCGAAGTCCGAGTTCGCCCGCAGCCCCCGGACGATGGCATCGGCATCGTGATTCCTCGCACAGTCGATCAGAAGACCGTCATAGCTGACGACTTCCAAGCCGTTGATTCCGGCATCGGCAAGGGCTTCTTGGGTGATCGTCACGCGCTCTTCCACGGTAAACAGCGGGCTCTTGTGCGGATTGGCGACGACGGCGATGTAGAGCTTGGAGAAGAGCTTGCGCGCCCGACGAACGATGTCGATGTGCCCGTTCGTGATCGGATCGAAGCTACCCGGATAGATCGCAATAGCCATGATGGTTCATGGTACCCACACGAATTCCCGAGAGCAATCGCCTACACGGCGGGCCCGACGGTCGTGATATTCAGGCGGTCCGGCTGGACGTACTGCTGAATAAGATCGTGGATGCTCTCACAGGTCACCGCGTCGAGACGATCCAGGAGTTCGTCGGGGGAGAGGATCTCTCGCTCCTGTAGAACGGCGTTTGCCAAACGCGATGCGCGATGGCCGTTGGTCTCGAGCCCCAGGATCAGGTAGCCGCGGAGCTTGGCCTTGGCCAAGTCGAGTTCGGCCTGCGGGATGGGCTCTGCGAGCAATCGTTCGAACTCGCCACGGATCAATCTGACGACGGTGTCAGTATTGCCCGGTGCGACGCCGGCGTAGGTGAGCCAGATTCCGCCGTCGGAGAAACTGTTGACATAGCTTGTGACGGCGTACGCGAGGCCGCGCGACTCCCGTATCGCGTGGAACAGCCGCGAGCTGGTCCCGTCGCCGAAGATCGAGTTGATGACTTCGAGCGGAATGCGATCGTCGTGCGACGCGGGCGGCGCTTCGGCTCCGATGTAGATGTGGGTCATCTGAGTCGGTCTCTCGTGGTGGACCGTCCTTGCCTGGAAGATAGGAGCGGCTCGAACCGGGCCGTATGCCTCCCGTTCGTTCGCCGAGGCGAAGGAGCTTTCGGCAAGGGAGACGACTTCCTCGGCATCCGCGGAGCCGGCGACGACGAGCAGCATGTTGCCGGCTCGGTACATGGTGCGATGAAAGGCGAGAACATCGCCCTGCTGGACCGATTCGATCGCTTGCCGCGTTCCGACGACCGATCGTGCAAACGGGTGCTCTTCCGCCCACAACCCCGAACTGAACAGGTCGTACGCCATCTGTTCAGGATCGTCCTCGTGGCTTCGGATTTCCTCGAGTACGACATTGCGCTCGAGATCGATGTCGTCGGGATCGAACTTCGGCCGAACAGACAACTCGGCCAACAGATCCAACGCAACGCCGAGGCCGTCTGCGGGCGCGTCAGCGTAGTAGAACGTCGATTCCTTAGCGGTCGCTGCGTTGAGGTGCCCGCCTACAGCGTCGATTGCATGGGACATGGCGCGTGCATCACGCGTGGGCGATCCCTTGAACGCCAGGTGTTCGATGAAGTGCGCCAATCCGGGATGGTCTCTCGGATCATCCCGGCTACCGGCTTGAATCCAGACCCCCGAGGAAACAGAACGGGACTGCGGAACCTCTTCGATGAGAATCCGCAGTCCGTTGGTCAGTTCCGCTTCGAAAGCGTGCGGATAGATCTCGCGAACGGGCATGAGTGCGCTGTTCGTGATCTACCAGCGGTCGTCGAACTCAGCCGGCTCCTCGTCGGCCGCCGGCTCGTCCTCTGCTTCGGCTTCCTCGACGGCTCGCTCCGCCGTCGGTTTCGGCTGCTCCGGACGCTGCTCGACGGGCTCCGGACGCACGGCCTCAGGCTGTGCCGGCGGAACCTCCGCGCTCTCCACATCCTCCGTCTTCTTCTCGGATTCCGGGATGACGCGCTGCAACTTGTATCGGCCTCGGTCGTCGATGTTGAGGACTTCCACCCGAATCGGATCGCCCGGCTTGACGACGTCCGTCACGCGACGGACATACTCGTCGGACAGGGCCGAGATGTGCACCAACCCGGTCACGTCGGGAGCGATTTCTACGAACGCGCCGTAGTCGGTCGTGTTCGTGACCGTTCCGTCGATGATGTCGCCGACGTGGACTTCCGGCTTCGGTGCAGCAGGTCGTTCGGATCGCCCGTGCCGTTCGCGGCCGCCACTCCCCTTCTGCACACCGGTCTTGCCCGCTTCGCCTTCTCCGTCGATCTTCTTCAGATCCGGACGTCCCATCTTGTCGACCCCGATGACTTCGATCGTGATCTCGTCGCCGGGGCTCACGATGTCGCGAACGTTGTCCACGTAGCCGGGAGCGAGGTTGGAGACGTGGACGAGTCCCTCAGAGCCGTTCTTCAGCGCGACAAACGCACCGAAGTCGACAATGCGGGTGACCTTGACCTTCATCACGGTGCCCACTTCGAGCTCGCTGGTCAGGTCCTCGATCCACTCCTGCGCCGCACGAACGGCTTCCGTATTCGGGCCCGCGATCTTCACCGTGCCGTCGTCCTCGATATCGATCTCGGCTCCCGTCTCCTCGATGATCTGGCGGATCATCTTGCCGCCGGGGCCGATGACGGCGCCGATCTTCTCGGTGGGGATCGTGATCGTCGTCAGCTTCGGCGCGAACGGAGACAGCTCCTTGCGCGGCTCGCTGATGGCGCGATCCATCTCGTCGAGGATCGTCATTCGAGCACGCTTCGCCTGCTCCAGCGCCTCACGCATCGTCGCACTGCTGATCCCGCCGACCTTGACGTCCAGCTGGAATCCGGTCACGCCATTTCGCGTTCCGACGACCTTGAAGTCCATGTCGCCGTGATGATCCTCGGCGCCCTGAATGTCCGTGAGAATGACTCGCTTCTGCGTCGCGGAATCCTCGATGAGTCCCATCGCGATCCCGGCGACCGGTCGCTTGATCGGCACGCCGGCGTCCATCATGGCGAGCGATGCGCTGCACACGGTCGCCATGGACGAGGATCCGTTCGATTCGAGGATCTCCGACACTGTGCGGACGACGTACGGGAACTCCTCTTCGGACGGCATCGTGGCTTTGAGCGAATTCTCGGCCAGGTAGCCGTGTCCCACCGAGCGGCGGGACGGCGAACCGATGCGGCCGACTTCGCCGACGCAGAACGGCGGGAAGTTGTAGTGCAGCATAAACCGCTTGCGGCCGTCGTACATCATCTGATCGATGATCTGCTCGTCGCCGCGCGTGGCTCCGAGCGTGACGATGCCGAGGCTCTGTGTTTCGCCGCGCGTGAACAGGGACGACCCGTGCGCCCGCGGCAACACACCGACCGAACAGCTGATCGGCCTGATCTCCTCGGGCCGGCGGCCGTCCAATCGAATGCCGCGCTCGAGGATCTGCTGTCGCATATACGTCTCGAACAAGCTATCCAGTGCCTTGGTCACGGCTTCTGCGCGCTCCGCGGCCTCTTCTTCTGAGAGGTGATCGGGAACCAACCGCTCGATCGCCTGCTGGCGAAGTCCCTCCATGAACTCGCCCCGCGACCGTTTGGTCGGCAGGGAATGAATGGCCGTGAACTGGCTCCATACGATGTCACGGACTTGCGTTAGCGTGTACTCGTCCTCCGGCGCCTCTTCCGGCACCTCTTTCTTGATCGTCTCCACTCGGGCGGCAAACTGCTCCTGGAGCGCGATCAGTTCCCGAATGGCGGCGTGGGCGATTTCGATTGCCTGGATGACTTCTTGCTCGGACAACTCGTCCATCATGCCCTCGATCATGGTCACCGTGTCCTTGGTACCAGCGACGGTGATCTCGACGCCACATGTCTCCTGTGTTTCGAGATCGGGATTGACGATGAACTGACCGTCCTTGCGGCCGATGCGCACCCCGGCGATCGGTCCCTGGAACGGCGCATCCGAGATCATCAGGGCGGCCGAAGCCCCGAGAATTCCCAGCACATTGGGCGGAGAGTCCGGTTCAGCCGAGAGGACGGTCGCGACAATCTGAACCTCATCGTTGTATGCCTTGGGGAACAACGGTCGAATCGGTCGATCGATCATACGGCCCGTCAGGATGGCGGCGTCACTGGGACGGCCCTCCCGCTTGAAGAAGCCTCCCGGGATCTTGCCGGCTGCGTAGAAACGTTCCTCGTAGTCGACGCGAAGCGGGAAATATCCAAGATCCTGCTTGGGCTCCGCGGTAACCACCGTGACCAATACGTGCGAATCTCCGTGCGCGACGAGCACGGCCCCACTTGCTTGTCTTGCGATTTGTCCTGTCTCGAGTGTCAGTTCTTTGCCGTTGAAGTTGATGCTTTCTCGGATATACATGAATTGTCTAGACTCCTCTGATTCCCAGCCGCTCGATCAAGTGGCGGTAGGATGCCAGGTCATGGCGTTTGACATACTTCAGCAATCGTCGGCGCTGGCCGACCATCTTTCGCAGCCCGCGTTGCGAGCTGAAATCCTTCTTGTGCTCGTTGAGATGTTCCGTCAGTTCTGTGATTCGTGTCGACAGCAATGCGATTTGTACCTCAGCCGATCCTGTGTCGTTCGCGTCCTTGCCGAATTCCTTGACGATTTCCGCTTTTCTTTCCGGACTCAGTCCCATGGTTTCTCCTTTTCACCCGAAACCGAGAGAGGGAACCTCCACACTCCCAGAAAGGGTTACCTGTCTGTGATCCTGTGAAGTAGGCGTCGTACCTCGCTTTTGACTCGCTCTTCATCGATCGTCGATAATTCTCCACCTTTCAGGAGTGCTTTTCCATCGACATAGACATCTGTCACGTCCTGTGAACAGGATGCATACGCCAACATGGCAGCCGGATCGTGCGGCGGTGTCGTATGAATCCGATCCGTCGCCACGACGACCAGATCAGCGGGGGCGCCTTCGGACAGGCCGTGCTCGGGCAATCCGAGGAGACCGCGTCCCGCATCCGTGCCCATTGCGACGACGTCTCGAGACGAAAGAAGCGATGCATCCTCGCCATGTCCCCGCTCGAGAATCCACGTCGCCCGCACCTCCTCGAGCATGTCCAACCGGTTGTTGGAAGCGGCTCCGTCTGTACCGATGGCGACACGGACCCCCGCACGCTTCATCGCGCCCACCGGTGCGACCCCGCTTCCGAGTTTGGCATTGCTCTTGGGACAGTGCGCGACGGTGACCGGATGGTCGGCCAGGATTGCGATGTCATCGTCATCGACGTGCACGCAGTGGGCGGCCAGCGTGGGAACCGAGAACGCGCCGAGCTGCTCAAGGTATTGTACCGGGGTCAATCCGGTCTTGCGCTTCCAGTCTTCGACCTCGGATCGCGTCTCCGAGACGTGCGTGTGCAGCGGAACCTCGAGAGCTTGCGCCTGCTCGATTGCCTCGCGCCAAACGTCCTCTCCGCAGGTGTAGACGGCGTGTGGGCTCAGCGCAACCTGGATTCTCCCGTCGGCTTTCCCGTTCCATCGCTTGACAAGATCGACGGCACGGCGA
>CAZXQL010000127.1:0-6087 GCA_964643395.1 uncultured Thermotogae bacterium
TTGGCGACGAACTTCCTTGCCATTGCGTTGTCGATCGTGCTTGCCAATAGCCTCTACGGGAAGACGGGATCGGTGCAGTTCCCCGGCATGCCACGGTTGATGCCCATTCACATTCCCATCCTGGACAATATCCCGATCCTAGACAGCATCCTGGGGCACAATGCCATCGTATACGTCTCTTGGCTGTTGTTGATCGTTGCAGCCATTGTGATCAACCGGACGCCATTCGGCATGCGTCTTAGGGCTGTCGGCATTGATGAGAAAGCAGCGACAGCCATCGGGATCAACGCGAAGCGCATCCAGTTTACAGCGCTTCTCATCTCCGGCTTCACATGTGCTCTGGGAGGAGCTGTTCTGTCACTCACACTCGGTGCGTTCGTTCCCAACGTAACGTCCGGCAGAGGCTGGATCGCACTGGTCATCGTCTATTTGGGGAGAATGAAGCCGTTGGGGATGCTAATAGGATCCATCGTTTTCGGATTCGTTGACTACATCAGTAACAACCTGCAGGCGACGTCCGACATTCCGTCCGGCCTTCTGCTGTCGTTGCCCTTCTTCGCAACTGTAGTCGCCCTTGTGCTCTACTCGATCGGGGAACAGGCAATGGCGAAGAGGGGAATCCTTCGAAAGAGGATGAAACGGGTCAGCTAGGAGATTCGCAAGCGAGAAACGGTGCATCCCCTCATATCCCGCCTACAGGACGAGGGGATGCGCGTCTTGTGTGTTGTCGTTCTACAGCTGCTTGAGACAATCCTCCATGATCGACAATCCGATGTCGAGCTGCTGTTGAGTGATCACCAACGGCGGAATCAACCGGAGCGACGATGCACCTGCTGCCATCAACAACAGGCCTTTTGAAAAGGCCATCTCGATGAGCTTGTTACGTGCATCAGAAGCGGGCGTCTTCTTGTCGTCCTTGACGAGTTCCACACCGATCATCAACCCCATACCGCGGACATCACCCATAATGGGATATCTGTCTTGAAGGGTCTGCAGCTGCTCCCTGAAGTAGTCGCCCTGCACGCGAACGTTCTCCAAGATGTTCTCTTCCGCGATCACCTTCAGAACGGCCTTGGCAGCCTCCATGATCACTGGACCACCGTTCAGCGTTCCCTCATGAGCATTGTCGACCCAATCCATCACTTCTTTTCTTGCCACCGTAGCTGCTGCCGGGAAGCCGCTGGCAAACGCCTTGGACATCGTGATGATGTCAGGTTCGAACTCGAAGTGCTCCGACGCGAACATCTTCCCCGTCCGACCGTACCCCGTCTGCACCTCGTCGGCGATCAGAAGGATGCCGTGCTCCTTGGCAAATGCAGCCAGACGGGTGAAGAACTCTTTCGGAGGAACGATGTAGCCGCCGGCACCCTGGACAGGCTCGAACAGGATGAAGGCCGTCTCATCCGGCGCAACGATCTTCTTGAAGACGACATCAGTGAGGTAATTCAGGCACTCCAGATCGCATCCCGGGTGCTCACGATTGAACAGGCATCGATAGCAGTACGGGAATGGTGTGAACTGCGCGATGGGATACAAAGGTGAGAATCCTCTCCGAGCCGTCAAGTTGGTCGTCGTGAAACTCGTGGCCCCCACCGTACGGCCATGGAAACCGTTGATGAAGCCGATGCCGTATTCCCGACGGGAATGCCACTTGGCCATCTTGATGGCGGTATCGATGGATTCGCTGCCGCTGTTCGAGTAGAAGACGCGCTTCGGGAAATCACCAGGCGTGACCTTGAACAGCATTTCCGCCAGTTCGACCTGCGGCAACGTGTAGTAGTCCAGGCTATTCACAAAGATCAGTGAATCCAGTTGCTTCTTGACGGCTTCCAACACCTTCGGATGACGATGCCCCGATCCCGGACCCGAAGTCGAGGAACACGTTTCCGTCGATATCCTCAACATAGACGCCCTCGGCCTTGTAGCCAACCAGAGGCGCAGTTCTCGTCAGAGAAGGCGAGAGCATGGCGAGGTCTCTCTCGATGACCTCCTGGGCCTTCGGGCCAGGAGGAGGCGTTACGATTTTCGGGCCGGTGTAAGTCATGTTCACTCCTTAGTATTGAGCATTGGCCAGTCAATCCTGCCATGCTATTGCGCCTCCCAGAACCTGTCAAGACGAGCTTTTCCTCAGAATGGATCCAGCTCCATAGCTACGAACCAAGCCGCAGATCTTCCCCTGAAACGCGCCCGATTGCCGAACTCGCCTCGGATCAGCTTGCAACCGTTGGGCTACCTGGCGCTCGAATTCGCGGAGGTTCCACTGCTTGCCAGACTCACTTCGGGCAGCACTGGATGTTCTCCGTCAGCAGTGTCCGAACGTCGCCCAGCGCATCGTGGGTCCAGCAGTCACCTCTTCCTGCGCTCTCGCGGAACGGCAGTGCCATGATGGTTGAGAATTCCTTCAGCGTCGCGCCCGTTTCCATGGCGCCCTTGAAATGCTTCAGCAGGCAGGGCTTCGATTGATTCTTGATCGATAACGCGAAGCAGATGAACGGGTAGGTCTTCTCGTCGATCGATCGCTTGCCGCGATAGATCTCGTCGATCTCATCGGGTTTGCCGGCAAACTCCGGGGGCGCTCCGCCAGGAGCCTCATTTCTCTCCGCCCAACAGCGACTTGAGAACTGCCGCCGTCGCGACTTTGCCAACGAGAACGATGTCGCCGTCCACGGACAACGCAGGCGTCATCATGACGCCACGATTGGCAATCTCGACAATGTCCGTCACCTTGCTGATCCGCGTCGGCGCGGTGCTGCTTCCCGCAATGGCTCCTTTGGTGCATTGCTCCCCGTGGGATCCCATCACGCACCCGACCACAACTCGACGGGCGCACTCGCGGCCTCATCGTCAGTCGCTCGTAGCGGCGCATGCAGTCGAGCCCGACAACGCGTTGATCGCCTTCGGCGTGCGCGCTAGACTTGCGGCACCGATAGACTCACATGATGGCCGTGAATCGAGTTCCGGCGATCATGTCTGCAAAGCCGTAGCAGATCGTCGCACGACGAGGAGGGACCGTGGCACGGAGACTGACCGACATCTTGGCTCAGGCCGATGCGGCGCTGGAATACCGGTCGATGGGCGAGCCGCCGTCGGAGCCAACCGCGCGTGAGGTAATCGGGGAGCCCTGCCCGCGAGCACAGAGGCTTCGAAGCCTCTACTACGATGCACTTTCGTCAGCCACCAACGAGTTCCCCTACTGGTACACGAGGGCGTTCATGGCTCTCGACAACGACATCCCTGTCGTTCGGCGCGCTCTGGCCCTGGAATCGGCCTTTCGACATCTGACACCGACGATCTATCCCGGTGAACTTCTCGTCATGGGCAAGACCCACCACTACCGCGGCTCGTTTCCGATGCCTTGGCTGTCGGAAGGCTACTACATGGCCGCGGAGGATCAGTTGTATCAGGATGCATTGGCCCGAGGCAGCACCAGCGCGGATGAGGTCTCCAAGTTCGGCACCGGCGGAGGTAACGTGACCGAGAGCTTCGGTTCCGTCGTTTCGATCGCCGGAAAGTTCGGTATCCGGAAGGAAGAGGTTCCTGCCATGCTCCGCGTTGCGCGGGCATGGCGCGGCAAGTCCGTCGACGATGTCGGCCACAAGTACGAGCAGATGACGCCCGGGTACGAGATCAAGGAAGCTCTCATGCGGTCGGTCACCTGCATGTTCGATTCGGGGTATACGCTCCCCCAGGGCCGTGAGGTGATCAACTACTACTACCCACTGCAGTTCGGATTCGACGAACTCATCGCCATGACCGAACGAAAGAAGCGTGACGTAGCGGGGCGTCCCGACGGGGACGGCCTCACCGGCATGAATCGCCTGTACAACTACGAAGCTACCGGGCACGTTCTCCGCGGCGTACAGGCCTGGATTCTCAACCACGCGGCTGAAGCACGGCGGCTCCAGACCATGGAAGGCGACACTTCACAGCGAGAGGAGTACCGCGAGATCGCCGAATGTCTGGAGTGGATTGCTCATCATCCACCGCGGACCTTCCGCGAAGCGCTGCAGCTGTGCTGGACCGTCCACGTTGCGGTCCTGAACGAAGATGTCATCTCCGGCCTGTCTCCAGGCCGCTTGGGGCAGGTGCTCTGGCCGTGGTACGAGCAGGATGTCGCAGCCGGGCGCCTCGATGAAGATACGGCGCTCGAGTTGCTCGAATGCATGCGCGTCAAGTTCACGTGCCTCGACTGCTTCGCGTCGATGGGCGTCGTGGGCGGCGTGCTGTCGGGGAACACGTTCAACAACCTCAGCATCGGCGGGTTGGACCGCCATGGAGCGCCGGCAGGCAACCGTCTGGAGGAGCTGATCCTCACCGCCTCCATGCATTGCGCCTCCACGCAGCCCACTCTGACGCTTCTGTACGACGACAAGCTGCCAGAAGCGTTCGTGTTGAAGGCGATGGAGTGCGTCAAGACGGGCGCCGGTTATCCGGCCATCGTCAACAACCGGACGGCCGTCGAGTTCCTCTTGAACCAGTACGGAGTGGAGGGCATGGATCTCGAAGAGGCGCGGGCGATCGCGATCGGCGGGTGCCTCGAGACATCTCCATGTTCGTGGATGCCGCTCACGTTGAACGGGCGATCGTACTCAATCCCGGGCGGATCGGGACAACCGACAAGCGTCGGCGTGCACTTCCTCTCGTTGCCTAAGATCCTGGAGCTGGTTCTATTCGACGGCATCGATCAGCGAACCGGGCTGCGCGTCTTTCCTCCCCACGGCAAGCTCCTGAACACCTACGAGGAGATCTTCGACCAAGTCAAAGCGTACTTTGCCAAGGCTGTCGAGGTCCTGTCACTGGCGAACAACATCCAGCATGACGTGTGGCGCAAGAACAACATGGCCATCTTCAACTCGCTCCTCAAACCGGACTGTCTCGATTCCGGCCATTTGATCGACGAGCTGGGATATCGATACAACGCGACCCACAACGTGGAGACGTGCGGAACGATCAATCTCGTCAACAGCCTCGCTGCGCTCAAGGCACTCGTTTACGACGGCGGTTCCAGATCGCTCGATGAGATCCGCAAAGCCCTTGTTGACAACTTCGGATTCCGCTCGGCGGATGAGGTCGGGTCGTTCTCCCTTGCCGCCCAGGAGAAGCGGGACGCTTCCACCGAGTACGACCGGGTGCACCTCGACTGTCTCGCCGCACCGAAGCACGGGAATGACGATCCGTTCGTCGATGCCATTCTCAAGGAGTGGGAGGATTGGTTCTGCGCGGAATGCCGGGAGTACGAGTCCCTGAATGCCTATCCCTACTACGCGTGCCAGATCTCGGTCTCCACGCATGCTCCGATGGGCGCCGTCACGGCGGCGACGCCGGACGGTCGGTTGGCGGGCACAACCTTCGCCGACGCGTCCATGTCCGCGTACCCAGGCACCGATCGAAACGGCCCCTATGCGTTGTTCTCCTCGGCGACGTGCTGGGACCACTCTCAATCTCAGAACTCGCAGCTCAATCTGAAGATCCATCCGACGGCAATCGCCGGACGAACGGGAACCAAGAAGCTGCTCGACTTGACGCGAGGGTACATGCGCAAGGGCGGCTTCCACGTCCAATACAATGTGGTCGATTCGCGAATCCTCAAGCGCGCTCAGGACCATCCGGACGAGTATCGTGACCTGTTGGTGCGCGTCGCCGGATTCACGCAGTACTGGGTTGAGATCGGGAAGCCGATCCAGGACGAGATCATCGCCCGCACCGAATACGAGGGGGTCTAGCCGTGAGCGCAATGACGGTGCACATGCACTGCAGGAACTACGCCCCGATCGACGTCGTCAAGGGCATCTGCCATCTGACCAAGGACACCGTCCGCGCCGACGATGCGGCCTGTCCCTCCTTCGACTGGCTGCCGCGCTGCGCCGAGTGCAAGCAGTTCTCGACGACCGACGAGGAATACGTGGGCATCTGCGGTGCGACGCCGGACCAGCCGATGACCTATCCGGATCTCGCCGCGGTGACCTGCGAATGGTTTGAATGGAGAGCCGACTGACTTCGTCCGTGGAAGGCCTCATCTTCGATGTCCAAGCGCACTCCGTGCATGACGGTCCCGGATGTCGTACGACAGTCTTTCTGAGCGGGTGC
>CAZXQL010000128.1:0-5992 GCA_964643395.1 uncultured Thermotogae bacterium
ATCGCATTGGACGTCGAAACGACAACGGCTAGAATCGACTCGATCGAGGAGGGTTCATGAATCCGTTTGCCGTCATCGGAATTCTTGCCGTCGTCGCTTTGCTATGGGGGGTCTTGGCCTACAACCGCCTTGTTCGGCTTCGTGTACGGGCCGAGGAATCTTGGCGTGATATCGACACACAGCTGAAGCGACGCTGGGATCTTATCCCTCGCCTCGTCACGATCGTTCAGGGCTATGCATCCCACGAATCTGAGGTTTTCGAACAGGTCGCTGCGGCAAGGGCCCGGTCCGTTGACGCGTCTTCTCCCCAGAGGCAGGCCGAGGCGGAGGGGGACCTGAAGGAATCCATGAGATCGCTATTCGCCGTGGTCGAGTCCTATCCGCAACTCAAGGCCAACGAGAACTTCCTGGAACTCCAACGATCGCTCGAACAGGTCGAGGACGCGATTCAACGCTCGCGGCGGTACTACAATGCCATCGTCCGAGACTTCAACATGTCGATCCAGGTCTTCCCACGGAATGTGATTGCATCGATGTTCGGATTCCACGAGCGCGAGTTCTTCGCCCTCTCCGACGAGGCCGAGCGCATTGCGCCGAAAGCGAGGTTCCGATGACGCCTTCCGGTCGGGTATTCGGAGCGATCCTGCTCCTTGTCAGTGCGCTGTCGCTGTCCGTGTCGGCGACGCTTCGCATCAACGACTTCGAGTCGGACATCACCGTCGGAACGACCGGGGAGTTCGCCGTCACCGAGCAGATCACCGCCCAGTTCCTCACGCCGCACCATGGCATCGAACGCTATATTCAGGTTTCCGGAAGAACGACGCTGGGAGAGACGGTCAAGATCGTCTTGCATCTCGATGAAGTGCTCATGGACGGGAGCGCCGTCCAGTACACCACGCGCTTGCAGGGTGGCAACCGGTACATCCGCATCGGCGATCCCAATCGAACCTTGACCGGCGTCCACACGTACACCATTCACTACCGAGTCGAGCGGGCCTTTCTGTTCACCGATAACTCCATTCGGCTGTACTGGAACGTCACAGGCAACGGCTGGGATATCCCGATCGATCAGGCGGTGGCCATCGTTCGGTTCCCGGACAGCACGGATGTGTCGCAAGTCTCGAGTGTGTCGTACGTCGGTCAGTACGGCAGCGCGGCACGCGGAACAACGGGATCGGTGGCCGCGGACGGAACCTTGCAGTTCCAGGCGGGACCGCTGTATCCGGGCGAGGGGCTGACCATCGTCGTGTCCATCCCGCGTGAGATGCTTCCGATCGAACCGCCGTCCTTCGCGCAACGTGTCGGGTGGTTTCTGTCCGCGAACAAGTACGCCGGGCTTCCGATCCTCACACTCATCGTCATGATCCTTCTGTGGGCCAAGGTGGGACGCGACCCGCGCAAGCGCGTCATCGCTCCGGCGTTCGAGCCTCCACGCGGCATGCACCCCGGCGCCGCCGGCGTTCTCATCGACGATCGCATCGATCTTCGCGATATCAGCGCCATGCTCGTCGGTCTCGCGGCGCGAGGATACCTGACCATTCAGGAATCGGACGATGGACAGGACTACACGTTCATCCGGAAGAAGGATGCCGACAGTGACCTATCGCCGGCCGAGGAGACCATCTTCCAGGAGCTGTTCGACTCTCCGGAGAGGGAAGAGCGAACCCTCTCCTCGCTCGAGCAGAAGTTCTACAAGGTGCTTCCGACCGTGAAGTCTCGCTTGTACGGCCAGTTGATCTCGGAGGGGTACTACAAGGCCAATCCGGAGCGTACGCGGGGGTTGTACGTGACGATCGGGTTGCTCGCGATCCCATTAGCCATCTACCTGGCCATCTACACATCCTCCCTCTATCTCCCGCTTTCCGTCGCACTCTGTGGTTTGATCGTCATCGCCTTCGCTCGGATTATGCCGCGCAAGACGGTTGCGGGCGTCCGCAAGCTGGAGGAGATCCTCGGGTTGTCGGAGTACATCCAGCGCGCCGAGGTCGACCGAATCGAATTTCATGACGCACCCGAGAAAAGCCCCGCGGTGTTCGAGAAACTCCTGCCGTACGCGATCGCCTTCAATCTAACGTCGATATGGACACGGCAGTTCGAGGGCCTGATCACCGAGCCCCCGCAGTGGTACGTCGGCGGTCCCCACATGTCCATGTTCAATGCGTTGGTCTTCTCCCGCGCCTTGACCGGAATGAATCGGTCCATGCAGCAGACGTTCGTTTCGGCACCTCGATCATCAGGACAATCGGCCTGGGGTGGCCGCGGCTCGTTTGGAGGCGGCTTTTCCGGAGGCGGATTCGGAGGCGGAGGCGGCGGGGGCTGGTAAGCTTCCCCAAACTCTTGTAGAATGTCCCGGAAGGGAAGTCTCGTGACGAAGATGCCGAAACCTACTGTTGGCTCAATCCTGGCGCTCGCTCTTCTGTGCGTCGTGTCGGTTCTGGTTGCTGCTGAGAGCCAGCCGCCTGAAGTCGCATGGAGTCAGGACAACCCGATCACGTGGGACCTGTTCCAGGCGACGCCGCCATCGGATGCCGCCCAGCGAAATGAGGCTGCGGCCATTCACATGACGGTTGGCTGGCACGCCACGTTTACGGTGTCGTCATCGGACGGGGCCCATTGGACCGGCACCGTCGCATCGATCAGCGTGACCAACACCATGGAGCCCACTCTTTCATGGGTCGTCCCCGGAATGCAAGCCGCAGACCTGTTGCTCCATGAGAAGCTTCATTTCGATCTGAGCGAGGTGTACCGACGCAAGATCCAACGCTCGTTCGAGCGCATGGGCATCTGCCATGCGGCGACGCAACAAGACGCCATCGATCAACTCAATACGCAGTTGTGCCAAACGGCCGATGCAATTCTCGACAAGCTGTACGACATGACGGACCTCTACGATGCACAAACCGCCCATGGCACGGATGCAAATCAGCAAACTCGGTGGCAGAATCTCATCCAAGCGTGGTTGGTTGACCCGATGAGCGCTCCCTAGGGTGTAGGGACTGCACTGAGCGAGCGCCTCGAATCGAACGGATCGTCTTCCCCAAACGAATCCATCCATGAAACTTGTCGCGCGTCAGCGCGTACGTTGATTGAACGCACGTACCTCCTTATCTGCAATCTGCTTCGTGCCCACAGCGAAGGGGCGGCCGGAAACCGGCCGCCCCTTCACATTTCGGGCATTGAGATCAAGAGCGCAACACGGCGATTCGTACGAGGAGGTCAGTCCAAGAAGCGATATCCCAAGCCGGCATAGGCCGCTTGCCCGAGGGATACGCCGCCGTCGCCACAGGGAACCGCCTCGTTCATGTGGAAGGTGTAGCCTTCCGCCTCGACCGCCTCTCGGATCCTCGTCGCGATGTGATCGTTGTAGGCAACGCCCCCGCTCAGACAGATCGACGGGATGTCCCTCTCGTGCGCCATCCGGACGCCCAACTCCGCGGCGCCGCGCGCCAGGCACTCCTGCGCCGTGGCAGCCACGTCGCGCGCTGACTCGGTCTCGGCCAGACGAACGAGCCGGTCGAACAGGGCGGCGACGTCCAGCCGCGGGACCCCGTCGATGTCGACGAAGCCAACCGGGATCTCGGATGCGCGCCCGCCTGCCGCAGCTGCTTCCAATCGCATGGCCGGCTCGCCTTCGTACGTTCGGCGCGTACAGACGCCGAGCCACGCGGCAACTGCGTCCAAGAACCGTCCCGCACTTGTCGTCAGCGGCGCATGAATGCCCCGGAGAAGCTGCGTCAGCAGCAACTCGGCCTCGGTCCGCGTCATGCCGCGTTCGACGAGCACATCGATGGTCTCCGACGGATCCCGCCCCGAGGAGAGCAAGAAGGATGCGGCCATTCGCAGCGGTGTCCTGGCCGCGAGATCGCCGCCCGGCAGAAGAACCGGCCGGAGCGATCCCGCGCGCGTCACAACGCAGTCGTCGGCAACCAGAATCTCTCCTCCCCAGGCTCCCCCATCGGTTCCGTAGCCGTATCCGTCGAGAACGATCCCGACGGCTCGCTGAAGACCCTGCTCGATCATCACCGAGGCAAGATGAGCCGCGTGGTGTTGGACGCGCACCACCTTGGCATCGAATTCCGACGCCCACGCATCCGCCAGCTGCGATGTGAGAAACTGGGGATGGGCATCGCATGCGATCACGCTCGGCGGTCCGCATCGCGTGATCTTGCTCAGGTGGTCGATCGCGTGGCGCAGGAAGTCGAGCGTCTCCAGATCGTCGACGTTTCCGATGTGCTGGGACGGGGTGATCCATCCCCGGTCGTAGAGTGCGAACGCAAGATCGGATTCGGGCCCCAGCGCCAGAATTGTCTCGTCGCCCAAGTCCGCGCTCAGGCCCTGCGGGACGAACCCTCGTGACCGGCGAAGGAAGACGAAACGATTCGCCGTCCGTCGTCGCACGGAGTCGTCACAGCGCGCCACGATTCTCCGGTCGTGCAGCAAGACGTGATCGACGATTCCGTCCAAGCGTACGGCGATGTCATCGTTGTCGATGAGCATCGGTCGCCCGGGTAGATTGGCGCTCGTCATCACAAGAGGGCCATCAAGCGATGCGAACAGAAGATGGTGCAGTCCCGAATACGGCAGCATGACCCCAATGGTGTGCAGTCCGGGGGCAATTCCGCGAAGCGTCGATTCCGAGCGTTTCTTCAGGACGACGATCGGGCGTTGCGGCCCGCGGAGATCGTCGATCTCCGTACGAGATGCGAGGACGTATTGGGGCAACAGGGGTTCGGGCGCCATCAGAGCAAACGGCTGCGACGAGCGGCCCAACCGTTCACGCAGTCGAGCCACGACGCGTTCCTTCGTTGCGTCACAGGCGATGTGCGTGCCGCCGATTCCCTTCACGGCCAGGATCTCTCCCGCGCGTAGGGCTCCGACCGCCCGGTCCAAAGCGTTCGCGGGATCGCCGTCGAACGTGAGCGCCGGTCCACACCGCTCGCACGCCGTTGATTGGGCGTGATACCGTCGATCCAGCGGATCGCTGTACTCAGAAAGACACGCATCGCACATCGGGAACTGCAACATGGATGTCCGAGGCCGATCGTACGGGAGCGCTTCGATCACCGTGAACCGCGGTCCACAGTCGGTGCAGCTTGTGGCCCAGTATCCCGTGAACCGGCTGTCCCCAAGGATTTCGGCGACACATGCATCGCAGGTCGCGACGTCGGGCGGAAGTTGCCCGCCCCCGTCCCCTTGCTGCGAGGATGGGAGGATGACGAACTCCTGAGCATCCGTCGGCGATGTCTCGGAAGTCTCGAGCGCGTCGATTCGGGCCAGCGTGGGATGGTTCGTCCGCAATGCATCCAGGAACGATTCGACGGCTTGTGGCGTTCCTTCGATGTAGATCTCCACGCCGGCATCGCCCAGGTTCTTCACCGACCCGGCGAGGCCTAGATCGTGGGCCGTTCGGTAGACGAATGGACGAAAGCCGACGCCTTGGACAACGCCGCGCACGAGGACACGGCGGCTTGTCCGCGCCATCAGGATCCCGCCTCCGCGGGAGCCCGAACCGTGAGCCGATCGACCAATAATTCCCTTCCGGCTTCGACGGTAACCTCGGCTCCGCACATAGGGCAGCTGAGAATCGGAACCGCGAAGTGGAAGGCCTCATCGGAAACGTGTTCGGCCGCGCCGGTGTATCCGCACGCGGCACAGGCGACGTGAACCGATACCGGTTCGATGACGAGTCGAGCCCCTTCGAGAAGCGTGCCCTCCGCCAGGAGATCGAACGCGTTGCAGAGCGCCTGATCGGACAGGATGCGAAGCTCCCCCTTCTTCAGGAATACCTCGACAACGTGCCCGTCGATCGCCTCCACTTGAGGAAGCAGTGCCCGGATGAGTTCAGAAGCTACGGAGTACTCGTGCATTCGAAGCCCAGCGCACCCAACAGACCTTCGATCCCGGCATCGTGCCGCGCGTCGGTGAGCACGACCTGGCCGTGCGGATTGATGCGCTCGTAGTCCGACACGATCCGTTGGGGGTCGACGCCGAC
>CAZXQL010000129.1:0-2719 GCA_964643395.1 uncultured Thermotogae bacterium
GGCCGGACGCGTGGTTCCCGGAATCCTCGGCCAGTGTCGGCCACCGAGACAACGCCTCCCTCGCTGACATGCCGATGCACTCGGAGTCGACTTCGAGAAGCCTGCTTGCGGCTGGGTTGATGTCGGCGATCCGACCGGATTCATCGAGCACGAAGACCCCGTCGTCCATGGCCTCGAACAGCGTGTCCCGTGCGAGCGGAGCGATATCGAAGTGCCGCAAACCGATCACACTGACGGCGAACACGAGGCCGGTGACGCCGAAGCTCATCGGCGTGATGTTGATCCCGCCCAGCCACGAGGGTTGGAGCGAGTAGAGGACCCCTCCCAGAAGTGGCGTCAGCCCGGCGATCAGCACGACCTGATTCTGGCGCCGCTTGATCAGCCCGCCTCGGAGCGTACTGCGGAACAGAAGAACCGTGCTGGCAAGGGCGTATCCATACATGCACGCGATGAGACCGAAGAAGAGAGCACCGTGATCGTAGACGATTTGGTTTGAACCGACCGGAGACGGTTCGAATCCCGTCCAGACCAGTTTGTGCCAGCCGTTCGTGAAGACGGCCGCGAGGTTGACGACCGGCAGCAGCCACAGGGCCAGCGTTCGTTTGGATGTCAGCCGAACGTTGAAGCCGGCGCGCTGCAAGGCGAAGAACAGGTACAACGTGACGGTGCATCCCGAGCCCAAGTACTCGAGCTTCGACCAGAAGATCTTGGCCGCCAGTTCATGGGAAGCCGCCTCGAACCCGGCGACCAAGGCCCATTCCGTGACCGCGATCATCAGAAGCGCCAGGGCCGTTCCGCCTGTCACGTTTCGTCGCTCCCAGAGCAGCATGGCGACCACCGTCGATACGACGGCCGTTGCGAGAAGCGCCAAGAATTCCGGAACCAAGATCAACGACATGGTAGGTATTCTAGCGGCACGAGCCAGGAGGTGTCGCGCATCGGGCCGCTGCGCACGTTCCGAGCCCGGTGGGCCAAGAAACACGCGGACCCAAGCTCGGGTCCGCGTGAATCACTGTATGGGACTCCTACCAGGTGACCCGGAATCCCACGGTCCATACCACATCTGCGCCGGTCTCGACGTCGATCTGGAGGCCCATGTCGAACTCGAACTGCGGAGCTACGGTGAGTTCGAGGTTCGCCTCGAACATCGAAACATCGAAGAGACGCAGCCCTCCTTCGAGGAAGTAGGCGGAGACGTCGAACGAGAACGGACCGCAGCATGCATCGTCGTTCGTCTCGATGCGATAGACTTCCCAGTAGTCGGTGCCTGCCAGCGGGCTCGGCTTGCCCGTCTCTCCCCAATACGAGATTCCTGTGAACGTGACGGCGCCCACGTCGCAACTCAGCTTGATGCCGGCGATGGAAATCGAGCCGATCGTCAGATTGTCCGACGAGTCAACCGTGACGTAGAAGTCGATGCATGTCACAGTTCCGAAGTCGAACGTGGGGCTGATCGTCAGGCTCTTCGTCTGAAGCGTGTAGACCAGCTGCGCCGAGAGGGTCAGCCACGGCAGATTGGGGACCTCGACCCCCGACACCGAAAACGAGATCTGATCGAAGCCGCTGCAATCGATGGTCAGAGCGGACGAGATATCGGCGCAGCAGAATGGGAATCCAAGTGCGATCGTGACGTCGCTGAACGGGAAGTCGCACGTTTCGTTGTCGTCCCCGAAATTGACGGTGGTGGTGACACCCAGGCTTCCCGCGCTCCCTGACGCCGTGAGTGTCAGGAACGTATCGTTGCCCTCGAGCGTGAACTGCGTTCCGACCAGCACGCCGGCAAACGATGAACTCGCGGTGAGCACGAGCGAACCGAATGTGGCGTCCGGATTGAAGTCGACGGCCCCCGTCAGCGTAAATCCTCCCAAGATCCCAGTGGTGGAGAAGTCTTGATCCACCCATCCGTTTTCGTCCAGGACCGTGGATGAGCCGAACGTCCAATTTCCGATCGAGTAGTCGACCTTGAGAATCGAGTAGACCGAGAGCGAATCGGAGAAGCTTGTCTGTTGAGGATCGATGTCGATCTCGAGGTCCCAGGAACCGCTGAGTTCTTGTGCAAGTCCGACGCACCCGAATACGAACAGAGAAATGAGGCCAAGTGCGAGCACGCGTCTCATTGTTGACCAACCTCCTTGGCATAGTTCCGCACGCCATGTGCGGGGACCGGCGCGCGCGGATGCCCATCTCTCTTGGACGAGCGCGTACATCCGTGTCCTTGTCTACACATTCACAACGAGTATTGGAGACGCGGGCGGCGTGGCATAGGGCATTCACGACGAAAGGGTGACGAATCGGATCGGGAGAAGGGTCCCATGTGTCCCGCCAGGCGAGGCCCCGTGACCTCGGCGGTTCTGTGAGCGCGAACGCTGCGCGTTCGTCCGAGTTTCGCATTCGCGAAACGTCGGGCTTCGTGTCGCAGTCCCAAGCTGTCGAGGACTCGGGACTTCAAGCCGCCCGAAGAGGACGGCGGCTGGATGGCTGGGCAGGGACCAGCCGCTTCCGAGTTTCGCATTCGCGAAACGTCGGGCTTCGTGTCGCAGTCGCAAGCTGTCGAGGACTCGGGACTTCAAGCCGCCCGAAGAGGACGGCGGCTGGATGGCTGGGCAGGGACCAGCCGCTTCCGAGTTTCGCATTCGCGAAACGTCGGGCTTCGTGTCGCAGTCGCAAGCTGTCGAGGACTCGGGACTTCAAGCCGCCCGAAGAGGACGGCGGCTGGATG
>CAZXQL010000129.1:2819-5922 GCA_964643395.1 uncultured Thermotogae bacterium
GCGGCTGGATGGCTGGGCAGGGACCAGCCGCTTCCGAGTTTCGCATTCGCGAAACTCCCTTGGAACAGAGGTTCTCGCCTCTCGGAACAACCTAAGGAAACGCGCAGGGCCCTGGAGGACCCTGCGCGTTTCCTTCCTGGTACGCCCGAGAGGACTCGAACCTCTGACCTTCGCAGCCGCAGTGCGACGCTCTAATCCGCTGAGCTACGGGCGCAGGCAATGCTTCGCATTGCTCTCGATCTCGCATTGCTTTCGAGTTCGATCTGGCGGAGGGACGGGGATTCGAACCCCGAGGGCGTTGCCGCCTTACCGCTTTTCGAGAGCGGCTCCTTGCCGTTCGGTCATCCCTCCGGCGGGAATGTTAGGGCGACGGGTCCCGCCGATCAAGCAGGGCTGACCTGTTCGGCTATTGCGGCCGGAGCGTCACAGCGTACTCCCCGCTTCCGGCCTCGGTTCGCGTGACGACGATGCGAATCCGTGCAGCATTCACGTCCGGGTGCAGGACGATCGATGTGACGAACGGTTCCGCAGTCCAGCCGTTCTCGGACTCGGTTGCGACGACGGTCCGGAACTCGGTCCCGGGATCGCCGTCGAATCGGATCTCGATCGGCGATGGGTCGGAGAGTTCGATTTTCAGAACGTCGATGCCATAGGCGTGCGCGACTCGGAGCGACGTTCCGATCGGATCATCATCGTACATGGGGATAACCTCGGACCCCTGTGCTGCGTTCACCGTCGTGGCGTCGATCACGCTTCCGGTCCAGACGGCTGAGAAGACGGGTGGGGGAATGGGCTCCGAAGCGCGCGTCGTCGTCCACCAGCCCTCCCTTTCACTCTGGGGAACCAACGTGGCGATGGCTTCCGAGTCCGGCAGGCCTTCCGTGGCCAGGGCGACGGCGAAATCCGTCCACACGTCGAAGAACGACTCGCCGAACTTGCGCAACGCATCGTCAACGGCGTAGCGACCGTCATAGACGGCGCTCGATGCCATCACATCGGCGATCGCCTGGACCCCGAACCGATCGATGACGTAGACCCAGAACACTCCGGCATCGTACGTGCGCTCGAAGAACGCGATTGAATCCGGCGCCAGCAAGAAGTCGATGCCCGGCTCCAGATAGTCGTTGGCCGAGGGAACTACGAACTCCTGAATCGCCGTCGCATGGGCCTCCACGAAGGATTGCTCGGATACATCACCCGCCCCGATCCAAGAGGCGTACTCCTGGATAGTGTGGAACAACTCGTGTGCACACGTGCTGTCCACCAGATCCTCCAGCGAGGAGTCTACGTACGCGTACGCGAGATACTCCTCCATGATGCTTTGTGTCGCGATCTCGATGACGGGAACCCAATCTCCGTCATCGTCCGCATCCAGATACTGCGCGCCCAGCTCTCCCAGCGAGCTGTTCACGATGTCAACGCGAATCCGCTCCGGATAGAGGGGGAACCCCGCTCGATCGAAGATCGCATACGCCGCTTCCATCCCGTCTTCGATCATTGCAACGTACGGCTCGTCCGTCGTCCGACCGCCGGGCCGCGCGTCATAGGTGATGAGAAAGTGTTCGCTGGTTCGCTCGTAGGCCGCGGCGAATGCGCCGGCGCAGCATCCGGCGACGATCAACAAGGCAAGAAACGGGACGCGAAGACCGCCTCGGTCCTTGAGCATTGCGGTCAGCCGGCGGACTGACCCGATCCGAGGAAGTAGACCACAACGACGAGCAATCCGACCGCCAAGATGCCGATCCACCATGGGAACGTCGCCGGTTCCTCCGTCGCCGTCTCCGGGGTGATCGTGTTCCAAACGACGGTCGAATCCGATTCGTCTGACGTGGTTGTCGGTGAGGTGATGATGCAATCCTCGCAGGTCGCCGCCTGCAGCGGAGCGGCAGCGACGATCTCGGGCTCGGACAAGAAGTGATCGCCCATCCATTCCCTCGGAACCGGCTTGAGCGCTCGACCGTTCAACGCGATGGCGCGTAGCGCCGTCACCGGAATCCTGACAACGCTTTCATCGGCGTCGGTCGCCAAGGTGAGGACTTCGCCGATTCCCAAGAAGGACGAGTACGGGCCGATCACGACGCCGGTCTCGGTTTCGATGACCAAGCGCGGGAAATCGACGGTGATCTGCAGAATCGTCGACACCGGAATGTCATACTGCTGCATGGGGCCGATCACAGTGACTTCGTCGGGCGCGCGAAGCCCAATGACGTCGGCCAGCCCACTCAGCGTGCCGTCGGCGACGCCTCCCAGATTCGTCAACACGGTGGCCTGAACGTCCGTAGCCCCCGCATGGAACGCCCATGCAAACGGAACAACGAAGAGAATGAGAATCAAAGCGTAGTTCTTGAGATTCTTCACGTCGCAACACCTCCCACTCGACGATACACCTGTCGGACGATACTGCTTTCCGTTCAAGGAAGTCAATGGCAACAGCCGCTTCGCGGCTGTTGCGACGAGAACGGCATGGCCGTTCTCGTGTTGGATGACGTGTCAGCCACCTACTACAACGAAGTTGGATGGAGGATGACGGCTGTAGACGGCCGCTTTGCGGCTGTTGCGACGAGAATGGCTATGCCATTCTCGTGTTGGGTGACGTAGAGAATGACACGAACACGCGGCTGTTGCGACGAGAACGGCATGGCCGTTCTCGTGTTGGATGACGTGTCAGCACCTCCTGCAACGAAGTCGGGTGGAGGGTAGCGGCTGTTCGTGCAGCCGTTGCTACGGGAAACGCGTCGCGTTTCCCGTGTCGGATGGCATGGAAGAAGATGGGGATAGTCCCCTTGAGGGGTACGGTCCCCGCCCTGTGCGGCGGTTACCAGCTCCGCGTTCCTCGGAGCATCGGGATATACCTAAGAGCTGGCACGTCACAAGACACGAGAAGGGCTTGTCCTTCTCGTCGGAACGGCTGTGAGCAGCCGTTGCCGTTCTCATGTCGGATGGGGGCTAGCACCGTGTCCTCAGCACACGAAGGGGACTGTCCCCTCGAAGGGGACTGTCCCCGGCTAGTGCACACGAATCGAGCGGAGGGGCGCACAAGCAGGCGGAGCCGGTGTGCGCAAGATTACGGACAGCTGTCATCATTCGATCGGACGCTCTGGGG
>CAZXQL010000130.1:0-5871 GCA_964643395.1 uncultured Thermotogae bacterium
GACTTCGAGCGAGAGGCGTATCATCGGGTCAACGACCTGCTCGGCGACACCAACATCTTCAATGACCAACCGGCGGACAGTCGCGGAGACAAGGGATGGCCCAAGCTTTACGTCCTCAATCCGCGCAGCGGAAGATGGGCGGCCATCGACTTGCTGGAGAACGGTGTGGCAACCGGTGATTTCGTGTCGGTCACGTGCATCGATCTCACGAGCGTGTATGAGTGCGTGCCGACGCTGGGAGTGCTTCCTGGCGACACGATCGTCGCGTTCTACCAGGATCCGTCGAATCACAGCGACAATGCGATGATCTCGATCAAAGTCGGAATCGGTGGTGGCGGAACGCCTCCGAGCCAGCAGTCGACGACGACGTTTGTCGACGCGGCGGGGGACGAGGTGGCGTCCTACGCCCAAGGAGAGACGATATACGTCCGAGTGACCGACCTGTCCCACACACACGATGTCACCCTCGCAGGTGCGGTCGTCATCCAAGGTGTCGCGTATGACTTGACCACCTACGGAAGCCAGAGCCACATGTTCATCACGGATCCGATCGAGCTCGCCTTGGCTGCCGGCGATGAGATCACCGCGACCTACACGGATCCGACGGACCCGACAGACACGTCGAGCGACACGGTCACAATCATCGCGAGCGCCCTGGCGGTTGAGGGGTTCTATGCAGGCCCGAATCCGTTCGACACGGAAGTGACGTTCGGATACAACGGGACGGGCGTGGCGTCGACGATGAGCGTCGCGGTGTACAACCTGGCCGGGGATCTGGTGTGGGAGACCACGCAGACCGATGTCACCGAGATCACTTGGAACGGAAATGCCGGTGGAGGCCCGCCGCTCGCGAACGGCGCGTACATCTATCGCGTCAGGGCGACGGACGGAACGAACACCTTTGACGGCAGCGGGAAGCTGTTTGTCAACCGGTGATCGGAGATCACCGGTTGAGACGAGAAGGGGCATTGCCCCTTCTCGTGTCCAACGAGCTGCATCCTTACCGGTTCATTGGGAGAAACGGCCAGGCACCGTTTGTCCAGGTCGAGAACAATGATTGAAGCTCACGGCTGGGGACTGTCCCCTTGTCCCTGATTCATCGTCGATGGGAAGACCCTCGTTCGCTGGGCCGGCGCGCTTGCCGTCGTGATGGATGAGCTATTGAAGGGGCAGGACGGACGACGGATTGCTCTCTTTCTCGCCTAGGAACGTTTCCCAGGTCACTCGTCCTTCGGGTGTCATCCGGGCGAAGAGATACCCATAGGCCTCCGTGAGGATTTCGATCCAACCAAGATTGGCGAGCTGCCCGCACTCTCGAATGATATCGTCCCCGTGCGGATGCGAGTCCGTCGCCTCGAGTCCGGATGCCGCGGACCATCGCATGCTTGCCTGTTCGTCCTTCATGTACTTCTCGTACAGAGATCTCATCAACCACTCGCGCGTCTCGTCTGCTGACCAGTCGACCATCGTCCCTCCTTGGATCGGAAGCGTATCCGACGGACAAACGGCAAGTCAACAAGCCCATTCCGATGACGGTGCGATCCCGACGAGTAGGCTACCGCCTCGACGGGCCGACGATCTCGAGCCAACCCAACACGCAAAGCGAGTACGCCGGAGACGAGCCTTGCTCGCCATCCGCACGCAGACGCGGGCCAGCTGCCTCGGAGGTTTGGACGGGCTTCCTCCAGGAGAGCGACAATGGCGCCGAGCCTCCGCGTACCAGCCATTCCAGTTTTCGTACTCCGCCCGATTCGAGCGTAATCCTCACCATGGGGCACCTCCGTCATGTCGTTGGCGCTGTCCGGGACCTTGCGAGTGTGGCGAACTGCTGCCGCGTCTGCGGATCTCCTTCGCTCCACTCCATATTAGGCGGTGTATTGGCCCTTATTATAGCCTCGATGTCGCCTCATGGCAAGACTAGGGGGCGATTGTCCTCCGAATAGGATCGATCTTCTGGTTTGAACCGTAATAGGACGGCCGCTATACTCACGACTATAGGGAGGAACTTAGGAGGCTATTATGGCGATCAAGGCGAGACTCAAGCTCAGGCTCTTGGCGGACGATGTGATCGTCGCCGAATCCGACGATCCTCAGGTTTGGCAAGCTGCGTTCCAGGCGATTCAGGGGGACACCCGCGGCCTCCAACCTGAATCGGATGAAGACGCATCCGTGGAATGGGTTCCGGAGGAGGAGCGCATTGCGATCAAGACTCTCGCCAGGGAGCTGCGAGTCGAGGTGCGGGACTTGATGGCAGCTTGCCACCCACGTCCGATCCCTCCCTACATCTTCTTGAGCAAGTACCATTGGGAGGCATTCAAGCAGAGTACGCCGGAGCGCGGGCGAAACGCGGTCAGTAATGCGGTGCTCGCGCTCACGCTTCTTCTTCTTTGGGCGGAGAAAGCCCACATCGAGAGGATCACGGTACGCGATGGTTACGCCGTCTTGCGGGCGATCTCGGCAAGAGACGAGCACGCGAGCCGAGCGATCGAGAACTGCCCGTGGCTCCAAACGGGTGGAGGAGGCGTGCACCTGAACCCGGAGGCGATCTCGGAAGCGATCGCTGTCGCGCGCGCCTTCTGTCTCAAGCAGGCCCCGGAGACCCGGGATCGTGAGGAGAGTCCGGAATAGGCCGGTAAGCCGGAGCCAACTTTCTAGGCAGTGGAAAGAAGCGCGATCCCCCCTACGGTGAGCGCCATTCCGAGCACGGCGCGAATGGAAAACGGTTCTCCGCCGAGCAGCATCCCGAGCATGACGCTGAACAGCGGCGAGGTGAATGCGATCGGCATGACCAGGCTGAGCGACCCCTGCTTGATGGCCGCGTAGAAGCAGAGCATCCCTGCCGCGCCTGCGATGACGCCTCCGCCGATGGCGATGTACAGGATGGCTTTCGGCCCCGCCGTAGCGAGGGAGCGCCATTGCGGCGCACTCAGCGCGGCAAGGATCACGAGGGCTACGCCCGTGCGCACCGTGATCCCCAACTGGGGTGAGATCCCACCCAACGCAAGTCCTTGTTTCTCGAAGTAGCCGCCGATTCCCCATGCCGCCGATGTCAGAAGTGCAAACCATTGCGCAGCCATACGTTTCCTTTCACTCCTTGCTGCAAGATCCCGAGATCCGAACGTTAGGATCCTCGATCTCCCGATCAACAAGCCCGTCGACCGATTCACGAGCCGTCTCCAGGGCTTCGCTCCACCTTGGAAGTGAGTCTAGGTCTCCCGGGATTTCCGCGGCAAGGGCGAACGCGCTGTGTCCTTGTCTCCGGATTCGCACGCCCTGCGGACACATAGGGATTGCACACGGGCACCGACCTCATCGACACGCGAAGTCGCCTCCCGCGGCAAGCGCGAAGGCCTGTCGACCGTGCCGCAAACGGTCAGACGGAGCTTTGACGTGAAGCTGGCCAACTTGCAGAGACGCGCGACATCGCGTATATATCGACGCCGATATATCAACGCTGATTTTACGGGCCATGTTCGGGGTTGGGAGGGACAATGAGAGCTCGCCGAGTCTTGCTGGCACTGGTGGGGACCAACTTCCTGAGCGCCATGGGCATCACGATTGTTGTCCCGTTGATTTCCAATCTCGATAGCATCTTTGGCGTCTCATCTGCGTACGGGATTTGGATCATCACGTTGTTCATGTTGAGCTACGCTATGGGGATGGCGCTGATCGGGCGGTTGAGTGACGCGATCGGCAGGCGCCCCGTGTACATCGTATCCATGGGCGTGTTCTCCTTGGGCCTCCTGGTGAGCGCCGTGGCGCCGCATTTCGGCTGGGTCCTTGTCGGGCGCTTCTTGCAGGGGCTCGGCGCCAGCGGGTCGCTTCCCATTGCCCAGACGATCGCCTATGAGCACTTCGGCGAGCGGAAGGGGCTGGCCATGGGCGCAATCAGCGCCGCGTTCGGCATTGGCGTCGTCGCGGCGATCAACTTGGGAGGCGGCATCTATCAAGCGTTCGATTGGCGCGCCGTCTTCTACGTGACCCTCGCGCTCTCCCTGCTTGGTTGGGCGCTGTCGTTCGCCATTCCCGAGACGCTCAAGCGAAAAACGCCCCTCAGCCTCGACCTCGGAGGCATCTTGACGTTCGGCGCCGCCATTGCGGCGTTCATGCTGCTGTTCCGAGGGCTCTCCGGGTCCTCGTTTACGAATTCTGCAGTGTGGCCGTATGCCGCCGCGCTGGCAGCCATGGTCGCCGCGTTTCTCGTCTTCGAGCGGCGCACCGCGCAACCGGCCATCGAGCTCGGCCTGTTCAAGATGCCTTCCTTCGTCGCCGTCATTGGGGCGGCCCTCACCGGAGGCATCGGCATGTTCGTTTTCCAGACGTTCCTCCCAAGCTTTGCCCAGGTATCGCTCGGCTACACGGTGGCGCAGGCGTCCTACTCGATCAATCTGATGGCAGCGACGATGATTCTCGCCGCCGGCGCCACGGGAGCGCTGAGCGACCGGTTCGGACCGGAGAAGGCCTTGGCCTTCAGCCTGGCGATGACGACGCTCGGGTTCGTGCTGATCACGTCCATCCCGCAGCCGACATGGGCATACTACGTGGGCAGCGCCGTCGCCGGGGCCGGCTTGGGAAGCCTGATGACGCCCATCAATGTGATCGGCATGCGAGAGGGAGGGCAAGGCCGCGAGGGAGTCACCTCGGGGATTGTCAGCCTATCGCGCACGCTTGGCGGCATCATCGGCCCGACCATTGCCGGGTTCGTTCTGTCGCAGACAGACTTCTCGTCGCTGTTCGCGCTGGACAACCTGATCGCAGCCTACGTTCGCATCTATCACTTCGGTATGTGGGTCGGCGTGATCGGATTCGCGTTCGCGTTGGTCCTACTGATACGTTCCCTACGCAAGATGGAGGTTCAAGCATGAGGCAGACGATTCGATGGTTCCTGGTAGCGATGGCGCTGGTGGCTGCGATGGGAGCCACCGGACTTGGACAGACGCCCGATCTCCTGGAGACCGTCGGCGCGACGTCGCAGAGTCTCACCGCCTACTCGGCAGCGGTCCGCATGATTCGGCACGACGCGCGAAGCGACTCAACGATCGAATTCACCTTCGACTTCGTCCCTCCCAATCGGATGCGCATTGTCTATACGGCCCCCGCGACAGTGCAGGGCCAGACGATGATCCTGAACGCCGACAGCTTCTACACCTACATTCCAAGCCTCCATCGAAGCGTGTGGCAGGACGTCAACGGAAACGGCGGCAATCAAGGCGAAGAGATGGGATTCCTGTACGACTTCGTTACGCAGTCCGCGTCGGCAACGTTGGCGCACTCGATCGTCGAGGTCGCGGAAGACGGTGAGACATTCGTACTCGAGAGCACGGACGAAGCGCTCGAGGTCGATGTCCTGACGCTGTCGCAGGATGACGACAAGCAGGTTGTGCTAGTGAACGTACTTGACGGTGCGCCGGTGGCGATCCTAATCTACAAGAGCGACGAACTCGTGATGGAGATTCGCGTACTCGACTATCGGATCAACGGTGCCTTCGATGAGGCTTGGTTTGCGATTCCGGATCAGTAGGAGCCGAACATGCATGAGATACGGCGCGGACACCTGAAGTTCTACGTCCTGCGGCTCCTCAGCGAGCAACGGCGGACCGGCTACGGCTTGATGAAGGCGATTGAGACCGAGACAGGGTTCTGGAGACCGTCTGCGGGGTCGCTGTATCCGATGCTTGCCGCGATGCGTGAGTCGGGGTTGATCTGTGAGGTCGAGGAGCCGGAAGGTACGTCCCGCTGGCAAATTACGGCTGAAGGTAAGGTTACCTACGCACAAGCCGCGGAGTCCAAACAGGAACTGCTCGACAGCATGCGTCGGTCGCTGGTCGTGTTCGCCAAGGTGTTCGATGCCGCGCCCATCGAGTCCCTCGC
>CAZXQL010000131.1:0-5724 GCA_964643395.1 uncultured Thermotogae bacterium
ATGGTCGATCCTGGGATCGGATACGTTTGGGCTTCGTCAGTTCGTCCCATGTCGAGAACGGGGAGCTTGGACAAGGCTGCAACGTCCTGTCCCGTACTATCATCGGTTCCCTGGACGAAGATCTCGTAGTACTCTCCGCCCAGCTTCTCGTTGAGCCGGTGGAGCATGTCTGCGGACTCGATCTCCTCGATGGAGATGAAGTCGGCGTTGATGGTGGCGAGATAATCGGCGACGTCCGTAAGGTGCTTCTCGGCGTCGGCTTCGGATTGCGGGGCGTCGTAGAACTGCTCTTCCCCGATGCCATCAAACAGCCAGTGTGCATTCAGTTCGACAACTGTGAAGTTGCCTTCGGCTGACGCGGCGGGCCGCTGCCCATCGCCGCTGTCGCCGACCAGAACGAAGACCAACACGAGACCCAGTGCCAATGCGCCAATCAGTAGGGTCAAGTTTCGCATAAGGGGGAGAGTATAACTCGACCTTGGTCGTTGATCCCGCTGCGAATTGAGTGTATTGGGATCAACCCCGACATGGCTGTTGTTTCCGCACGGCCTGAATGGTGCGGAAATAACCGGACATGGCTGCCCATCCCGCGTCATAGAACCATTGCGGGATGAGCCAAACTCCGCTGCTGGTTCCGTGTTGCAGCCGCGATGAACGATTCTCGGTTGATTCTCCACTCACCATCGCGAACGATTGACGAATCGGGAGGGCGCCATGCGGAGGACGCGGCTTTCGGGGATGTTCGGATTCACCGTCGTGTGGTTTGGGCAGGTCGTGAGTCTGCTCGGATCCGGAATGACCCAGTTTGCACTGACGATCTGGGCCTGGCAGGTGACGGGAGAAGCGACGGCCCTGGCGCTCGTCGCCTTCTTCGGCTACTTCCCGCGCATCATCTTCACTCCGCTGGCCGGTGCACTGGTCGATCGGTGGAACCGCAAGTTCCTCATGATTGCCAGCGACTTGGCCGCCGGGCTCGGGACGGTTGCCGTCTTCATCCTCTACCAGCTTGATCTGCTGCAGATCTGGCACCTCTACGCAGCGGCGGCCTTTTCCGGAGCGTTCGGATCGTTCCAGTTCCCGGCGTACTCGGCATCGATCTCGCTGATGCTGCCCAAGGAGCAGTTCACACGCGCCAACTCCATGCTCGGATTAGCCCGGTCGATCTCCACGGTGTTTGCGCCGATGGCGGCGGGGGCGTTACTCGTCATCCTGGGCATCGGCGGGATCATGGTGATCGATATCGTGACGTTCTCGTTTGCGGTTGTCGCACTGTTGCTGGTTTCCATTCCGCAGCCGGCCGAGCATCACATCTCGGAGGCGCGGACGCGCAATCTCCTGGCGGACTGCGTGTTCGGGTTCCGGTACATCTCGGCCAGTCGAAGCTTGATCGGGCTTCTGCTTCTGTATTTCGTCCTCAATCTCCTCCTCTCGTCAAGCGGAGGCGTCTTGTCGGCGATGATCCTTGCCCGGACGGGGAACAACGAGCTGGCCCTGGGTACGGTAATGATGATCTTCGGGATTGCCGGCATCGTGGGCGGGGGTTTGGTGAGCATCTGGGGAGGTCCCAAGCGGAAGGTGCGGGCGTTGCTCCTGAGCGTCATCGTCACGAGCTTGTTCGGAAACGTCATCCTGGGGATCGGCCGCGAAATCGTCGTGTGGGGAATCGGCGCGTTTCTCACGACGGTTCTGATCCCACTCGCCAACGGCGCCAGTCATGCGATCTGGCAGTCGAAGATCCCTCCGCACCTGCAAGGGCGCGTCTTCTCCGCTCGAATCCTGATCGGCCAGATCGGCGGCGCGGTGGCTCTCCCCCTTTCGGGGGTGTTGGCGGACCGCGTGTTCGAGCCGCTCATGGCCGGTTCGAGCGGTTTGGCACGTGTGTTGGCTCCGCTGGTGGGGTCCGGTCCGGGTGCCGGCATGGGATTGATGTTTGTGGCGTTCGGCGTTCTGGGGTGTTTGGCCGGCTTGGGCGGATTCCTGTATCGGCCGGTCCGTGACATCGAAATCCTCCTGTCCGACTACGATGCGGTCGACGGGAGCCTCGAGCCGGAGCCTGCGGAAGCCGCTTAGCACTTGCCTATCCGCCTTTGTCAGCAGAATACGGCGAACTTGATATGCGATGCGAAAAATGCGTATGATCACGCGATCGCCATGAAAGAAGGCACATACGTCAGTGAAGCGTTCCCGCACCGATGGTCGCCCAATACACGTATCGGCGAGTTGTCGAGCGTAGATCGGCCTCGCGAGAAGCTGCTTACAAAGGGAGAAACGGCGCTGTCCGACGCCGAGTTGCTTGCCGTTCTGCTGGGAAGCGGGACTCAGAGATCCGGGGTGCTGGACGTGGCGGCGAAGATACTGCATGCGTCCAACGGCGACCTTTCGAAGGTCGACACGGCACAGCTCCTGAAGGTGGGAGGGGTCGGCAAGGCGAAGGCGTGCCAGGTCGTCGCGGCGATGGAACTCGGGCGTCGTCATCTGTCTCGCCGGCGAGCCGTCATCCGCGATGCGGAGGACGCTCTCCCTTATCTGGCCGGCATTCGCAATGAGAAGCAAGAGCACTTCGTCTGCTTGTCTCTCAACGGCGCGAACGAGGTTCTGGCCACACGTGTGGTCACGGTGGGATTGCTCGACTCCAACCAGGTTCATCCGCGCGAGGTGTACGCCGATCCGATCACCGACCGCGCGGCGTCGATTCTGTGCGCGCACAACCATCCTTCCGGGACGCTGGAGGCGAGCCCCGAAGACATCGCGATTACGCGCAGGCTCGCGAATGCGGGCGAGTTGCTGGGCATCCGCGTATTGGATCATCTCATTGTGACGTGCGACGGGTTCTTATCCCTACGCCAGGCGGGGCACCTGTAGCCCTGCTTGCAGGATGGCTACTGCCACGCGTGTCCTCGTAGCACGAACGGGATGAGTTCCTTCGACGCAGGAACGTACTCCAGAAATCGGAGCGTTCTCTTGGTCGACGTGCTGGCGCCACCCATGATGAAGATTCGATCGTCGACCACTTCGACCACCAAATGCCAGGTCAAATCGGGGATGTGATCGGTGGTCTCGGAGTGGATCGCTGCCTCGGTGAGTGTGACCGTGACGACGTCGTCCAGGTACCTCTCGTTCTTGCCGGTCAGGACGAGCAAGCCGCCGTTCCAGGGGACGACGCTCGTGAGGTAGCGGCCGCTCGGCAAGTGTCCCACTCGGCTCACGACGCCGGCGACCGGGTCGAACTCCACGATCTCGTCCGAGAAGTTCGCTCCCTCCTCTTCGCCGCCGACGAAGTACGCTCGTCCTTCGACGACGGTCGCGGAAACGTACTGGCGCGGAGACGATAAATGCCCCACGACGGCCGATTCGTCCGTTGCGAGGTCGACGGCGACGATCTCGTCCAGCCGGCTGCTCCCATCCCATCCGCCGGCATAGTAGAGGGTTCCGTCGATGATGACGGCTGCACCGTACGATCTCGGACTGGGCAGCCGCCCGACGACTTGGACATCTCCATCCGCGACGCGGATGATCTCGGAGCGGTACGCATGTCCGTCATATCCTCCCACGACGAACAACGCATCCGCGTCGGTTGTGATGGCGGGCAGGTAGCACACGTACGGAAGATGGGCCACGAAATTCACGGTCGAGCGCTCGATATCGACGCGCACGACCTCATCGAGCAGCCTGCCTGTCGAGTCCGACTGGCCGCCCACGAGGTAGATCTGGTCTCCGACGACGGCACTTCCTGCATTGGACCGAGCCGACCACGGCTGATTGATCACCTGGTGGGTGAGGAAGTACCCGCCGAGAACGACGAGCGCAAACAACACTGAGTAGATCGTCCACATGCGATACCGTCGGCGCCGCGGTTCACCGAAGAAATCCTTCATGTTGTCCCTCCCGGAATCCCTACGTAGGCTACCCCTACCTCGCCAAGCGCCCATAATTACACCGCACGGGCGACGACTCCTCAAATGAAGTCTCGGCGGTCGCAGGCTCCGCTTCAATCTACGATCGCATTGATTCACGCTCCGGCTGTGAGTAGACCGTGGCTTGCCGGAGGTTCACGGCTTCGGCATGGTGTGGGGCCCGTTCAATAGAGCGCGCCGCCTTGCTGGACAAGGCGGCGCGCCGCTTCCGTAGGATGATTCGACTACAACAGGTCCATTGAGGCGGAGATCGAGAAGTCGACCGACCAACCCGGATCCCCGGTATCGTGTGTGAGGGATAGCAGCAACATCACGTCGGCTCCCCCGACATTGAACGACAACCCAATGCTTCCGGCGCGGCTCATGGTGGCCGATCCGCCGGCGGGCTGTACACGCTGCAGGGTGGCTGTCGTGGTCAGCGTCGAGCCGCTAGACAGTGTGAAGTCATGGCTGAGATCGACCGAAAGCGTGTTCTCGTTCATGATGTCGAACGGTCCGGACAGGTCGGCGTGGAGCATGAACTGGTCATCTCCGAACGAAAACGCTGCATCGGCTGTCGCGGCCACAATGACGTTCTGAGGGTTGCCGAACGGGTCCACCAGCTCGTATCCGATTCCCGCCTGCAACGCCCAGCCACACTGACGCGAGTCCCCCTTCTGCTGCACGACGTCTTCGATCGTGAGAGTCTGCCTGGAATCGAGGGTGACGCCCGCGCCGGTATTCACCAGCGTCGCGATGTCGGTGACGAGATCTGTGAGGGTCGCGTACTCCGCCTTGCGGCCGATGATCCCGGCGATCGCTATCACGACGTCATCCGGCAGAGCGCTTGGGATGGCGCCCATCCGCGCGAGCTCTTTTTGAATCATGAGTGCCTTGACCATCGGCGTGACATCGGAAAACCGGCCGACTCCGCCGCCGAACCGCACATCGACGCCCGGTCGTAGTTGTCCCGTCGCCGAGGATGCCTGGACGTCGCCGAACGCGAAGAACGGCGAGTCCTGCATTGGGTAGTATCGATACGTGGCGCCGGCCCGTCCCAGCCACCCCGTGGGCATGAAGTCATCGAGCTGCACTTCCACCGCGCCGGACATCGTGAAGCCGTAATCCGGCGATGCATAGAGTTGATCGTAGTCCGCGGCCACCCGGCCCGAATTCACATCCACACCGGTCGTCGTCGCATCGTCGTAGTAGCGATACGTAAACGATAGTTGCGCGTTGGTCAACGCCGTCTCAGGAGCCTTGTAATCGCACACCGATAGGCCGAACACCGCGATGCTTCCCCATACCAACAATCCGATCAGAACCCCCACCGTCTTCACCGTCATCACCCTCCTCACATTCTCTTGCACGAGAGTGTAGGCAAGGAACGTGTCGATGCCAAGACAAGTCGCTCCACGCCGGCGGCGCTCGGGCGGCGATGCCGCGTTGCCGGTGGCGGCGGCGACGATCTAGAATGGATGGCACAAGAGGGGGAAACCCATGCTGCTTCCGACGCCGATGGCTCTGCTCAAGAAGGCGCTTGCCATCCTGAAGTCGAATCTCTCGCCCAATCAGATCGCGTACGCGTTTGCGTTGGGCGCGTTCGCCGGAATTCCTCCTACGGGACTCCACATCGTGATCCCGGCGACTCTGGCCTTGCTGTTTCGCTGCTCGTTTCGAGCGTTCTTGATCTCGATGGGGCTGTTCAAGCTGTTGTCTCTCGCGACCGCTCCGGCCTCCTACGCCATTGGGAAGTGGCTCCTGGACTCCTCGCGCGGATTGGATGGGCTCTGGCGCTGGCTGTTTCATCTTCCCGTGATCGCGCCGATGG
>CAZXQL010000132.1:0-5676 GCA_964643395.1 uncultured Thermotogae bacterium
ACTCCGATCGAGAGGATCGATTGGCCCCACGCGACGGGGGAGCCCCTGTACGGAGAAATCCCGCTTGGCAATGGGGATTATCCGGTGATGATTGATCGGGTTGGCGACGCCATCGATCTCTACGTCGACGTCGATCTCAGCGGCGGATTGCAGGACATCGCATGGGACGGTCCTCCGATGAATGGAAGCCATCTGGCCGACGTTTCGTTCGAGATTCAGTACGATGATGGGACGACGGCGCCGTACCAGGCGTACCTCTACTGGAGCCCGTTCACGCCGACTGTGATCACATACTGCCGTAATTCGTTCCGAACAGGAGAAATCCGCCTTGGTGACACCGACTACCAGCTGGCCGTCATCGACGACGATTCCGACGGGCGCTACGACATGCTGGGGGGCGATACGCTCATCATTGATGTCGATGGGAACGGCAGGCTGCTCTTCGCGGCTGACTCGCACGAAGTCTTCTCCCTTGGCGAGCCGTTCAACCTCGCCGGGATCGTGTACGAGGCGGCCGGGATTTCAGGGGACGGATCCCAAATCCAGATTGTCGAGTCCGACGAGTACGTGCCGCCCAAGCTGCCCCTGCTGGCCGGGTACCCTGCACCGATGTTCGAGGGCACCGACGACGCGACCGGCGAGCCTCTTTCGCTGGCGGGATTTCAAGGACAGATCGTGGTTCTGGACTTCTGGGCCAGCTGGTGCGGACCGTGCGTGGAGGAGTTGCCGACGGTGGAGAGCATCGCTGAGGAGTTCGCCGACCGCGGCGTTCAAGTCGTGGGAATCGACCTTGACCGATCGGAGAGCAGCTTCCTGGATGCGGTTGTGGAGCATGGGCTGACGTATTGGCAGATCTTCGATTCCGATTCCGGTCCGATTGGGAGTCTGTACCGCATTGCGGGGATTCCGATGACGTACGTGATCGATCGGACCGGCGTCATCTATGCCCGAGGACTGCGCGGCGACGACCTTGTCGCCACTGTGGGGGATCTTGTCGAAAGCGGGGAGTAGCGGCACATGAGCGATGAAGAACGGCGGGGACGCGGATGGGAGAGACGGCTCGCTGTGATGCTGGCTCTGCTTGTCGCGTGCGCGCTGACGGGGCTCGCGCAGACTCCGATCCTCGAGTTTTCGCTGGACCCGCAGTTCCTGGCGCTGCCGCTTGAAAACTCCGCATCCGCTTGGATCCACGTCTCCAATCCGTCGGTCTACGAGGCAGACGACATCGAAGTCGATCTCGTGGGTGGCCCCGTAAGGCTGGGCGATGTCGAGCCGATCCCGCTGTTGGACCCGTTCTCCGATGCGTCCATCGAACTTGCGCTCGCGCCGACGGACGATGCGATGGTCGGAGACGCTACGGCGGAGTTCGAGCTTATCTACACCTATTGCATCGAGGACCAGTGCTTCCAGATCGTCGAGAACCTCTCGCTTCCGCTGCAGATCGTTCCCGAAACGGTCGAACCCGACGAGGACCAGAATGGGACGCCCGCTACTCGCAAAGCGCGGTCCGGAGCTTGGTTCTGGAACGTCGCTTTCCCGACGGGGTTGGGGCTCGCCCTTGTCATCGCGCTGATTGCCGGCGGACTGACGGGGAAGCGGTGGTGGGTGCTCGGGCTTCTGGTCGTGGTCCTGGCGGGCGGACTGGGATACGGACTGTCCCTCAAGCAGGATCAACAGGCTCAGAGCATCGGGGCCGTCCTATGTACGTCGTGTGTGGGGCTCGAGGAAACGCCTCACCGTGATCCGGTGCTCTCCGCTGATGGCCGCTCGCGGATTGCGGCCTTGGGGCACCCGATTGAGCTTCTTGTCTTCACGGCCATCTGGTGCCATGCATGTCCCTACGCCGAGGCGATGGTCGAACAGGTCGCCGAACTAACCCCCCTGGTATCGTATCAGTTCATTGACGTGGACCAGGCGCGGGATGTCGCCGACCACTACGGCATCGTTCAATCGGAGAGAACGATCGTGCCTGCGATCGTTCGTGTGGACACCGGGGGCGTCGTGTTCGGGATCGATCATCTCGAAGACCGACTCCTCACACTTTTGGAGGCGGCACCATGAGGATCGCCAGGGGGCGTCGGCTCGGACAATCGTTGGGCCTGATCCTCGGGTTCTTCGGTGTGACCGGGATCGGCATGACCCACCTGATCTTTCCGGGGCTGCACTGCTACGCCTGTCCATGGGCAATCACGGTCTGCCCGATCGGGTTGGCGCAGAATCTGATCATCTTCGGGACCGTCCCGTACTTCTGGATCGGGATGATGGCCCTCTACGGTTTGGCTGCCGGCCGAGGGTTCTGCGGATGGTTCTGCCCGTTCGGAACCCTGAACGACCTTCTCTCGTTCAGGAAGGTGAAGATTCGCAACAGCGTGTCCTACGCCAAATTCCTTGTGCTGGCAGCAACGCTGTTCGCAGCGTGGGCGTTCGCGGACACGATCTTCTGCAAGCTCTGTCCCGTGGCCTCGCTCGAGGCATCGATCCCGTACCTGTTCACGGGAGTCGCCGAAGTCAACCGGCCGTTCCTCGTGCACATGGGGACGCTCGCCGGGACACTGGTCGGCATGGTCGTGATCGCGCGGTTCTGGTGCCGCTACTTGTGCCCACTGGGCGCCTTGCTCTCGCTGTTCAATCGGGTGAGCTTCTTGCGTTTGAAACTCGATCGCAAGCTGTGCAGCGGCTGCGCCGCTTGTACATCGGAGTGTCCGATGGGAATCGAGCCGCACACGCAGTACGACAGCCATAACTGCATCAAGTGCGGGCGCTGTGTGGACGGCTGTCACATGGGCGCGCTCTCGATCGGCTTCGGCCTGAAAGACACGAAATGATCCGCTACGTGCTGTTAGGATTGGTGCAGGGGCTGACGGAGTTCCTTCCGGTATCGAGTTCCGGGCATCTCGTGATTGCCGAGAAACTGATCCGGCTCGACCCCCCCGGCGTGCTTCTGGAATCGATGCTTCACTGGGGCACGCTGCTTGCCATCCTGATCGTCTTTCGCGCGGACATTCTCGGGCTCCTCCGATCCCTGCGAGGAAGGGGAGACATCGAGCAGCGCAAGGAAGTCGGGTTCATCATTGCCGGCTCCGTCCCCATTGTTGTGATCGCTCTTCTCCTTCAGACGACGATCGAATCTGCATTCTCATCCCTGGTGGCTGTTGGAGTGGGATTGATCGTCACGGCGGGTGTGTTGTTCCTGGGGCATCGATGGGCCAGCCGCACGCCGCGGCCGTCTCTGCGGTTCAGCGACGCCGTCATCGTTGGATTGGCACAAGCCGCGTCGGTGTTCCCCGGAGTGTCGCGCAGCGGGACGACGATCTCTGCAGGCAGAGCGGCCGGGCTGTCAGCCAGGCAGGCGGCGCGATTCTCATTCCTGCTCGGTGCTCCCGCCTTGTTCGGCGCCGGGTTGCTGCATCTGTTGGAGGCGCTCAGAACGCCGCAGTCGGAGAACTGGCTCGGCATCATCGTCGGGACGCTGATTGCATTCGGGACTGGATGGGTGGCGCTTCGACTCGTTCTCAGCCTGGTCCAACGCGGCCGTCTATGGATCTTCTCGATCTACTGTGGTGTCGTGGGAATCGCCACGCTTGTCGGGCTGTTCTCGCGCTAGCGCAGACTACGGAGCGCCCGATCTCAGTACAAACCAGAACGCAACGGCGGCGATGCCGACGACGAGGAGGACTCCAAGAAGAGTCGCTCCGACGGAACCTTCCGCCGGCACAACATCGTACGAAAAGATCCGTCGCTCAAGACGTGTGCCGGGGGCATCGGGAAGTTCGGTCCACACTTCCCAAGTCCAGTTTCCGACGTCCGCCGTGTCGAGCATCGTGTCGTACCACGTCCAACCACCCGCAAGCGAGCGCGGATCGGGAATCAGACTTGATCGGGACGTCGAGTACCGGATGCCATCCTTCGCTTTCTCGTCAAGAACCGCGTAGGCCACGAGGCCCGCAGGCGTCGTGACCCGAGCGAACGGTAGCACTGCTGTCGAGTCATCGGCCGTGCTCAACGTGAGGCGAATGCGCTGTCCGACTTGATAGACGAGGCCCTGCGGCTCGGCGGTCAGCTGCAATCCCATCTCCGGATGCTCTTTGCCCTCGACGACCACGAAACGGTCGACGATGTAGCTTCCGTGCACGCCGGCTGCGAGCGTGGTTCGAACTCCGTACGGGCTTGTTGGATCGGGGTTGTACGGATCCATGATCGTGTAGGCGCCGTCACGCTTCCCGGTGATCACAACCCAATGGCAATCCTCGCTCTGCCCCGAAGACCCGCTGCAGTACGATCCCCAATGAACGCCAGCAACCACCGGATACCCCTGACGCAAGGCGTGATCGATGACCACCGACGACACGGGGCTGAGACCGGCCTCACTGCGGTTCACGTGGGTCGTAATCTCCAGTCCCGCAGGCAGCTGCTCCCAGATGAGGCAGCAATTCCCCGCTGGGTCCTGAGAACATCGGCCGTACCCACCCTGCTGGCGCAACCAGTCGTTGAAGATGCCGGGATCCATGCCAGTGCGCGCTTCACCGGTGCACGACCCCTCGGCCGATACGCTCAGCGAGATCTGATAGTAGGCGAGCACCGATGAAAACGCGGTCACCAGACAGCCTGTCGTGCAGATCTGATCAGGGCATCCGACGGTCCCCAGGCCGCAGTTGCCCCAAGCGTTCGGCCCTTCCGTGTAGGCCTGGCTGAACGCGGGCACCGGGCGGGGAAGTTCAATCGTCTGGGCACTTGCCGCAACGGGACTCAGGGCCAACAGGCCGATCGTCAGGAGTACAGCGGCCCCGATCCAGCGCTTCACAGCAGCACCTCGCGGAGTTCGGATACGTCGGATCGCACAAATGCGGGCGAAATGTCCATCTCGGCCTCCATCGAATTCCGCACGATCCACGCGGTATGCAGACCCGCTCGATGGGCGCCCGCGATGTCAGCGGCATAGGAATCGCCGACGAACAGGGTTCGTTCCGCCGCCGAATCCAGCTGGTCGAGGAGAAGCTCGAACACGCGTGCGTCCGGCTTGTAGATGCCCACATCCCCGGCCACGATGATGGCGTCGAATCGCGATTCGAGGCCGAGAGTTCTGATCTTGTCCCACTGCATGTCGGACGGACCGTTGGTCAGAAGGCCCAGTCGATAGCGCGGCCGCAGATCATCAAGCAGTCGCTCGATTCCGGGGTACGGCAGGACGCCCGTCTCCGCCCGCACTTCGCCGTACGCACGAGCCATTCGCTGCGCGGCGTCGTCATCATCGGTGTCGAATTCCTCGAACAGCTTGGTCATGATGCCAAGACGAAGCAAGTCGGTGGAGCTTGCAGTTTGCTCCATGGATAACCACAGCTCGTCGTATCGCTTGGCGACGAGGTCCAACTCTCCAAAAGGCTCTTCGGGGACACGCGCGCGACGGAATGCCTGATGAAGGACCTGAGGCGTCGACAGGGGGTAATAGCTCAAGGTGCCATCCAAATCGAAACAGACCGACTGAAAGGCTTGCGGAAGCGGTTGAATGACGGAGCCCCCCTCTCTTATGCTCTAGTGAACCCACGAACGCAGTCGATCATAGCGACGTGGTTTCAACGCTGCAAGGGGGTGCCGTGCGCATCATTGGTGGAAGTCGACGGGGTCGCAAGCTCGTCGATTGGGAGGCAACCGGCATTCGTCCGATGCGAGACTTCGTAC
>CAZXQL010000133.1:0-5675 GCA_964643395.1 uncultured Thermotogae bacterium
CGTCGGAACATCGTTCATGATCGTGTGGACGGACGAGACCAGGTAGCCGCCCCCCGGCGCCAGGATATCGATCACCCGGTTGACCTCATCGCGGATTTCGCCGGCCGAGCCATGGGGGAGGATGTGGTGCGTATCGATTGCGCCGCAGAAGGCGATGTCCCGCCCGAATCGTCGCTTGAGTTCGGCGAGGTCGGACATCTTGCCGGCCGACGTCTGGATCGGATTCAGGATGTCGACACCGATCTCGATGAAGTCCTCGATCAGCGGGAAGACGTCTCCGTCCGAATGGAAGAACACCTTCGCCTCTGTACGTTCCTTGATGAACCGGATGAAGTCCGCATGGATCGGCTTGAGGATCTCACGGTACATCTGCGGCGAGATGAGAAGTCTCTTCTGCGTGCCCAGATCGTCGCCGATCTTGATGATGTCGATCCGGTCGCCTACTTCGCGGAGGAACCCCTCCATGATCCCTTTGCAGACGCCGGCAATGCGCTCCAGCAAGGAACGTGCGAACTTCGGACGCATGGCCAGGTTCATCAGGAACGTATCCATCCCCTGCATCGCGAACGCCCGCTCCAGAGGGAACAGCAGCCACGGCGTTGCCATGATCGCGTAGTTGCCTTCCTCGGCCAGCTGTTTCGCAGACGTACCTGTATGTTCGAAGCGCGTCGGATCGCTCGGATCCGGCCATGGATAGGCAGCCAGTTCCTCGGTCGTCGTGGCGCCTGCCAGCGGATGCACTCCCGGGAACCACTCGCCCGGCGAGATCTCGCGTTGCCCGGATCCCCACGAATCGATGTACGGCGAGTGTGGCCGGCGCTCCGCGTTGCGGGCTCGGATCGCCTTCGGTTCCAGGTCCCACACGCCGCGAACGTCACTTCCGAGTCGAACGAGCGTCGTCTCGTCCACCCTTGCGGTCCCCAACTCCGGCCAGTCGTACAGGGACTCGTCCGGCTCGTCGATCCCAAGCAACGCTTTCAGACGACGATACACCTGCATCTTGATCCCTGTTGCGTTGCTGACACCGATCACAATGGGAACCCGGTCGGGCTCCTCGTGCCTCACCGCCTTCAAAACCCGTTCACGCGATGTCACTCCTCGTCCTCCTCTCGAGCGGCGATGCGCCACGCCCATGCTAGGCAGACCGATCCCGCCAAGCGCCACGTTTGATCATAGCCGGTCGATCGATTCCAATCCCGAAGAGTTACTCGCCCGACTCAATGAGCGCATCGAACAGCCAACTCGGCCCTTGACAGCACCCGTGAGGATGGATACGATGCAACCGGTTGCATAATGGATGCCAACATAAGGAGCGCCGATGGAATCCGAGACAGTACGGACGATTGCCGACATCGCACGGATCGCCGGTGTGTCGAAGTCGACCGTCTCACGGGCTTTGAACGACAGTCCTCTCGTCGCTGAGGAAACTCGGGAGAGGATCCGCTCCATCGCGCGCCAGCACCGATTTCAAGTCAACGCACCCGCACGACGGTTGAGCCTCCGCGAGAGTCGGACGATTGCCTTCGTCACGCACGCCTACCACAAGGACTTCTCGTGGGCTGACCTACTCGGATTGGAGATCCTCGGCGGGATCACGCGGGGCCTTCACGAGAACGGGTACGACACGCTGATTCTTCACGTCGATCCGCACGACGCCAGTTGGGCTCGTCAGTACCTCGACACCGGCCGAGTTGACGGGTTCATTCTCCACACATCGACCCGGAAGCAGCTCCACGTCAAGGAACTGCTCGAACTGAATGCACCGTTCATCGTCTGGGGCTTCCCGATGGCAGGCCAGAGCTTCTGTTCGATCATCGGTGACGATGTCTCCGGCGGGAGACAGGCAACCGAACACCTGATCAAGCGCGGCTGTCAGCAGATCGCGTTTCTCGGCGGCCCTCCTGGGGAGTACGAGGTCAAGCATCGCTACGAAGGCTACGCCTCCGCACTCGAAGCGGACGGAAGGACGGTCGAGGCGAATCTCGTCGGATACGGCGACTACTCCGACACCTCCGGTGCCCAAGTGATGCGGCAGCTTCTCGATCGGGCAGCGGATCTCGACGGCGTCTTCGTCAACAGCGACCTGATGGCCATCGCGGCCATGGACGTGATCCGAGCTTCCGGACGGCGCGTCCCGGAGGACGTCGCCGTCGTCGGATACGATGACCTTTCCATTGCTGCCCACAGCAATCCACCGCTGACGACGATCCGGCAGAACATTCCCGACGTAGGACGGCTCCTGGCCAAGAACCTGGTGGAGTATCTACAGACACGAATGGTGACCAACGTGACCGTTCCGGTCCGTTTGGTCGTTCGGTCTTCGGCGTAGTTCTTTCTTGATGACGTTTGCAACCGGTTGCATTTCGCTGGGAGGAGTGCGATAATGGATCTCGGAATCTTGTTCATGCAGAAGTGGGAACGAGACCTCAAGGCGCTTCGGGCCGCACGAGCCCCAGGCCAGAGGCGCCGCAAGACGGAGTCCGGGGCCCGGCTTTTGCGGGCGGAGGACGGCCGAGAGGCAGGAGAGAAGGCGTGCTGCCCGCCGCGCAAGGCAACCTGGCAGTCGGCGGAGCGGGTGTGAGGCGATGGATCGAGAGACGGCAGGGCGGCTCTTCGAGAGGTACGTCATGAGTTGGCGGACGCGCGACCTCGAGGCCTTCATGACCACGTTGGCCGAGGGAGTCGTTGTGGCGGAGTGCGATGGCTCGACACACCGCGGATCGGCGGAGGCAAGCCGATGGTTTGCGGACTGGCACGCTACGCCGACAGGCGGTCACGTGCTCGACTGGCACATCCTGAGCTTCGCTTATGACGCAGAGAGCGAGATCGCCACGGCGCAGTGGAGCTTCCGCTGTCGCTGCTTCGACAAGACCGCCGCGTTTCTCGGAGCAAGCGTCGTCTCGTTCCTGGGAGACCGAATCGGCCGCATCGACGAGTATCGGACGGAGAGCCTGCCAGACGGGTAAGCCGGGGGAGCGGAGCATGACGGAGACAGAGAAGCAGAAGATGCTGCGCGGCGAGCCCTACGATCCGTCGGACGAGACGCTTTTCGAGGAGCGTCGTCGAGCACGTGAGATCCTTCACCGACTCAACGTGCTGCAGGCGGCCGGGGCTCCCGGGTCCTCCGTCGAGATCGTCCGTGAGCTGCTCCCCAATGCTTCGCCGTCGACATGGATCCAGCCCCCTTTCTATTGCGACTACGGCTACAACATCTACGGCGGTCTCCACGTCTACTTCAACTTCAACTGCGTCGTGCTCGACGCCGCGCCGGTGCGCATCGGCGCCTACACGCAGTTCGGCCCCAACGTCCAGATCTACACGTCGACCCACCCGCTCGAGGCCCGATCCCGACGCGCCGCACTGGAGAGCGCACAGCCGGTAACGATCGGAGCCGACTGCTGGATCGGTGGCAACGCCGTCATCTGCCCGGGCGTCACCATCGGCGATCGCTGCGTAATCGGAGCCGGATCGGTCGTCACGAAGAACATTCCAAGCGACAGCGTCGCCGTCGGCAACCCGGCGCGGATCATCCGGACGCTGCCCCGCGAGGTCGGCGCGCAGCACGGCGACGAGACGCAGGGGGAAGGCTAGCTATGGAGAGAAGCTGCCGGAGGTGGCGCTGAGGGGAAGGACCGGGAGTCGTTGCCTCTCGCTAGTCGATGCGTGGTGGATGGGATGAACTGATCCGAAAGGAACGAGGCGGAATGCAGCAGAGAGTCGATGCCAAGGCGTGGCGGGAGGAGTTCAGAGACGAACTTGTGAGCAACATCCTGCCGTTCTGGAGGACGGTGCCCATGGACCGGGCCAACGGCGGGCTCCACGGCGCAGTGACCAACGAACTCGCGATCGACGATGGGGTTCCACGGTCAGCCGTGCTGGCCACGCGGTTTCTCTGGACCTTCGCCGCGGCGCGACGGCAACTCGGCGATTCCGCCTACGAAGAGACGGCACGCTGGGCCTACCGCAATCTCGTGGAGCACTTCTGGGATCCCGTTCACGACGGCCTCTACTGGTTCGTCGACGGCAGCGGCGTCCCGATCTCCGACCGCAAGCAGCACTACGCCCAGGCTTTTGGGATCTACGCGCTGAGTGAATACCACCGTGCGATCGGCGATCCGGAGAGTCTCAATCGAGCCCAGCGTCTGTTCATGCTTCTTGAGAAACACGGCCACGATGACGTGGATCTCGGCTACTTCGAAGGAAGCACGCGGGAGTGGCAGCCTCTCCGCGACGCGCGACTCAGCGATCGGGACATGGAGGCACCGAAGTCGATGAACACGATGCTCCATCTGCTCGAGGCCTACACGAATCTCTTCGCCGCGCAGTCCGAGCCGCGCCTTCGGGCCCGCCTGATCGAGCTCATCGAGCTCTTCGTCGATCGCATTCTCGATCGCGCAACCGGACACCTGTCCCTCTTCTTCGATGGCTCTTGGAGATCCCTCATGCCTGGCGTCTCGTTCGGACACGACATCGAGGCAAGCTGGCTGCTCGTCGAAGCCGCCGAGGCAGTCGAGGAGCCGGCCCTCGAGGAGAGGGCGCGAAGCGCTGCGCTGCGGATCGTCGACGCGGTCCTGCGGGATGGGCGGGATCGAGACGGCAGCCTGTTCACCGAAGCCGGAGCCGACGGCGTCTCTGATCTCGGAAAGGATTGGTGGCCGCAGACCGAAGCCATCGTCGGCTTCTACAACGCCCACCAGCTCACCGGCGACGTACGCTTCAGCGACGCCGCAAAAGCCTGCTGGCGCTACGTGAAGCAGAGCTTCGTCGACCGCCGAAACGGCGACTGGTTCAAGCGCATCGGCCCAGACGGATGGCCGGACCCGGAACGCTACAAAGCCGGGCCATGGGAGTGTCCGTACCACCATAGCCGCGCCGCGCTCGAGATGATCCGCCGGCTTGACGGCGGGGGAGCGTAGGATGCGCTACGGTCACTTCGACGACGACGCGAAGGAGTACGTGATCACCCGCCCGGATACCCCAGCGTCGTGGAGCAACTATCTCGGCTCGACCGAGTACGGGGCGATCATCACCAACAACGCCGGCGGTTATAGCTTCTACCGCTCCGGCGCACGGGGCCGATTCCTGCGGCTTCGCTTCAACAGCGTCCCGATGGATCAGCCCGGCCGCTACTTCTACCTGCGCGATCGAGAGAGCGCCGATCTCTGGTCCGCGTCGTGGCAGCCGGTTGGAAAGCCCTTGGACGTCTACGAGTCGGTCTGCCGCCACGGCACGGCCTACACCGTAATCGCGTCGCGCTACGGCGACATCGCAACCGAAGCGACCTACTTCGTTCCGCTCGGCTGCGCGTTCGAGTACTGGCGGCTCAAGGTCACAAACGAGAGCGATCGGCCGCGCAGGCTGTCCGTCTTCACGTTCTGCGAATTCGCGAACCAGTGGAACACCTACCAGGACCGCGTCAACCTCCAGTACTCGCTGTTCATCGTCCGCGGCAGCCGAACCGAGGACGGCCTTCTGCGGATCGCGATCCAGGACAACCTCACCCACGAGGCGCACGGCACGTTCGCCCACGACCTGGCGATGCACAGCTGGATGGGGCTCGTCGGCGCCGAGGTCGTGGGGTACGACACGAGCCGCGAGGCATTTCTCGGACCGTACCGCAGCTACCGGGACCCCCTCGTCGTCGAGCAGGGCCGCTGCAGCAACAGCGACGCCTA
>CAZXQL010000134.1:0-5662 GCA_964643395.1 uncultured Thermotogae bacterium
AGTGGTTCGAGCGTGCAGGTGAACGTCGGTCCGACGACCGAGCCGGCGCAGCCGGACGAAGAGACGCCTACCATCGAGGAGACTTCTCCGGCGACGCAGGAGCAAGAGCCCGCCGGATCCGAAGAGACGGTCACTCCGTCCGAGGAAGCGCTGACTCCGACTCAGTCAGCGGCGCCGACTCAAACGGAGTCGGCGACGTCGGTTGAGACCGAATCCGAGCTTCCGGTTCAGACGGAGTCCGAGCCGCCTGTCCAAACCCCGTCGGGAACGAGCTGATACGACAACGTAGACCATGTGGAAAAACGTACGCCTGCTCTTCGCGAAGGAATTGCTGGGTGCGGTGCGCGATCGCCGCACCCTGATTCTGACTGTCTTCTTCCCGTTGATCTTCTACCCTCTGATCCTGTCGGTGATCGGACACTTCAACGAGGCCGAGAGGGTCCGATTGGAGACCTTGACGCCGACGATTCTCCTGGTCGATCAATCGAACGACGAGACATTCCAAACCGAGCTTGCCCGGTCCAACGCGTTCTACTGGGTCCGTGAAGACTCGGTGGATTCCGGCCTGGCCGCGCTGAAGGACGAGAACGGGAACCTTCTGATGGTCGTCACCAAGCCGTCGGGCGGCGAGGGCGTGGGGCTCGACGTCGCCCTCTACTACAACCAGTCCGACCAGTTCGCCTATGCGGCGGCGCAGGAGGTGCGCGGATTCCTTGAGATCTATCTCAAGCAGGTGGTAACCAACAAGCTGGGTGAATTGGGCATCGACTACGAGTCTCTGACTCCGCCGATGACGATCCGGACGATCGATGTCGCCACCGGGGAGTCGATCGGACGTATGATCCTCAGCCGCCTTCTGCCCTACTTCATGGTGCTGGCGATTCTGACCGGCGCGATGGGGCTGGGGGCCGAGATTACGGCCGGCGAGAAGGAGCGCAGCACAATTGCGACTCTGTTGGTGTCGCAGCTGTCGCGAACCGAGATCGTACTGGGCAAGTTCCTGACCGTCCTAACCGTGTCCTTGGTTTCGTCGCTGCTCTCGGCGATCGGGTTGTTGATCGGCGTACGGTTCTTCGGAGGGAGTCTGTCTCCGATCGGGTCTTCGGGCGCCGTGTTCAATCTCAGTCTGTCGGCGTTCGGCTGGATGCTGGTCGTTCTGATCCCTCTCGCCGTCATCCTGGCCGCGTTGGTCATCATCGTGGGGTCGTACGCGCGCAGTCAGAAGGAGGCGAGCACGTTCCTCCTGCCGATCTACATGGTGATCGTCTTGGTCGGCATGATCTCAATGACCGGTGGGCTGGCGTTCGAGGGGGCCCGCTACCTGATCCCCGTGGCCAACGCCCTCTACGCGCTGCAAGCGATCATCCTCGGGGACGCTACGCTGCAGAGCCTGTTCTACACCCTGATCGCCAACGTGGTGGCCGGCGGACTCCTCATTGCCGCTGCCGTCCAGCTCTTCAAACGCGAAGCCGTCCTGTTCCGAAGCTAGAAGCGACGGAAGAGCGAATCTCCGTGAAGACGAAAGTCAAAGCCGGCCTCCCGCAGAGGCGCTGAGCCGCAGAGAGAATCACAAGAAGCGGGAACCATGAAAGCTGAAGAGCAGGAGGCTACACGCCACGAACTCCACGAACTACGAACCATGAACCACAAACCACTCACTATGAAGGACATGAAGCTCATGAAGGGGGAAGGCCAAAGGCAGTAGATCGGACATAGAGAATCAACGACCAAGTCGGATTCTCTAAGCTTCTCGAAGAGAAGCCAGTCTCCCGCCCGCTCGCTACGCTCGCTCAAGGCGCTGAGCCGCAGAGAGAATCACAAGAAGCGGGAACCATGAAAGCTGAAGAGCAGGAGGCTACACGCCACGAACTCCACGAACTACGAACCATGAACCACAAACCACTCACTATGAAGGACATGAAGGGGGAAACGTCAAGAGCCGTCGCCCGCAGAGGCGCGAAGGCGCAGGGGGAAAACCACAAGCGAAACCATGCAAGATATCAAGCACACGAAGGAAACGCTCAAAGCCAGCCGCCCGCTGAGGCGCAAGCGAAGTCCTTGACAAATACGGGCTGACCTTGGCCTGTGAGGCACGCATACCAATCGAGGCTCCACGTCTCTTCTGATGCGGTTGATGCATGTGCTTCCTTTGTCTTCTCTGCTTCAATACGCCTCTGCGGAGGGATGATTCTGTCTTCCTGCGTCTATGAACAAATGGGGCGACACGTCGTGGGCTCCCCCGAGACCCTGAGGTAGAGATGAAACTACACCAGGGACCATGCCAGGCGGAATGTCAAACCCAACAGAGCCACAGATCAGTTGGGATCTCTTGGTGCAAGCGATTCTTCGAGCCCATTCACGCACCGCGTGATGCCCTGCTTCATCAACGCGGCACCGAAGTTCAACAGGTAGCCGAGTTTCATGCCTGTCAATCGGAGATACGTCTGAACCTGTTTCGTGTGCACCGGTGACACGGCTTGGACCGACTTCAGTTCCAGGATGACTTTGTCCTCAACCACAATGTCAGCTCGGAAACCCTCGTCAAATGAGATCCCGTGGTAATGGACTGCAATGGGAACTTGTCGTTTGACTGAGAGACCTGATTCTGCAAGTTCGTGTGCAAGCACGACCTCATACACTGTCTCCAGCAGACCAGGGCCGAGATCACGATGCACCTGGATAGCTGCCGTTACGACGATGGTCCCTATCTCATTCTCCTGCATCGCTCATCTCTGCGCCCCTGCGCCTCTACGGGATGCATGGATTCTACGTATTTAGGTGACAAACACATCTTAGCCGGGCGTCATACATTCTGGCCGCGGGAGAAGCGCTTGAGTTCCTCTTGCGTGCGGCGTTTGTCGTCTTCGTCGCGCAGCTTGCGGCGCTTGTCGTAGGTGGTCTTGCCTTTGGCGAGACCGAGTTCGACCTTGGCCTTGCCGCGCTTGAAGTAGATGCGCAACGGAACCAGGGTGAATCCGCGCTCCTCGAGCTGGGTCGTCAACTTGCGGATCTCACGCTTGTGAAGCAGGAGTTGCCGATCGCGGAGTGGGTCGACGTTGTACAGAGCGCCCTGCTTGTACGGCGCGATGTGAACGCCCTTCAGCGTGACCGTTCCGTTGCGGGCCACTGCGTAGCCGTCCTGGAGAGAGCAACGCCGATCACGGAGGGATTTCACCTCCGTCCCGGTCAGTGCGATGCCCGCCTCGAACACTTCGTCGATGGTGTATTCGTGGCGGGCCTTTCGATTGGTGGCCACGATGTCCGGCATGGTGGCAGTAGACTAGCGCAGCGCCGGAGGCGGCGCAACCGACCGCGCCCGTTGTGAATCCAACGTCCGATCGCTACGATGACGGCATGATCGTGGCCGTGGCGACAGACAATCCGATCAAGATTCGTGCTGTGGAGCAGGCATTTGCGGAGCTGCGCGGCGAATCCGCCACGGAGGTCCGAAGCTTGGACGCCCTCCTGGACATGCCGGAGCAGCCGCTCGGCGAGCAGGTCGCGGAGGGCGCTCTACGGAGAGCCCTCGCTGCGTCTCAGGCGCCGGACGTTGACTTGGGCGTGGGAATCGAGGCTGGGCTGCTGCGGCTGCCGGGAACCGATCGCTGGGTGTCGGTGCAGGTATGCGCCATTGTCGATCGATCAGGCGCCCACACGCTGGGGTTGGGGCCTGGGTACGAACTGCCGGAGCCGATCCGGGACGCCGTACTCGGCGGCGAGCCGCTGCGCGGCGCATTCGAACGCATCCTCGACTGCGATGACCGCGACCGCCGCGGCGCTGTGTTCCATTTGACGAACGGCCGCATCGATCGCGGGGAGCTGACCGTGCAGGCCGTCCGGATGGCATTGATCCCCCGCACGGTAAACTGGACCCGAGAACGAACGTCCTGAGCCATCTCCGAGGGTGGACATGCGTCCCATCGTCGAGCGACAGAGACGCGCAGCCGCGCGGACGGTCCTCTCTCGGCACTTCTGGGAAGGCATCTATACTTTCCCCAACAGAAGGGTTTGATATGCATGCATTCGTACTTCGACGTCGCAGGAGGCCAAGGATGAAGACAACGCGTTGGAGGAGCCTCGCACTCGCCGTGGTGATCGTGGGAGCCTCGGCATGGGCTGCGTTTGCGCTTCCCAGCTTTTCCGATCAGAACATTGCGGCTGGGAATCTCGACCCCACGGACACGATCAAGGTGATGGAGATTCGTGTCACGCGAAGCGCCGGGGAGAACGTGACCCTGGCATCGATCTCGATTCGGAACCAAGGAACCGCCGGAGACAGCGACATCGACCGGATTACGATCGTCGACGGCGGCAACGAACTCGGTTCGACCGACAACCTGTCGGGCATCACGAGCTCGAACGGAATCACGATTCCGCTTGGCTACTCGCTGGACGGCGACACGACCCACTACATCAAGATCTTCGTGACGGTGGGCACCAACGTCGAAGGCGGGGAAACCGTCGACCTGCAGGCCCTATTCGACTACACGCACGACGGCCTGCCCGGAACGAGTTCGTGGATCACCGATCTGACCGGCGAGACGATTCGCGACGGCGGATTCGACGAGTTGGATGATTCCTCGCCCGATCCGGGCTACTTCAACCCCCAGGACGAGGGTGTCGTGCAGATCGCCGTGTTCACCGACGACGACGCCAACGGCAGCGTCGTGGCGTGGACGGTCAACCACACGCAGACCGACAGCTCGGTGATTCTGCAGGTGGAGAACCTCGGTACGGCAACCGCCACGGACATCGACGAGGTGCGCGTCACGATCGCGATCGGTGGCGGGGAGTACGTCAGCAGTGTGGGCGGCTACCTTGATGGCTTTCGAAATTGGAACCCGGGCAGCCCGATGAACTTCCAGTACGGCTGGTTCCTCGAAGATACCGATGATGATGGAGTTGGCGATGGTGATCCGCTCCCGCTTTGGACGGCTGACAACAGCACGGTCACCGTGACGACGGAGATGAAGATGGCTGCCTCCGGCAACGTCACCGATGGGCGCACCATCCGCACGAAGACGACGGTGTTCGATACGGAGACCGGCGAGGGCGCCTACGGCGAGCCCGTCGACTACGAGCAGTCCGTGACGTCCGAATCGACGTTCACGATCCGCGACCAGGGCTTCGAACGGGTGGAGGATGAGAGCGAGAGTCTGGATTCCGGCACCGCGGCGACGAACGACGTGGTGATCCAGACCGTCCGGCTGTACGACGACGACTCCAACAACTACGACGTTACGATCGTGCGCGTCTACATCCGCAACATGGGCACCGCCGACGGCGACGAGATCACGAAGATCGAGGTCAAGGCCGGCGCAACGACCCTGATCACGTTGCCCAACGGGGACTATCCGAATCTGGACGACTTCCGGACGGGCAAGTGGTACGAGGTGACCAACACGTTCGACGTTGGCGACGACGAGGACCAGATCGTCAAGATCTACTACACGATCGGCGTTCCCGAGGACGGACACACGCTGCGCCCCGTCGTTCGCTTCACCGGCCGAGAGAATGGGGAGGACTACAACAGCGATGAGGCCGTGTACCCGGACACCCTGACCCTCTACGAGCCGGGATTCGAGATCGTCGAGAACGTCACGCCGCCGTCCGGCGGCGCGGCCTACTCCGGCCAGTTCCTGCTGGCACAGCGGATCCGATT
>CAZXQL010000135.1:0-5633 GCA_964643395.1 uncultured Thermotogae bacterium
GAGGAGTTCGATGGCCCGATCGTAGTCGCGGCCTTGAATGGCAATCACGGCTTCGATATAGCGGGCCTGCTGCTCGATCACCGGCTTGGGATGGCCGGCAAGAAGCAGATCCACGGCCGCTTGCGCCTTCTCCAATTCGCCTCGATTTGCGGCGAGGTTGGCGTAGGTGAGATAGACAGCTTCATCCCGGAAGCGCGTCAGGCACATCTGGAGGTGCTCCCACGCCTCGTCCTGTTTCCCGAGACTGAGCTCGGCACTGGCCAACTCGTAGTAGGTCTGTCGAGGTGCGAAGTCGTAGCGAAGGCTCTTCGTTAACAGGGCTTCCGCTGCGGAGGCGTTCCCCAATTGAAGTTGCTGCTCGCCGGCATACATCAGGATGTTGGCCGACAGGTCGGACACCGCAAACCCGGACACCACAACCCCCGCGATGCATGTCGTCGCAACTGCTGCCTTCAGTCCCCATCCCGACAGGGACGTCGTTCGAATCGCCGAGTCTCCATAGGCACGTGAGAACAGGATCCCGATCAGAGCGATGAACACGAGACTGGAAGAGGGCAGATGAGCCGGGAAGCTCACCAGCGCGTGCACGAACACGGGAAGGATGCCGCAGACCACGAGCAGCATCTCCAGACGTCCATCCTCGGAGGTCTCCCGAGTGATGCGGATCCAGACCGACACGGCGAGCACGGCCATGAACGCAAGGATGGCCAGGCCGCCGATGATGCCGACCTCGGCCAGCGCTTGTACGTAGTCGTTGTGCGCCTGGGCCGCACGGGCAATGTAGAAGTCGTAGGTCTGACCTCTCGGTGTGGCAAGAAACTTGGCTTTGTAGTCGAGGAACTGGAGCTTGTAGTTACCGAGTCCGACGCCGACCCACGGTGAGGCCTTGAACATCTCGAGCCCGACCCACCAGTCCCACGACCGTGTACTCCCGCCATACTAGTCCCAGATCCGCCCGATCCATGACGAGCCGTCGGCCGACAATCCGACGACGGAGTTCAGCGGGCCCGACGGTGCCTCCACGAGGTACGTGAAGACGATGAGCGCCAACAAGATCAGGATCCAGACTCTGTTCTTGCGGATCGGGCCGATGGGGCGGAAGATCGCCACTGCGACGATCAGCGCGACCGCGGTCGATGCGAGGGCCACGACGACGGCCGTCTGTCGTACGAGCATGGCCATCCCGAAGCAGAACGCGATCATCAGACAGGACGATATGCGCAGCCAGCGCGATCGGGAGAAGAGGACAAGCGCGACGGACGGGAACAACAGGTACGATACGAAGCCGCCGAGGTAGTTGCGATTCCCCATGGTCGAGATCAACTGACTGAGCCCCGCGCCGCTGGACGGACCCGCGAGGATGCCGAGGTACTGCAAGAGCCCGTACAAGCTGGCCAGGAAGCCCGACACGAGCATCGCGAACAGGAGAAGGTGAACGTCCTTTCGTTCCCGAATCACGTTGGCGATCACGAGAAGCAGTTGGAAGAAGAACACGACCAACACGAGGCTCTGGATGACGACTCGCCCGTTGATTGCCGTCAAGAGCGAGAGCAAGCTGGCGGCGACGAACCCGAGAAACGGAATCGTGATCCAGGGCCAGCGCATCTTCCAAGACCCCTTCACCCAGCCTGAAATGCCCCACAGAATCGAAACGAGCGAAATGCCGATCAACGCGAACATCGTCTTCCCGTACCCGTACTCCGAGATCGTCGTCGTGATGAACAAGGGAATGGACAACAGGAGCAGCGCGACGGTGTAGATGAGGGCTTGATCCAGGATCGCAGACAGCTTCTCGCGTGGCGGCTCGGCACGCCTCCGGCGCTTGGACATAGTCGCGATTATATCCACAACGAAGCGGCCGACAGAAGACCGAGATCAGGTGAATCGGCGAGCGATCAGAGGCGCCACTCGAAGCAGACCCGCCCACAGCCCAGGCTCCGCTGCCAGACGGTCGGGCAGCTCGTGCAGGCGGTCGATGTCCGCGTGATCGGCCGCGAACTGAAGAAACGCAGGATCGGAGAGCGCGTCGACCACGGCCTCCACGTCCTCGTCACGCATCTGCTCCACGAAGCGCCGGACCGTTCGTCCGAAGGCTTGTTCCTTCCCAATCACGTCCAGGCACCGTTCTGGATACTCGGAGAGGATGCGGTCGCGATCGTCTCCCGCCGACGAGGTCCGTGCCGCTGCCTCCCCGGCGATTCGACCGCACACCGCACCCAGGTAGAGGCCTCCCCCGGACAGGGGCTTCACGTGTCCGGCGGCGTCTCCAACCAGGAGCACGCCCGGCGCTGCAGGAGGGGCGTTCGGCGAAAGCGGAATCCATCCTGCGCCGCGGCTCACGATTCTCCCCTTCGGAAAGCGCGCTGCAATCAGCCGATCGAGAAACGCTCCCGGCTCGTGCGGCGGAGTCACGCCCAGTCCGACGCGTAGGCGGCCCTCCTCGGCGGGAACGGTCCACGCGAAGAAGCCGGGCGCGACGTCCCGACCGACGAATACGTCCACACGGTCGGGTGGCGTCGGAATCTCCACCTCGACCTGGCCTGCCGCAACCACGTCGATGGGCGCACTCAAGCCGAACCACTCGGCGACTCGGGTTCGGGGCCCATCCGCGCCGATCACAAGCGGAGCTTGAACCTTCATTGCCTCAGAACCTGCTCGCGTTGTCACGCTTCCAGACTGTGCGGCGACGACCTCGGTTCCGAATCGGACATCGACCCCGGCCTCCCGTGCGAGGGCAAGGAGTTCCTCCTCCAACGTCCTCCGGTCGATCACGACGCCCTTCACCTGCTCCGACCGGAGATCGATGCAGCTGCCGTGAGGGAGGTGCAGCCGGACGGCACGAATCTCCCGCAGCACACAGCTTTCGGAGACGCCCAGGGCCGTCGTCGTCCTTGGACTGACCAGACCCGTGCAGCACGAAGACAATGAGCCCTCGGCTCGCTGCTCCAGAACGAGCGTACGGGCTCCACCCTCGGCTGCTGAACGTGCAGCGACGAGCCCGATCGGTCCGCCTCCAATGACGACGACATCCGTGTGCATGGTGGGCTAGAAGTCCTCGCGCTTTGGCGTCCGTGTCATCATCTCGTTGACGAGCGATAGGGGATCGGCCTCGCCGTGAAGCAAACGGTGGACCGCGTCCGTGATCGGCATGTCGATGTCATACTCTCGGGAGAGTTGGCAAACCACTTCGGTAGCGAAGACGCCTTCGGCGATCATCGTCATGTCCTTCAAGATGTCGTCCAGCGGTTCTCCTTGTCCGAGTCGCACCCCGACGGCGCGATTGCGGCTGTGTTGGCTCGTACACGTTGCGACCAAGTCTCCCAATCCGGACAGGCCGAAGAACGTGGCTTCGAGCACACCGAAGCGTCGTCCGAACCTCACCATCTCCGCAAGGCCGCGCGTGATCAACGCCCCACGGCTGTTGTCTCCGTACCCCAAACCGTCGGAAATTCCTGTCGCCAACGCAATGACGTTCTTGACCGTCGAGCATGTCTCGACGCCTCGAATGTCCTTGGACAGGTAGATGCGGAACCGGGGTGTGGCAATTCGGCACTGCAATTCCCGCCCCAACTCGAGATTCTTCCCCGCCAAGACGACGGCGGTCGGCACGTCTCGCCCGACTTCTTCGGCGTGGCTGGGTCCGGACAGCGTGAACACGCTCGCGTTCGGGAAGATGTCCGCGATCAGCTCAGACATCGTCTTGTGCGTGGACCGGTCCATTCCCTTGGCCAGGTTGATCACAGTCTGCGGCGGCGATGCGACCTCGGCGATCCTTTGCAACAGATCGGGCATGCCGATCGACGGGACCGCGAGCACGAGGACGTCGGCGGATACAGCGTTCACCAGGTCCCCCGTGATACGGAGCGTGTCGGGAAGACCCACGCCGGGCAGATACGTGTCATTGCGTCGCTCGCGACGGATGCGCGCGGCCCGCTCCGGATCGCGAGCCCACAGCACAGTTGTGTGCCCGTGGTTCGCCAACAGCCGAGAGATTGCGGTCCCCCAGCCGCCGGCTCCCAGAACTGCGAAGCTCATGGCGTCGCGGATGCAGAGATATCGATCGGGAGAACGTCGCCGACATGATCGTTGATCCACGCGACGGCCACGTCGATCGGATCTTGATCCTCCGACACCTCGATGTCCGGCGGAAGCCCGACGCCGTTCACGACCGTACCGTCCGGTGTAAAGTACTCACCGGCCGTGATCTTGAGCGCCGATCCGTCCGGGAAGTCGATCAGCTGCTGGAATACGCCCTTGCCGAACGACTGTTCTCCGATCAGGATCCCCATGTCGTTGTCCCGGATGGCTCCGGCGGCAATCTCCGATGCGCTTGCGGTGCCTCGGTTGATCAGAATAGCGAGCGGGAAGTTGCGGATCTGGTTCCCACGCGCGTAGTACTTCTTCTCTCCGCTCAGACGATCCTGCGTGATCAAGATGACGCCGTCATCCACGAAGTGGTTGGCGATCGAGATCGCCTCCGACATCAGCCCGCCCGCGTTGTTGCGCAAGTCCAGGATCAGTCCCTTGATCTGAGAGAGATCGAATGTGGACAGCGCATCATCGAATTCCGGCGTCGTGTCGTCTTCGAAGCGCAGGATTCGTATGTAGGCGATCGTTCCATCGTCCTCCGTATCGGACTGGACGGCATCGACGATGATGGTGTCCCGGACGATCGTGATGTCCTCGGTTGTCCCGTCCTCGTGAGCCACGGTGAGCACGACGGGTGTGCCGATCTCGCCCCGGATCTTCATGGCCGATTCGGTGATTGTGTGTCCGTCCGTCGACTCGCCGTCGATCGCGAGGATCTTGTCCCCCGCCTGGATGCCGGCGGCCTCCGCGGGGCTGCCGACCAGCGGCGTGATGACGGTGAGGACCTTATTGTCGTCCAAGGAAATCTCGATCCCGACGCCGCTGAACTCGCCGTTCAGCGTCTCGTCGAATTCCTCTTTCTCTTGAGGAGTGAAGAATTCACTGTAGGGGTCGTCGAGCTGCTCGACGATTCCCTTCATCGCGCCATAGAGCGCTTGCTGATCGTCGATCCTCTCCGGCTGATAGAAGTAGCTCTTGACGTACTGGTAAACCTGATAGACCGGATCGAACAGATTGGAAGGCGTGTCCTGGACGCCGGACACGGCGAACGCCAGCACGATCACGCATACGGGGATCACAACGGCGAGGACGTTTCTCAAGAATCGATGTCGTTTCATGATCTCACTCCTGCGGAACGATTGTACCATGCCGGGGGACGGGAATCCCTGAATGGACTATGCGGGCGTGCGGCCCAAGTATGCACACTGCTCGTCCGTCAATTCGTCGATGTCGACCCCGAGCGTCCGCAGCTTCATGCGCGCGACGTGGATGTCAATCTCCGGCGGAACGGCGTAGAGGTCCGGCTTCAACGGGGAGGCGTAGACCAGGTGTTCGAGGGTCAGCGCCTGGACGGCGAACGACATGTCCATGATCTCGACGGGGTGTCCGTCGCCGAGGGCGAGATTGACGAGCCTCCCCTCCCCCAGCAGAACCAACCGCCGTCCGTCGGGAAGCGTGTACTCGTCGACACCGTCCCGCACGGTCTTCGACGATGCTGCCAGCCGCGCCAAGACGTCCGGCCGCACCTCGACGTTGAAGTGCCC
>CAZXQL010000136.1:0-5588 GCA_964643395.1 uncultured Thermotogae bacterium
TAACAAGGTAGCCGTAGGAGAACCTGCGGCTGGATCACCTCCTTTCTAGGGAGTATGAGACCAACGATCACACGAATCAGTTATCGCGCTATCCCTTTTCTTCCCACATTTCATTTCCGTTCCCATCGTTCCATCGACCAGGTGACACGCGTTACCAAATTACCGCTGCAATTGGTCAAACAAAACGGTTGCCCTTCCTGACCATTCTCTCGATTGCGGGATACGCTCTCGATACGGATCAGAGGGAGGATGGATGTTTTCGACCACGACGAACAACAAGATCAGTTTCACCGACCTGCTTTCGGAGTGCGGCGATCTGCTCGAGCTGGACCGCGGCGAGACGATTTATCATCCGGGCACACCCAGCAGCATCATCTACCTGGTAGAAAGCGGCCGTGTGAAACTCGCGTACCTGGACGAGTCGGGGAAGAAACTCACACTGCGCATCGTCGATGAAGGCGAGATCTTCGGCGAGATGTGCCTCGTCGGGGAAACGCATCGTCGGCACTTGGCCACCTCGATCGAGGATACCGTCGTACGGAGCATCGAGAGAAAGGACTTCCTCAAGATCGTGGAGAAGAGCTCCATCGGCCTGCCGATGCTGGTCAACCACTTCGCCGCTCGGATGAAGGAATTCGAGGAGACCTTGGAGGACTTGGCATTCCGGGACATCCAGGCACGCTTGTCTCGGCAACTCCTCAAGCTGTCCGATGACTACGGCGTGGAAACCAAGGACGGTATCCTGATCGGGATCTCTGTGACGCACAAAGAACTGGCCGACATGATCGGCTCGGCGCGTGAGAATACGACACTTGCTCTCAATCGATTCGCGCGCGAAGGGATCCTCGACAAGAGCCGATATCGCATCATCATCAAGAGCGAAGACGGATTGAGGAAGAAGATCTCGACGCTCTAGCGCCTGGGCCTGCCGGAGCGGCGAGCAATCGGGGACGGCCAAGGGCGCCGTCCCCGTTGCCTTTTCGTCCTCGATCGAGCAGGCCTTCTGCTTCGAAGTGTCCCAGTTGATGCGGCAAGTTCGTCACAGTAGACTTCGTTCCACAGCGGCCTGCAGGCATGCCGGCCGACAATTCACGGAGGACATCCATGAAATCTTCCATCCTCGTGATCCTTCAACCCCTGCTCTTCGGACTCCCGAGTCTGTGCGCGCAGTCGGCCTCGCCCGCCGTCCGATGCAGAACCTCCGAACGAATGGCTCGGCGATCTGGCAACCATCACAGCTGCAAACGCAGGCCTCGCTCGCGAGCTCACCGCCATGCAGCTTCCCGGGTATTCGCCAGCCGCGGTCAGTCAGTGTAGTGTCGCCTACAGCCATGACGGCACTCTGCTCGCCGCCGGATGCGACGACGATCGAATCTACCTATGGAACACGGAGACACAGTCGCTCGTCACGATCATCGAAGGACACCGCGGACCGTGAACGGCGTTGCGTTCTCGCCGGACGGGACGCTGCTTGTCTCCGGCAGTCAGGACAAGAGCGTGAGAATCTGGAGCGTGTCGACGGCTACGCTGCTGGCGACGCTGTCCGGGCATGCCGACGACGTACTGCGCGTTGCCGTCAATCGCCAAGGGACGCTGATCGCATCGGTGAGCTGGGATGGCACCGTCCGTCTTTGGGGCGTTCCCCACGAGAGCGACGGCGAGTAGGAACTGAGGCGGCCAGGCCGCTCCTTCATCGCGTCCTGTGGTTCCGAACAAGGAGGCGGCCGCCACAGTCACGTGTGGCGCTTCGTCCCCGTGCCCGAGTCGATGAACCGGCGCAAACCCGTCTCTTCCTGATATCCGGCATCGGTGAATCCGCACTTGCAGAGCACGCCGATCGATGCCTCATTCGTAGGGTCCGCGTGGGCGACGACCGTCTTCACCCGGGGATCCCCCATCGCCCAGTCGGCGAGTGCGCGAACGGCTTCCGTAGCGAATCCTTGCCGGCGGTAGGCGGCTCGTGTCTCGTATCCGATCTCTGCCGTGCCCCCCTCCGGCTGCCCCTTGAACCCGCCTCCGCCCACGAGAACGCACTGGGACGGGAGATCGCAGATCCAGTACCAGGCCAACCACCCAACTTGCATCGAATCGCGCTCCAGTTCGTGAAGGATCCATGGCAAGATCTCCGCGAGCGCGGCAGACGGCCAATCCCGCGCCGGCTCGACGCCAAGCTGGGCGAACAACAGCTCGGGTTCCTCGATCTCACAGCGAACGAGACTTGCGGTCGCGGGGACCAACCGAAGTCGTCGCGTTACGAGCGGGTTCATGGCGCTTCAAGGATACGCCCTTCGGCGTGCGGTGGACAGATCCTGTAGACTCGATTGCGCCGTTCGAAGAGGAGGGAGCATTGAGCATTCATATTCATGCACGGCCCGGAGACATCGCTCCGAGCATCCTGTTGCCGGGAGACCCGCTACGTGCCAAGTTCGTGGCGGAAACCCTGTTGGAGGACGCTGCTTGCTTCAATGAGGTTCGGGGCATGCTCGGATTCACGGGCACGTATCGAGGGAAACGCGTTTCGGTCATGGGCACGGGCATGGGGGTCCCGTCGCACTCGATCTACGTCCATGAACTCATCCACGAGTTCGGCGTGAAGGCCCTCGTTCGGGTAGGGACGTGTGGGGCGTTTCAAGAAGAGCTTGCGATCGGGGACGTCGTTCTCGCAATGGCTGCGTCCACCGACTCAGGCGTCAACCGCCTTCGTTTTGACGGGATGGACTACGCGCCGACCGCGGATTTCGACTTGTTGAGAACGGCGTACGAGTCTGCGTGTGCGCAAGGGATCCCGGTTTCCGTTGGCAACATCCTGACGTCTGACACGTTCTATGACGACGACCCCGAGGCGTGGAAGCATTGGGCCGACTACGGTGTCTTGGTCGTCGAAATGGAGACCGCGGCACTGTATACGCTGGCCGCGAAGTTCGGTGTGCATGCCCTCTCAATCCTCACCGTGAGTGACAACCTCGCCTCCCAAGCGCGGGCGACCCACGAACAGCGCGAAAAGGGGTTCTCGCGGATGATCGAGTTGGCCTTGGGGATCGTGCCGTGATGCCCGTGAAACCAACACGTGCGTGAGTCACAGAGGGATCGGGCGCAGGCTGCGCGATCTCACACGGTTCACGGGAGTAGCAGGATCTGCTAGAGTGGCGCTTGGGGCAATCAGGAGGTGCTGAATGGAAATCGGGATCATTGTGTATTCGCAGACCGGGCACACATTGGAAGTCTGCGGAAAGCTGAGGGACCGACTCATCGGTGAAGGGCGCGCTGTCACGTTGGAACAGGTTACGATTACCGGCGAGCCGACACCGCGAGCCAGGACGTTCGAGTTGGAAAACCGGCCCGATTCGTCGCCGTATGACGCGATCGTGTTTGCGTCGTACGTCGAAGCCTTCTCTTTGTGCCGAGTGATGGATCGCTACCTGCGCGGCATCGAGTCGCTCGAAGGCAAGAAGGTGGCGTTCCTTGTGACGGAGCAGTTCCCGTACCCATGGATGGGCGGCAACCATGCGATTCGCCAGATGAAGCGACTGTGCAGTGCGAAGGGAGCGACCCTCCGAGCCGAGGCCGTCGTCAACTGGGCCGAATCCCGGCGCGAGAAGACGATGTCGGCAGCTCTGTCACGGCTTAGCAAGGCGTTCTAGATTGGGCGCGCCGGCTGCTGAACAGCCGACGCGGCGCGTGAACCGGCTAGGCTAGATGCGCCGGTGCGAACTCCTCCAGGGCCTTCTGCAGCTCGGCGACGTACGTCATCGCGGGGCCTCCGCCCATCATCACCGCGACGGTGGCCACTTCCCAAATCTCCTCGGGGGACGCGCCGGCGGCGAGAGCCTTCTGCGTATGAATCCCGATGCAGTACTTGCATCGAGCCGTGAGCCCCATTCCGACTGCGATCAGCTCCTTCGTCTTGAGATCGAGTTTTCCCGGCTTGAGAACCGTTCCCATGAAGTCGGTGAATCCCTTCATCTCCTCGGGGACCTGCCTGGAGAGGGTTCCCATCGCGCGCTTGACATCCTGCATGGCTTGTCGCACTTCACTCATGATTTTTCACCTCGCCGAATGGTACTCCCCGCAGGAACATGCGCAATACGTCGGCGGCGAAGCTGCTCTGTGGGTAGTCCCCTCGTCGACGGAGCATCTTGCTCAGGCTGAGGGGAATCCGTAGAATAGCGCGTAACGAATGACAAGAGGCGCATTGAGATCGCGTGGGCAACGACAGCCCGGGGTGGTGGTGCGATGCGGGACCAAACTGGCTTGAGGATACGCAGTGAACGGCATGACCGGAGGGATGTTGCGCGATGGTCATGGCGGGACACAGCATCCAATGCTCACTTCCGGCGTTTGGATGACGGCCGCCTGGTCTTCTACCCGGCGGGCGCGTTCGGACTGCGCAGCTACATCGTGGCCGCCGCGGAAGAAGAGGCTTCACTCCGAGCCCGGGTGCGAGAGTGACGGCATGGCCTGACGATTCTTGGTGTCTTGCTCGGTGTGCTCTTGGGTGACCGGTTCGTTCCAGAGTTCTCTTGGTTGTACGCTGCCAGCGCTGCCGGCTGGTGGATCCTCCTGCTGGCCGTTCAACATGCCGCGTTCCATCCGGTCACCCGGCATATGGAGCGAGCCGACGTCGCCAACTCTCCGGTTGCCTACTGGCGCTCGATGGGGCGGAGCCTCCATCCACTGCTCTTGCTCGCCCAAGCTGCCTTCGCGATCGCCATGATCGGTGGGTTCCTGTACATCTTTGCACTCTCGCATGACTGGATTGTCGCTGCATTCGGGGTGCTCGCGGCGGGGATGCTGCTTGTTCCCGACATGATCGCACTGAGCAGCTGGTGGACAAGCCGCAGCGAGTGACAGCGCGGATCGGGGTGAGACGTGGGAGGACATGAATATGCGCAGAGCCAGGAACGATACGGCAGCCAGCGCACACTTCCGACGTTTGGAGGACGGGCGGCTTGTCTTCTATCCCACAGGCGAGTTCGGTCGATGGGGCTACATCGTGGATACGCCGGATCAGGAATTCACGCTTCGCGTCCAGGCGAAAGAAGCGATTCGCAGACAGACTCGTCATGCCGTTCTCGTTGGCATGCTTCTGACCGTCGCGCTCCAGGTGTTCCACCCGATCCCCGATTGGACTTACGCCGCCGTCGTGGGAGCTGTCTGGATTCTCAGCTGGATCGGTCGGCACCTCTTGTTCTATCCGGTCATCCGGACAATGGCGCGAGTCATGATTCCGAATGCTCCCGTCGCCATCTGGAGGGAACAAGGTAGGGTCCTGCGCCCGCTTCGAATGATCCTTGGCGTGGCATTCGTGATGGCGTACACCGGCTTCTTCTGCTACGTGTTCGCATTGTCGTCCAGGTGGGTCTTTCTCTTGTTTGCAGCAATAGGCGTCCCGCTTGCGGTGCATCAGTTCGTCTCGCTTCATGCGTGGTGGACCTATCATAGGGCGTGATGAACCCGCCACGAACGAAGATCGAGGGAGCTTTCGAAGTCGCTTCCTATTCGGGCTTGTCGAGGTATCGGACGATGACCTGCCACGCCTTCGACTTGCCCGCGTACGGGATTGCGTGCGCGGGGCTTGTGGACGGCAG
>CAZXQL010000137.1:0-5550 GCA_964643395.1 uncultured Thermotogae bacterium
TTTTCCATTCCAACTCCTTACGCAGTTCGGCCCGATTGTAGCACCCGGGGTAGAAGGGGTCAATCGCTGAACAGTTCTGAAGTTTGGCGTTCTATGGCCGTGGGCGCAATAGCCTCCTCCAGAGCTGGACCTTGGGGAACGCGCGCTCCTCTCCACGAATCAGCCGGCGGATGTTCGATCGATGGGTGTACACGATGAATGCGGCCAATACGGCTGTCAGGGCCAACAGCAAGGCCGGCTCGTGGATGGCCGTGTATCGATCGGTCAAGAAGACGGCGATGGGGAGGCTGATTGCGGCCAAGATCGAACTCAACGAGACCCGTCCGAACACGATCAGGACGAGAGCGAACACGCCCGCAGCGCATGCCACCGGGATCGGAGCGTTGGCGACGAGCATCCCGGCTCCGGTTGCGACGCCCTTGCCTCCGCGAAACCGCGTGTAGACGGGAAAGACGTGTCCGATGACGGCCGCGAGTCCGCACACGAGCGCCAGCGTGCTGAGCCCGATCGGAAGGGCGCCGACGGGAATGCGCGGAACGGCCGTGGACGCGAGCACTCCCTTGGCGACGTCGATCACCATCACGGGAAGGCCGATCCGCCAACCGAGAACTCGCCACGCGTTCGTCCCGCCTGCGTTCCCGCTGCCCGAATCCCGGATATCAGTGCTTCGAAACACCTTGCCCAACACGATGGAGGTGGGAAATGCGCCGATCAAGTAGGCCAAGACGAGCAACGGGATGATCAGCATCCGAGCGTCCCCTCTTCACGAATACGGTCCCTGATCGCGCCTGCGTCGAGGACGGCCACGGCCACCCCGCCAGGACCGGCATGGCTGCCGATCGCGGGAGCCGTCTCGGTGATCCACACGTCGGCATCCGGATGACGCTCGAGGATGTCTGCACGAGCGGTTTCAGCCAGGTGCGGGGCCGCGGAGTGGCTGACCACGAACATCGGTTGCTTGGCTTTCCGCGCGACGCGCAGTGCCTCATGGAGCACGCGCTTTCGAGCCGCGCTCCGCCCGAGAGCCTTGCATCCCGCAGTCAGCTTGCCGTCCTTCACGGTGAGAACGGGCAGAATGCGGAAGAGCTTGGCGATTCGTCCACGGAGCGGCGAAAGCCTGCCTCCCCGTACGAAGTACTCGACCGTCGGAACATAGATCGAGATCTGTGCGCTCTGCGCGGCGGCCTCGGCGACGGCGGCGCATTGCTGGGCCGAAAGACCTGCTTGCGCGGCCTGCGCAGCCGCCCAGACGACCAGTCCTTCGCCGGCGGATCCGGATCGGCTGTCGACGATGAGAATCGGCACGCCCGTCTCGCTCGAGACTTGCTTCGCCGCCGACTCGGCGGATTGCAGGGTCCCCGACAGTCCAGATGACAGATGGACGGAGACGATCGCGGCATGCATGCCGGCGAGGTGACGGTACAACGTCAGGAAATCGGCCGGAACGGGCTGCGATGTCTTGGGCATGCCGGACATCGCTTGGAGTCTTCGGTAGAACTGGGACGATGTGATGTCGACGCGATCGAGCAGCGGTTGATCTTCGATCACAAGCCTCACCGGAACCACGTGAATGGTGTGCTCGGTCAAATACCGCATCGGGAGATCGCACACGGAATCGGTCACCAGGGCAATCCCCGACCGTTCCTCCGGGGCAACCCCGGCTTGTGTGGGCTCGATGCTCGCCAGCATGTCTTCCACCTTCTGGGATACGATCGTTCCCGTTTGCGAGAGAGCCTCTAGCACGTAGGCGGGAGCGTTGGAGTGAACGTGGGCATGGATCTCCGTGCCGTTCCCGGCAACGACGATCGAATCGCCGAGGTCGCGAAGCCTCTCCATGACGCCTCGGCGGTCGATGTCATCTCCTGCGACGACGACCTCCGTGCAGTAGCGGAACCCGACGTGTGTCGATGCCGACGCCGGGGCGGGCGCGATGCCCGAGGTGGACACGATCGGGTCTTCCTCGTGGGATCCGGTGCGAAAGAAATCGCGCACTCCCTCCAAAAAGTGGACGAAGCCGAGCGCACCTGCATCGACGACGCCTGCGCGCTTCAATTCGGCAAGACGATCCGTGGTCTGCTGCAGCGACCGACGAGCGATGGCCGAGCCCTCGTCGAGCAATGCACGGAAGCTTGGTACCTTGTCTACGCAACGCGCTAGATGATCGGCGACGTCGCTGATGACGGTCAGTATGGTGCCGTCACGGGGCTGGGCGAGCGCGTCGCGAGATCGCACTGCGGCACAGCGGAGCGCTGTGACGAATCGCCGCATCGTCAAGTGCATGGCGTCGGGGATCTCCTCCCGCAGACCTTGGAGGAATTGCGCGAAAATGACGCCTGAATTGCCCTGAGCTCCGGACAACGCGCTGGTCGCTGCGGTTGCGCTGACAGCAGCCAAAGTAGGAGGAGGCTGTCGTAGCCCCTCGAGTATGGCCCGCATCGTCAACGCAAGATTCGTTCCCGTGTCTCGGTCGGGAACGGGAAAGACGTTGATGCGATCCAGCTGTTCCCTGTGAACGATCACTCGACGCGCACCGGCGATGATGAGGTCCCGAAACGATTCTTTGGTGAGGGTTCGTGGTTCCGAAGTCTCTGAGGCGGTCATGTCCCTCGATCATACGGGATGGACTCTCAAGCGGCAAAGGAGGAAACAAACGGCCGGGACTTCGACAATTCGATCGAAGTCCCGGCTCGGATTGCTATTTGAGTACGTCGATGGGAACCAGGACGGTCTCTCCCTCTCCGTAGACGACCCACACCAGGTACTCGCCAGGAACCAGTCCGGCTGTATCGATGCCGAGCCAGTAGGTGCCGTTCGAGTAGCGACTGGCGAACGAGTAGACGGGTTCCGAGTACTGGCCGCCTCCACCTGCCGCAGTCGTCAAGTCGACTCCCGGTCGAGTGATGCGGATCCACGGCCAACCCATCTGCTGCCGTGCGTCTCTGGAGAGATCGAGCCCGACCTCGAGGCGCGCCCCAGGCAAGGTCACGGTCGGATCCAGGTTGGCGAACAGCTCCATCTCCTCAAGGGTCTGTGAGTTGACGACGTCCGCCGTTGCGACCAGCGGCTGTCCGTTGGCGTCCAGACCTTGCGTGATGATTCCCAGATTGGTGTGCCAGTTGTCGCTCTCATCGGGACCGAGAGGATCCGTACGCTCCATCGTGCCGTGCGTCACGGTGTCTCCGGCCGGCCAGTTCCCGTCATAGCTTGGGAACTCGTTGGCCGTGTCGACCACGGTGCCGTTCGCGTCCAAGAGCTCGACGATGTCGCCGTCGTCGGAGAGGTCCATGTGATACGGCGCGACCTGGTCGTAGATGATGTTCGCATCGACGTTGCTGATGGTCTGGTCGCTCTTGCGCTCCAGCACCATGTAGCTTCCGTCGTGTACGAGGGGGTGGGCCACAACCAACCAGGACACATCGTCGACGGTCCTCTTGACGAAGTCGACCTGGGGCTCAGGCTCGCGGGTCGCCAATTCGCAGGCGGACGTCGGGCTCGCGTCCAGAGTTCCGGACAGCGAGACGACCTTCCACTCAAAGTCCTCGGGCGTCACGGGCTGCTTCTTGCGCCATCGCAACGTCCAATCCGTCAAGTCGACCGGCTCTGCTCCGAGGTTGCGAAGCTCGATCCATTCGTCTTCCGGATCGGCGGCTGTTCCAGCCCATGCGATCTCAGAGATGATGACCTTGCCGGCGCACTCCTCATCGGCAGCACCTCCGCCACCGCCGCCCTCGGACACCGTGACGGTCGCACTGTCCCGGTTGTTGGCGGGCGAAGGATCGTCGACGTCATTCTGGACGATCTCCGCGGTGTTGGTGATGCTCGTTCCAGCGGTCCCGGCGTCGACGAGTACGGTCACGTCGAACGATGCAGACTCTCCGACCGCGAGCGTGCCGATGTCCCACATGTTCGTCACCGAGTTGTAGGCTCCTCCTGACGTATCGGATACGTACGTCAGGCCGGCAGGGATCGCGTCCTGGAGTACGATTCCTGTGGACGTGTACGGCCCTCCGTTGTAAACGGTGATCGTGAAGACCACGGTCGCCCCCTCCTCCGGTGTTGGATTGTCCACATCCTTGGTGACGAGTAGGTCGGCGATCGGCGTGTCGATGAATACCGTCGCCGCACTATCATCGTCCTCGTGGACGACGGCCGCGTTGTCAGGCGTTGAATCCACATCCTGTTGATCGGCCGCCGAAACCTGCGCGGGGCTCTCGTACGGGCCCCCTTCCAGGACCGTTGCCGTCACGGAAAGCGTTGCACTGGCGCCGGCGGCAAGCGAGCCGACCGTCCACACACTGTCGGTTCCCGTATAGGCGTACGACCCTTGCGTGACGGAGTACCCGACGAACGCGTAGCCTGCAGGAAGCGTATCGATGACTTGCACGCCAGTCGCATCCGCCGCCGTGGGGCTGTTCGAGACGGTAATCTCGAACGTGACCTGCTCTCCGACTTCGGGTCCGATGTTGCTGACGGTCTTCGTCAGCGAGAGGTCGATCCGGTCGGGGAGAACATCGACACTGTGGTCGTCCTCCGTCGGAGTGGTCTCATCGGAATCCGCGACGGCCGTATTCACGATCGGGCCCGGAAGATCGTTCTCGGTCACCGGGCCGTAGCTACCAACGAGAGTCTGCGTGTCTCCCGGTGCAAACGTCCCAAGATTCTGGTCGATGCCCAGCAGCACGTCCATTACCGTGACGTTGTGCAGGGTGACGTTGCCGGTGTTCGTCACAGCGATCTGGTACGCGATGGTGTCGCCGACGCGCACGGGTCCAGCGTCTCCCGTCTTTTCGATGGTTAGGGACGGTGCCTGCGCGAACGTGACGGTCTCAGTGTCTTCATCGCTGACATCGGGCCCGGACGGCGGTGTGCCGGTTCCGGTCGCCAGGTTGACGATCGACCCGGCGTCGATGTCGGCTTGGGTGACAACGTGGCTAGCCGAACCGGTCGTCGATGCGGCGGGAGCCAGCTCCGTGCTGCCGAGCGAGATCGAACCGAGCTTGTCGTCGACCAGCGTGATGCCGGTCAGGGTGACGTTGCCGGTGTTGGTGATCGTGTAGTCGTAGGTGATTGTGTCGCCGACCTCGAACGAACCGGAGGACGCGGTCTTGACCACGTCGATGCTCGGGGACTGCCCGAACGTAACGGTCTCGGAGTCCTCGCCGGAGACATCGGGCCCGGACGGCGGGGTCCCGGTGGCCGTCGCTGTGTTCAGGATCGACCCACTGTCGATGTCGCCTTGGGTGACGACGTGAGTGGCCGAACCGGTCGTTGATGCGGATGGAGCCAGCTCCGTGCTGCCGAGCGAGATCGCGCCGAGCTTGTCGTCGACCAGCGTGATGCCGGTCAGGGTGACGTTGCCGGTATTGGTGATCGTGTAGTCGTAGGTGATCGTGTCGCCGGCCTCGAACGGTCCGCTCGACGCAGTCTTGACCACGTCGATGCTCGGGGACTGCTCGAACGTGACGGTTTCACTGTCTTCATCGCTCACATCGGGACCGGATGGCGGGGTGCCGGTAGCGGTCGCCAGGTTGACGATCGAACCGGCATCGA
>CAZXQL010000138.1:0-5515 GCA_964643395.1 uncultured Thermotogae bacterium
GAAAGATGCTTCAGACGGCACAAACGGTTGCAAGCGGAATCTCCGGTGCTGACATTGCGGCGGCTGCGAAATACCTGGCTGCCGGCATTTGCATGGGCATCGGAGCCATCGGACCCGGAATCGGGGAAGGCATCGCGGCTGCGCATGCGCTGGACAGCATGGCCAGGCAGCCGGAGATGCAGGGTGCACTCTTGCGAACGATGGTTCTGGGACAAGCCATTGCCGAGTCAACGGGAATCTACTCGCTGTTGATCGCCATCGTTCTGATCTTCGTTGTCTAGGGAGCCAGCATGAGCATCGAATGGGGAAAGATCGTCAAGAGCATCAATTGGACGCTCGTGTTCAATCTGGTGAACTTCGGCATTCTCCTCTATCTGCTCAAGCGGCTCCTGTTCAAGCCGGCGCTCGACTACTTGGATCGCCGCCGGGAGCAAATCGCGGTTCGTATTGAGGCGGCCAGACACTCCGAAGAACAGGCCGGCCAGCTTGTCTCGCAACGGGAATCCGAGCTTCAGCAAGCCCGCGAGCGAGCCGAGCTGATCCTCGACGACGCCCGGCGTGAGGCTGAAGCTGCAATTGCCAAGGCAAAAGACGCCGCCAAGGCAGACGCTGCCAAGATTCTTGCGGACGGCAAGCAGCGCTTGGAACAGGAACGCGATCGCATGATTCGCGATCTGCGCGAAGCGTACGCAGAGATCACCGTCTTGGGAGCCGAGCGAGTGCTCGACCGGGAGATTCGCATCGACGATCACCGGCGGTTGCTCGACAAGCTTCTGGATGAGATGGACGAAGAGAAACTGAGGATCGAATCGTGAGATCCCAGGAGATCGCGCGGCGCTATGCGGCTGCCCTGTATCAGGTTTCGATCGAGGACAAGGCCAGCGACGCGATCGAGCGCGAACTGGCCGAAGTGGCGACCGCGACCTCGGACAATCCGGACATCCGCCGATTTCTCGGTCATCCGTTGGTGCCCGGCGAGGAGAAGACGGCTTTCCTGACTCGCGCGTTCCCGGAGACGTCGGACCGGATGCGCAACTTCCTCGATCTCTTGATCCACAATCGCCGCGAGACGTACCTGGAGTTGATCTACCGGGAGTTCATCGATATTCAGGCTGAGGCCGACGGCGTCATTCAAGTCGACGTTAGCACGGCACGTGCGCTGTCCGACGAAGACAGAACTCGGCTGAGCGAGCGCCTGGAAGCCGTCTTGCATCGTCCTGTGCGACTGAACGAGCGAGTCGAAGAAGACCTGATCGGCGGCCTCCGCGTAGAGACGGATGGTCATGTCTTGGATGCCACGATCCGTGCGCGGCTCGACCGGCTGCGACGGGAACTGGAAGAATAGGGGGAGAAGGTGACAGGAGCTCGCAAGGATGAGATCACCGCCATCCTCAAGGAACAGATCAAGGGCCTGAAGTACGACCTCGAAATGCAGGAGACGGGCGTTGTCGTCGAGGTCGGGGACGGCATTGCGCGCGTGTATGGGCTAGAAAGCGCAATGGCCTCCGAAATCGTCGAGTTCCCGAACGAAATCTATGGCCTGGTGCTGAATCTCGAGGAGGAATCGGTGGGTGTGGCGCTGTTCGGGGACTCCGAGCGCGTCCAAGAAGGTGACGAGGTGCGGCGCACGCGGCGCGTCCTGGAGGCGCCGGCAGGCGAAACGATGCTGGGCCGCGTCGTCGATCCCCTTGGCCGGCCGATGGACGGGAAGGGACCGATCGAAGGCACGGTGATGCGGAAGGCTGAGATCATCGCTCCCGGCGTCATCGAACGACAGCCGGTCAATACGCCGCTGCAAACGGGGTTGAAGTCGGTCGACGCGCTGACCCCGATCGGTCGCGGACAGCGCGAACTCATCATCGGCGACCGGCGGACCGGAAAGACGGCCATCGCGCTGGACACCATCATCAATCAAAAGGGTGGCGACGTCTTCTGCGTCTACGTGGCGATCGGACAGAAGACATCGACGGTGGCGCGTGTGGTCGACACGCTCACTCGCTACGGAGCCATGGACTACACGATCGTCGTAGCCGCAGACGCGAACTCGCCCACGCCGATGCAGTATCTGGCTCCTTATGCGGGATGTGCGATGGCCGAGCACTTCACGTACAAAGGGCAAGACGCGTTCATCATCTTCGACGATCTGTCGAAGCATGCAGTGGCGTATCGCGAGTTGTCCTTGCTTCTGCGTCGGCCGCCCGGACGTGAGGCGTATCCCGGAGACATCTTCTACACGCATTCCCGGCTGCTGGAACGAGCCGTTCGCTTGTCCGACGAGAACGGCGGCGGATCGTTGACCGCGTTCCCGCTCATCGAGACCAAGGCGGGGGACATCACGGCGTACATCCCGACGAATGTGATCAGCATCACCGACGGGCAGATCTACCTCGAGACGGACCTATTCAATCAGGGGTTCCGTCCGGCGATGAACGTCGGGAACTCCGTCTCCCGGGTCGGTGGAGACGCGCAGATCCGAGCGATGTCGCAACTCGCAGGCGAACTGCGCCTGGAGCTCTCCCAGTACCGCGAACTGGAGGCATTTGCCGAGTTCTCGTCCGATCTTGACGAGGAATCCAAGGCGCAGCTTGCGCGAGGCGATCGCCTGATGGAGATCCTCAAGCAGAAGCAGTACGCGCCGATGCCCGTCGAGGAACAGGTCGTCTCGTTGTACGTTGCTGTGAACAATCACTTGGCCGACGTCGACGTCTCCGACGTTCGGAGATTCGAAGAGGCCTGGCTGCGGTTCGTCAAGGAAGCCCACGGGGACATTCTGGACGCAATCCGCACGGAGGCGGAGCTGTCGGACGATCTAAACAAGCGCTTGGAGAGAGCGGTCGAGCAGTTCAAGGAGCGATACGCGAAGTAGACGCGCGGCCGCCTGGCGGCCGCGGTGATGAATCGGTCCCGAAAGGGATCGATTCGGCGGTTGTCGAGCTATCGAAATGTGATGTGGCGCAGAATGTAGGAGCGTGCGGCTTAGCGGCCGCGGTGCCGAATCGGCACCAAAACCAACGGTTCGATTCGGCAGTGGACGAGCAGTAGGAGTCTCTAGATATGGCGCAAAACGTGAGGGCGAGCGCGCGGCCTGACGGCCGCGGTGCTGAATCAGTTCTGAAACGGTTCGATCGATTCAGCAGTCGTCGAGCTATCGAGGTGTAGTGTGGCGCAAAACGTGCGAGCCATTAAGGGTAGGATTGGGAATATCCAGGACATCGCCCAGATCACCAAGGCGATGAACGCGATTGCCATGACCAAGGTAACGCGGATGAAGCGCCGATTGCACGAATCGCGTCCGTACATCGAGGAACTGACACGATTCGCCACACGCATGCTGGGACGACTGGGCAGCGACGAGGAGCCGAATCCGCTGACCCTTCCCAATGGATCGCCCGTTGTCGCGCTATTCGTCCTGAACGCCGATCGTGGACTGTGCGGGCGATACAAGGGCGACCTCAACCGGGAATCCGAGAAGTCGGTGCGAGAGCTCGGTGAAGCAGGGCGCCTGATCCTGGGGGGAGAGAAAGCACGCGCCTACTATGCACGCCGCGACCTAGAGATTCTGGATACGTATGCACACGTGTACGACCAGCCCAGCGAGGTCATCGCTGCGCGGATGGCGGATGCGCTGATCGAGCGGTACGAACGGGGCGATGTGGGCCGGATCGATCTGATGTACATGCGGTTTGCATCCGATCTGTCGCAGAAGTTGGTCGTGGAACCGTTCCTCCCCGTCTCGATCGAAGCCGTCTCCAACGACGATTTGATCGATCCGGACGCCGACGTCATGCTCGACACCGCATTGCGGATGCTGTTGCGAGGCAAGTTGTACGCCGCCTTGATCGAGACCAAGACCTCGGAAGACGCGCTCCGAAGGCAGGCCATGAAGGCGGCCACAGACAACGCGGAGGATCTGCTGAAGAAACTGACGCGCGCCTACAACAAGGCGCGACAACAAGCCATTACAAGGGAGATCGCGGACATCATCGGCGGTGCCGAGGCGCTGCGCGACACGTGAGAGACTGAGGAGCCATTCGATGGAAGAACAACTTGCAGTCGGCAGGATCACCGAGATCAAGGGGCCGGTCATCGACGCTCGATTCGCCAAAGGGCGGTTGCCGCGCGTCAATGACGCTCTTCGCGTCGTCCGCGAAGAAGGCAAAGACTTGATCCTGGAAGTCGCGCAGCATTTGGGTGACGACGTCGTGCGTGCGATTGCCATGGATTCGACGGACGGGCTGTCGCGCGGCGCCGAAGTCATCAACACAGGAGGTCCAATCACGGTCCCCGTGGGCCTGGAAACGCTCGGACGATTGATCAACATCGTCGGAGACCCGATCGACGAGCAGCCGATGCCCGAAGGGATCCAGCGATACTCCATTCATCGCAAGGCGCCGAGCCTGCTCGATCAGGAGACCGAGAGCGAGATCTTCGAAACCGGCATCAAGTCGATCGACTTGGTAGCCCCATTCCCAAAGGGCGGCAAGATCGGATTGTTCGGCGGTGCCGGAGTCGGCAAGACGGTCCTCATCATGGAGATGATTCGATCGATTGCCTATGAGCACGAGGGCTACTCGGTGTTCGCCGGGGTCGGCGAGCGCACGAGGGAGGGCAACGACCTGTACCTCGAGATGAAGAAAGCCGACGTGCTCAAGAACACAGCCTTGGTATACGGCCAGATGAACGAGCCTCCGGGCGCCCGCTTCCGTGTCGCTCTGACCGGAGTCACCGTGGCCGAGTACTTCCGAGACGAGCAGGAGACCAACGTTCTGCTGTTCATCGACAATATCTTTCGATTCGCGCAAGCTGGATCCGAGGTCTCGGCGCTGTTGGGGCGTATGCCGTCGGAAGTCGGATATCAACCGACCCTGGCATCGGAGATGGGGGAGCTGCAAGAGCGGATTACCTCGACCAAAAAGGGGTCGATCACGTCGGTCCAGGCTGTCTACGTACCGGCCGACGACCTGACGGATCCCGCTCCGGCGACCGTGTTCAGCCATCTCGATGCCGCGATCACGCTGTCGCGCGAGATCGTCGAAAAGGGAATCTACCCGGCCGTCGACCCGCTGCAATCGAATTCGACGATGCTCGATCCGAACGTCATCCAAAGCGAGCACTACCGCGTTGCTCAGCGAACGCTGGAAGTCCTCCAGCGGTACGAAGATCTCAAGGACATCATCGCCATCATGGGGATGGATGAGCTCTCGGAGGAGGACCAGCTGGCCGTTCGCCGTGCTCGACGAGTCCAGAAGTTCATGTCGCAACCGATGTTCGTGGCCGAGCACTTCACAGGACGTTCCGGCGCATTCGTGAAGCTGGAAGACACTGTCAAGGGGTTCGGCATGATCGTTGACGGCAAGCTCGACGACATCCCCGAGCAAGCCTTCTACATGGTCGGGACGATCGACGAGGTCCTCGAGCGCGGCAAGCGCTCGGGACACGCGGTGGAATCCGAAACGGAAGATTGACGGACCCCAACGGCGCTTCTATAATCGGCGAAGTCCCGGCGGCGTAGCCA
>CAZXQL010000139.1:0-5505 GCA_964643395.1 uncultured Thermotogae bacterium
ATGAACCGGGTAGACGTGCCGAGCGACGTTGGGCCCGAGCTTGGCGACGTAGCTGGCGCCAAGCATCTTCAAGTCCGTCCGCTCCAATGAGGCGGCGACGATGAACGGCGTCAGGATCGAGCCATGTCTCCCGAACACAACGATCGGTCGATCTCTCACGTCGCCTGTTCGGCTTTCGGGAAGCTCGACCTGGCAAGGTGTGGGCAGCAGGCGCAGGACGGCTTTGGACGTATCGACGATTCCGACTTCCCCAACCTGCCGGTCGACATCCTTCATGATGTCGAGCAACGGAGTTGCCGGGTAGATGAGATCGAGCGTTCTGCAGAAGATCCGATACGATCGGCAATCCCTAACCGATGTGGCGTGCGTGTGAGCCATGGCTGCGATACCGCCCGTAGCGAGCGCCGCCTTCATCTCCGCGATCACGCCGTGAATGCGCATGCTTCTCAACCCCTCAGCCGATCGTCTCGCAGCCTCGTCCCATGTTCGGTCCGCCCGAACCTTGCATCACCGAACCCGCCCGTGCGTCCCCGCCATGCGAGTCTCCCCAACAGCGGTCACGAATTATGCCTGAGCCCCGCCTCGGGCAGCGAAGCGTTCCATTCTCTTCAGACGAGCAAAGAGGGACAACTCGTCGCCGGACCACACAGGTTGGTTCCGATCGGCATCATACAGGTTTGTCCGACCGTGTAGAAGTGTCCTTCTGTACGCCTCTTGACAAGGTGCGGCTCGCGAGTATTATAGATGCGCATCTAGGCAACTACGCAACTAACAGCAAACGCAATGACCGATCTCACGTGGATGGACGCCGAACGCCAAATGAGCAGTGCACTCTCGAACGTCCGAGCCAATCCCCGGCCGCCGGCGTTGCGAGGTGTCTGAAGAGGGAGGATCCATCTCGATGTTGCCGCGGATGGCTCGAAGTCTCGAGCCGTGGTACGTCGCTTTCGTGGGCGCGAATCTTGTCATGGGATTCTCGTCGATTCTCATCCCGCTCAAGCTGGACCGTGTGTTGGAGCAGGGACCGAGCCAACTTGGGATTCTTTCAACGTTCGCCAGTGTGGCTGCGGTCATCGGAAGCCTGGTTTGGGGGCGGCTGTCCGATGCGGCGCATCGCCGCAAGGCATTCATCGTGCTGAGCTACGCGATGGTCGGATGTGCTCACATCGGGCTGGCGCTCTCGACGTCCCTGATGCAGCTTCTCGTCTTCAATACGCTGCTCAGCTTCTTCTGGGTTGCGAGCGCGTCGGTTGCGGTGCTGGTCGTCATCGAGCGCACCGAGCAGGACAGCTGGGAGATGCGCATCAGCACCCTCAATATCTCCGGCGCCTCTGGATGGGTACTTGGATTGGCGATCGGCGGCACGGGTGTTGCGCCCGCTTTGGCGGCCCTATCCGATCGATCGGGCATCGAAGCGCTTCTGCTTGCTCTGGCATCGCTGGCGTTTGCCTCCGCCCTGCTCGGTTTATGGCTCATTCCAAGCTGTGCCGCGAAGTTCACGAAGCGCCGCTTCAGAGGGATTCGAGTCGCACTGGGGAATCTGCTCACCGAAGCGTGGAAGTTCAGTCCGATGCACCTCTACCATCGGTTCTCTCCTACCGGATTGGCTCGGCTTCGTCGAGAAACACGCCTCTTCCTGTTGGCAACATTGCTTGCTTTCATGGGCATCGGATTCTTTGCCGTGCCGCTTCCCTTGTTGTTGTCGCAGAAACTGGGCTATGCACCGTCCCTCGTCTTCTACAGCTACGTCATGTTGCAGACGGGGATCGTGCTCGCGTACCCGCTCGCATTGCATCGGATCAAGAAGAGAGGGAATCGGCTCGTGCAAATCGGAGCCCTATCGTCACGCATCATCCTCTTCCTGTTGGCAGGTGCAGTGCTGCATGCCTTCGACCAGCTGGCGTGGGCGGCCGCTGCAGCCTTCCTGTTCCTTGTCGGAGTTACCTGGTCATTCTTCCAGCTTAGTGGCGTTGCGCTTGCATCTCGATTGGCCAAGCCGGAGAACCGTGGACTTGCGCTAGGCACGTACAACGCTGTGGCCGGCGTCAGTACGGTGATCGCTGGCGTTTCGAGTGGATACATGGCGCAACGAGTGGGGTACGACCTGACGTTCGTCATCGCCGCCGCCCTGTTGCTCGGTGCCGTCATCGTGCTCATGCGCTTGCCCGAGCCCGCTGGAACGGCGGAAACCCAAGATGCATCGCCGACACCGGATCCGGAACCCGTGTGGGATGGAACGGAAGACACCATGGTGTCTTCCTAGAGGCAGCAAGACCCGATGGGGGCGGAAACGGCTCGAGGGACTAGCGAGCCTCGGAAAGGAGTGGATTGGAGATGTCAGGACTTGAACTCACCGACTTGTGGAAGCTTCTGTTGGCCGTGCTGCTTGGAGGCTTGGTAGGTGCGGAGCGGCAGATTCACGGACGGCCGGCGGGATTGCGCACGCACATCCTCGTATGCCTCGGGTCGACACTCATCATCGTCGTCGGGCAGTCGCTTGGCCCAGATGTTGACCCGGGCCGAGCGATCGCCGGGATCGTGACGGGGATCGGATTTCTGGGTGCAGGCGTGATCGTGAAGGCTCATGACATCGTTCGCGGGCTTACGACGGCGGCATGCATCTGGTTTGTCGCTGCGCTCGGCATTGCGATTGGACAGGGCTTGTACGCGCTTTCATCGATCGGCGCCGTCGCGGCGATTGTCGTGCTCACCGCGCTGGCATGGCTTGCCCATCGATTGCCCAGCGTGAGCTATCACACGGCCGTCGTCCGGGGCTCGTGCAGCGATGCAGGCTTGCTCGAGCAGGCTTGCCGAGAAGCGCTGGGTGACTTGAACTACCGCGTGGTCGGGGCCTCGGCGCATCTTGACAAGGCCGGGCATACAACCGAGCTGACGCTTCGCCTGCGGACGCGAAGCGGAGCGCCAGGAGTCGAGACCGGGAGCGCCCTTCTCGCCATCCCCGAAGTCCAGGATGTCGTCTGGGAGTAGGCTTCGGGCTGTGAGAGCGAGGTGGACGCAGTCGCGCTCTTGGACAAGGGGCCATGAGGCCGGCGAATCGCGACTTGCTGCAAACGCGCTTGAGAACGCGCTCCCATTTTCCGGGTCGCCGTGCCGGCGTACTGTCGTGCTGACACAATGCACTGCACGGGTCTCCGAGCTCGTGCGGCGATGAGTCTGTCCGCGAAACCCCGCTACGTTCCAAACGTAGATAGGATAGTTGTGTGGACGAGGCGATCCAGCCATGATTGGAACGGTTCTGTTCGGACACCGTCATCATGACGTTGGCACAGAGGGAATGGAGGGCTGCATGCATTCCGCGCACCGAGGTTGGCTGCTGGGTTGGGTGTTCTCGACGCTTGTCATCATTCTGTCCGTCGCGGTCGTTGCGGACGAGATTCACGTTCCTGACGACTATCGGAACATCGAAGACGCGGTCCGAAATGCGGACTACGGAGATACGATCGTCGTGGACGATCGGACGACCATTCGTGACTCGATCACGCTGCGAAACGTGCGGCGGCTTACCATCGAAGGGGAGTTCCGGTTCCACAGAAACACGGTGATCGAGGGGCGAAGGGACACGGATCCCGTCATTGAACTCTCGAACTGCTCGGACCTTACGTTCAAGAACTTCACCGTTCAGAGCGGCTCAGTCGGAATCAGCGCCACCAATTGCCGCAACATCCAGTTGGTAGACTGTGTCATTCAGAAGAACGCCGGGCCGGGCTTGTATGGATACGACTTCGTTCTGGACAACACGACCGTCACGAGCAACGCGACTTGGGGGATCGAGCTGATCGGCAATCCGGCCGATCCGACGGCCGCCGAGATCGAATTGACCGAGTCATTCGTGACACTGAATCGCGGCGGCGGAATGAAGATTCAGGATGCGGTAGCCACCATCGATGGAACGGAATTCACCAGGAATCGAGGCTATGGAATCATGGTGGACGGGAACACCCAAGTGACGTTCTCCGATCGGTCCATTCCCACCGTCATCTCGGGGAATGTCGATGGCGGCGTTCTCGTTCACGACGCAACGTTCACATTGGAAGGGACCGCACAGATCCGCGACAACATCGGCGTAGGAATCGAGGCCGAGAGCGCGCATCTCGATGTTGTGGGCGCCACGATCAGTGGGCACAAGACCGCGGGGATCCTGTATAGGGACTCGCAAGGCTCGGTGACCGGGAGTTTCATCACGGACAACCCGGGCGCCGGAATCATCATTGACGAAGGGAGCACGGTCACGATCGGTTCCACGTCGGTGAGCGGACAAGGGACGGACGGCGTTTGGGTCCTGAACGGGGCGACGGCCACGATCGCGGATGGATCCTCCCTGGCCGACAATGCCCAGTCTGGATTGCTGCTTGACGGAACCACGGCGGCGATGAATGAGTCGATGGCAAGCGGAAACGGCTTAGCAGGGGTCCGACTGATCAATGGAGCTACGGGAACCCTTCAAGATTCGAACATCGACGGCAACGACCTCGACGGGGTCTTGGTCGATGCGTCGGCGGTCACCATCGCCGGTGGAACGTGCTCTGAGAACGTCCGGAGCGGAGTTCTGGTGATCAACGGATCGACCGCCACCGTGCAGGAGGGGGCGTCCCTATCCGGAAACGGCGCTGACGGCCTCCGCGTGGAATCCGGGTCAGGAGTACTCGACGGGGCCTCGGCCGCGGAGAATGCGCAGGACGGCGTACGCGTTCTCGGCGACGGAACCGGCACAGTCGATTCCAGCACGGTATCCGGGAACGGCGTCGACGGCGTATCGGTCGATACGGCATCCGCGGTGGTTACCGACAGCATGGTCCACGACAACGGCGCCAACGGCGTGGCCGTGCTGGGAGGAGGCACGGCCACGGTGGAATCCGGATCGCGCATCTACGACAACACGTTGAACGGCGTCCTCATCGACGGCTCAACCGGTGTGATCGACGCCAGCGAGTGCTCCACGAATGGCCAGAACGGGGCGCACGCTGTCCATGGATCGACGCTCACGGTTCAAGACGGAGCAACCTTCCTGAACAACACGCTGGATGGCGTCCTCGCCGAGGATGCGACCCTGGAGTTCTCCGGGAGCACAGCGGATGGCAACCAACGCGACGGCGTGTCTCTGATCGATTCGGAAGCCAAGCTGTCGGACGCGACGTTGATGAACCAGACGTCTCACGGACTGCACCTGAGCGGGAGTTTCGCCACGGCGACAAACCTGGATGTCCACGGCAACGAGGCTGAGGGCGTTTTCGAGCAGAAGTCGCGGCTTTCGCTCGTCGACAGCAAGGTGCACGAGAACGCAAACAACGGAGTGCTGCTGGAAAACGCGCTGATCGACACGCTGCGCTGTGAATTCGATGCCAACGGCATTCACGGCGTCTACGGCGGCGACAATTCGAGTGCGACTCTGACTGACTCGACGATGACGAACCATCCGAGCGACGGCGCGTACTTCTCCACCAGTTCCGGCGACTTCCTGCGATGCACGATTTCCGACAACGCCCA
>CAZXQL010000140.1:0-5481 GCA_964643395.1 uncultured Thermotogae bacterium
TGGGTCGACATGCACGGCAACGCATTCGCGGTCGTCAACGAGGGCGGCAGCCCTCGCATCATGCTTGCCGGTCATGCAGACGAGATCGGGCTCCAGATCAGTTACATCGACAAGCAAGGTTACCTGTACTTCTCCGGGCTGGGCGGTTGGGATCCTCAGATTCTGCCGGGACAGAGGGTTCGTATCCGCACCGATGCGGGGCTCGTCCTCGGCGTCATCGGCCGCAAGCCCATCCACCTCCTCGATCCGGACGAACGCAAGAAAGTCGTGAAACTGGACGACCTGTGGATCGATATCGGGGCCAAGGACAAGGATGAGGCGTCCGGTTTGGTCGCGGTTGGAGACGCAGCGGTGCTCGATTACGACTTCACGGAGCTCCGTGGCGGCCTGGTGGTCGGACGCGGATTGGACGACCGGGTGGGCGCCTTCACGGTGCTCGAAGCGGCCCGGCTCGCTGCGGGGATGAATCCGAAGGCCGCCATCTACGCCGTGGCAACAGCCCAGGAGGAAATCGGCGTCCGTGGCGCGACGACGTCGGCCTACGGAATCGATCCGAAGGTCGGCATCGCCGTGGATGTCGGATTCGCGACCGATACGCCGACCCTCGAGTCCGAGAAGAAGCGGGTTGGCGAGGCGGACATGGGGAAGGGTCCCATCGTGACGCGTGGACCCAACATCAACCCGAAGCTGTTCCGGCTTCTCATCGAGACGGCGAAGTCGAACGGCATTCCGGTTCAAGCGAAGGGGTATCCGCGCCCAACCGGGACGGACGCACGCGCCATCCAGACGACGCGCGCAGGCGTGGCCGCCGGACTTGTCGGCTTGCCGAGTCGATACATGCACTCGCCCTCCGAGGTGGTGCACCTGGACGACGTCGAGAATGCAGCCCGGCTGATCGCCCATACCATCGCGTCGATCGACGATGCGACGGACCTGATCCCCGGCTAGACGCCACTCGAATCGATCGCCGAACAGCCGCGAATCGACTCCGGGACGCTTTTGCGCATCCGCGAGGGATCGGCTACAGTTGTCCCGTTGGGGAGCTCATCACTGGGCTGAGAGGAGGATTACCCTCGACCCGTTGAACCTGATCTGGGTAATGCCAGCGCAGGGAATCTCAACGCGCCCGGCCACGCTTTGACGGCGAAGCCGGGTTCGCCGGCAACCTGCTCTCACTCCGAAACCACGTGCTCCGCAACGAGGAGCGCCCGTGAATCATGTACTGATTCTGGCCAACGGAGACTGGGGAACGAGTCGCGACGATAGCCGACTGCGGCAGATGGCGTCTCGCGCCGATCACATCATCGCCACGGACGGCGCCCTGGATCTTTCCCGGGCGCGAGGCATCCACGTGGATACGCTCGTCGGGGACCTGGACTCGATTCAGGACGCATCCCACCTCGACCAGCGATTCCCGGGAATGGAAGTCGTCCGCTATCCTCGGGAGAAGGACTTCACGGACCTCGAACTGGCGATCGATTGGGCCTTGGAGACATCTCCGACGTCCATTACGCTATTCGGCGTGGCCGGAAACCGCCTCGATCACACGATGGCCAACCTCGCCTTGCTCGAAAAGGGACTGCATACGGGAACACCGATGACGGCCGTTTCCGGCAACGAGACGATCCGTCTGATTCAGGACGAACTCACTCTGGACGAGGCTGTCGTCGGCGATCGCGTGTCGCTGCTGCCCGTATCACTGTTTGTCACGGTGTCGACGCAAGGCCTGCAGTACAGGCTCGTCCGTGACAAGCTCTTCCGAGGAAGAAGCCGCGGCGTCTCCAATGCCGTTTGCGGGACGCCCGTGCGGATCGTGGTGGAGTCGGGGATCCTGGCCGTCGTCCACGCCGTCGGCGCCCGCGAGGAGGGATGACGTGGCGACATCCCGCAGGAATCGCCTGTTGCGGCCCGGCGCCCTGAGGCAGGGGCCCGTTCGATGGATTCTCAGCCTCGGACTCCTCTTCTCCGCGTGGTACCTCGTGATTTGGATCTTCCGCTTCCCGGCCTACATCCTGCCGACGCCGGCGACCATCGGACGCCTCCTTTGGATTGACAGGACATCGCTTCTCCGCCACGCCGGGATGACCCTGTTCGAGGCGGTGTCGGGGCTGGGAATCGCCTTGGTGCTGGGCGTCCTCGTCGGCCTTGTGATGCACGCGTGGCGTGTCGTGCGCTACCTGACGTATCCCCATCTTGTGTTGCTGCAGGCCGTCCCGCTGATTGCGGTGGCTCCGATCGTGATCGTTTGGTTCGGGTTCGGGCCTCTGGCGAAGATCCTCGTCGTCGCTTTCGTCTGCTTCTTCCCGGTGGCCGTGAATGCGTTCGAGGGCTTCCGATCGGTGGATCCGGCGTATCGGGAACTGATGGATACGTTCGGTGCGTCGAGGTGGGCGCGCTATCGACACCTGTTCGTGCCCGCCAGTCTGCCGGGGATCCTGTCCGGCGCGAAGATTGCGGCTACGTACAGCGTCCTGGGCGCCGTGATCGGCGAATGGCTCGGCGGCTCGCAGGGAATCGGCGTGTACATGACGCGCGCCCAGCGATCGTTTCGCAACGACCGACTGTTCGCCGCGATCGTGATCGTGATGATTCTGAGCCTCGGGCTGTACAAGATCGTGGAATCGATCGGGGATCGATTGACGCCATGGATGAGGAGGACAAGACATGATGCTGCGTAGGATGTTGATCGTGGGGGCTCTGTGTTGGCTTGCCGGCGCGGGGGCGTCGCTCGCGGCAGAGGATGCCGTCAGCATCGCGCTCGACTGGACGCCGAACACGAATCACACGGGGATCGTCGTCGCTCAGCAACTGGGGTACTTCGCCGAGGAAGGGCTGACCGTGGCGATCGTCCAACCGGGCCCGACGATGTCCGTTGAGCTCGCCGCGACCGGGCAGTGCGATTTCGCAGTGTCGATGCAGGAGTACGTGACCATGGCGCGCGCGCAGGGCGTGCCGGTCGTGTCGATTGCCGCCGTCTTCCCCCACAACACGTCCGGATTCGCGGCTCCGACCGCCCTGAACGTGCATTCGCCCGCGGACTTCGAGAACCTGCGGTATGGCGGATGGGGAAGCGATCTGGAGTCCGTGATGATTCGAACGGTCATGGAAGCCTACGGGGCCGACTTCACAACGGTCAAGATCTATAACCTGGGGATGCTCGACTTCGCAACGGCGGTCGAACGGAATTTCGCAGACTTCTACTGGATCTTCTACGGGTGGGAAGGCATTCACGCCGAGCTTCTGGGAATCGATTTCGACTACATCCCACTCCGGGATCTGGCCGACGTTCTCGACTACTACACGCCCGTCATCGTGACGTCCGAGAAGATGATTGCCGATGATCCCGATACGGTCACTCGGTTCGTCCACGCGTTGGCTCGAGGCTACGTCTACGCCGCGCAGCATCCGGCGGAAGCCGCCGACATGCTCCTGTCGTTCGCGCCCGAACTCGATGCGGAATTGGTGCGGACCTCGCAAGGGTGGCTCGCCGGCCAATCGGAGACCGAACTCTCTCGATGGGGATGGCAGAGTGAGGAAACGTGGTCGCGGTTCGCGGAATGGGCGTTCGAGAACGGCCTCATCGACACGGCCACCGATCCAGCGGCCGCGTTCACCAATCAGTTCCTACCCGCCGCGGAGTGACCATGTCCGACGAGCTGATCGTCCGTGACCTCGAGAAGCGATTCGGCGATCTCGAAGTGCTACGGGGCATCGGGTTCGCGCTTCATGAGAAGGAATCGCTTGCGATCCTCGGACCGTCGGGATGCGGCAAGACGACGCTCCTACGCATCCTGTTGGGCGTGGAGTCGGCGGATGGGGGCAGCATCTCCCGTGCACTCGATCGCGCCGGGTATCTGCCGCAGGAGAGCCTGCTGCTTCCGTGGAAACGGGTGATGGAGAACCTCGAACTCCCCTTGCAACTCCGGGGTGTGGGACGAGCGGCGCGGCGCGCATCCATTCGCTCACATCTGGCCACATTCGGGCTCGAGGGATTCGAAACGGCCCTTCCGTTCGAACTCTCGGGAGGCATGCAGCAGCGCGTCGCCCTGCTGCGCGCTGTGAGCGCAGGTGCCCGGACGCTGGTCCTGGATGAGCCGTTCGGCGCCCTGGACACGCTCACCCGAAACCGCCTCCAGGAGTGGCTGGCTGATATCGTGGACGAACTCTCGTTCTCGATGCTCTTCGTGACCCACGATCTGGACGAGGCCGTCGTGCTGTCGCAGCGGATCCTCGTTCTGTCGCAACGACCGGCATCCATCGTCGGTCAGTTGCAGCCCGAGCTGACGCCTCAGCACCGTACGGATCGGCTCTCAGGACCGTTTCTCGATGCCCGCAACGCCCTGGTCGATCTCGTGATTCGTGGAGCGAAGCATGCATGAGAACCCGTTCGAGTCCCAAGCCTGGCTCTATGACGCATGGTACGATGCCAACGTCAACGCGTTCGAGTCGGAGGTTCTCGCGATTGAGGCCGTGCTCCCGCCGGCGGGTGTGTGGGCGGAGGTCGGAGTGGGCACCGGACGCTTCGCGGCCCGATTCGGGATCCCGCTGGGAATCGAGCCGTCGGAGGCGATGGGCGCCTTGGCATGCCGTCGGGGAATCCGCGTCCTTCGCGCGCGAGCGGAGGAGCTTCCCCTCGAATCGGAGAGCCTGGACGCCGTCTTCTTCGTCACCACGCTTTGCTTCGTCTCCGACCTGCACGCCGCGCTGATCGAGGCGTGTCGCGTTCTTCGGCCCGGAGGGCACTGCGTGCTGGGGCTGTTGCCCGCGGACAGCCCGCTTGGCGAGCTCATCCATGCCAACCCGTCCGGGGATGTGTTCTTCCGTCATGCCACGTTGCGGACGCGGGATGACGTTCTGAGGGCGATCGACGTTGCCGGTCTGGTCGTCGAGAAGGCGGCCTGCACGCTGATCGGACCCCCCGACGCATTCAACCTAGCGGTTCAGCAGCCGATTCCAGGACACGGGTGCGGATCGTTCGTCGTCCTTCGCGCGCGCAAGCGAATGACTTCGCCGGTGGGGCGATCCTAGGCGGGCGGCACGAACGTGGAGCCGGCTTGACTTGCGTCGGGACAGGACGGTAGCATCTTCCCCATGGAGGCCAAGCCGAAGTATTTCCTCATCGTCAATCTCATTGCGGGTCAGGGTCGATGCAAGCAGTTGTATCCCAAGATCAAGCTGGAACTCGATCGTCGAAAGATCGACTACGACCTTCACTTCACCAACGAACCGATGGAGGCCGTGGACGTTGCCAAAATGGGCATCGAGGCGGGCTTCTCCCGCATCGTGGCTATGGGAGGCGACGGCACGGTGAACGAAGTGGCCAACGGCCTGTTGGGATCCGAGGCGACGTTGGCCGTACTCCCGGCGGGGACCGGCAACGATTTCATCCGGATGCTCGGCATTCCGGCGAACCCGATCGAGGCGATCGGTGCGATGATGGGGGACTCGATCCGCACGATGGACGTAGGGCAAGTGGGCGAC
>CAZXQL010000141.1:0-5464 GCA_964643395.1 uncultured Thermotogae bacterium
GGAAGGTCCTCGATCCGAATGTCACCGAGAAGCTGCTCCATCAGCTTCCGCAGCTCGTGGCCCGAGCTGAAGCCGGCGCCCGGGAAGGTCGGCAGGAAGCTTCGCAACACGCGTCGTGCACCGGTCGCCAGCCACTCCTGTTCGATCTGGCTCGCCGGAATCCCCGCCGCCAGCGTCGCTCCGATCAGTGCACCGATGCTGGAGCCGGAAATGACCGAGACCTCGATGCCCTCGGCTTCGAGCACCTTGAGGACGCCCGTATGCGCCGATCCCCGCGCACCGCCGGAGCCCAACGCCAGCCCAACACAGGGCCTCGAGATATCCTGATTTCGCTTCTTCATGACGCTCTATCGTAGCTCACGACGGAACATCCGCCCACATACGCTGGATGGCGATACTTACGACGCATCCATGCCTCCATGACACGGCCTCCCTATGTGTTGTACCACCCAGAACGAAGCGAACAGCCTTCCTCAATAGGACTCGCCAATGCATCGCGAGGAGTCGACGTCGGTTGCGCCGCGAGGCGCTCCGCTTTCGTGGCCGACCGCCTCGGCTCTTGAAGCTCATGAACTCACATCGTCCGCGTCGTCCAAGGACTGACGCGAAAGGTCGATTCCGACGCGCAACTCCTTCTCGAAGGAATCCATCTGGCGAACCGGTTTCATTCCAGCCGCTTCGTACAGATGGTGGGCTCCCGTGAGGCTGGTCGCATCGACTCCCAAGCACACGCGGTGTCGTCCGCGTTTCTGGAACTCGCGGAACGTGTGGTGCAGCAATGCCAACGCGACGCCGCGACGGCGCCATGCGCGCCGCACACCGAGAACGGCGACGTAGCCCATGTCCGGATCTTCCCCGTGTCTCGGGTCGCACGAGGAGATTCCCACGATCCGGTCGCCGCAAACGGCCAGGAACGTCAGCGTGGAATCGAACTCTGAATCACTTCGGATCCAGTGATCCCACTGCCTGAGGTCCTCCTCGAACGTCGTCTCGACGTGCCCCCAGTGATCCCGGAACGAGTCGCGGAACGCGTGCACCATCTCCTCCAGATCGTCGTCGAATACGAGAGTGCGGACGCTCACTCCGTCGGTCCACCTCGGCTCGGGGACTTCATGATCGAGCTCGATGGCCATCCTCAGGAAACGGCGGACCATCGCATAGCCCCGCCCCTGAAGAAGCGCATGGAAGGCCTCGTCCTGGGTGGGGATCGTTTGAGACAGGGTGACGCGAGCATCGGAGGGCGCTTCGCTGATCGCCTGGTGGGCTCGCAATTCGATCCAGTCAAGGAGGGCGGCCTCGGCCCCCATCCCCTGGAACTCCGGATGCACACGCATCCATCCTCGGACCTGCACGTGGGGAGGCTCCATGTCCTCGACCTCGGCGTACCCGGCGACGGACCCGTCCGGGGAGACAGCCACGCGTGTGTCCGCCTCGACGTTAAATCCCGGCTGCCCCCACGTCAGCTTGAGAGCCCGGCGGGCGTCGTTGCCGATGCCGAGAGTCTTGGACGAATATGCATCGATGACGCGGCACACGGCATCTAGATGGTCAGGACCAGCGGGTTGAAGGCTCCAGTTGTTGCTCGCTGTTGATGTCATGAGGGGCTCCTTGTTGTCGTTCCAAACGGCAATCCGCACGATGCGGGGAGAGGGTCGGGGCGCTGCTCAGCTTCGGGGGGGGCGGGGTTACGGAACCGTCTAGAGGTGCGCTGTTGCCGCGATCCCATGCGTGGAGAGCAGGAAACCCAGGCTCGGACTCGATGTCTTCGTGGTCATGGCTCTCCTCCTTCGGGGCGTCAGCGACCAGCGCGCTGCGGCCCCATCTATGGGAATATCGACAATGGGTAGAGTATAGGGCGGCCGGACGTTTTCTCAACTGCGAATCGAAGGGCTACGCGGATCGAGTTCAAGAGGCGCGTTTGGCTCAGCGCTTCCGAATTCACATCTCTGCCATGAGTTCGGCTCATGCCCGTCACGTTCCCTCCCTACAGTTCCCACATGTGCGCCGAGCTGGGCGCTCGAACGAGGGAAGAAGCGCAGGAGGGTATGATGAAACGGGCCTATATCCATCGGACCGCAGCTTCGCTCCTTTTGATCGGAACCTTGATGTCGGTCGTGGTGCTTCAAGCCGTGGCACAGGACCAGACTCAGACGTCCCCCGACGAAGCCAGTCGACCCGCTCAGATCGATCTGTTCGGCGGCAGTGCATACACCGGGGGGCATCTGAAGTACTCGTACAACGTGTCCCGCGAGGGGGTCGAGGGATACTCGATCACGACGACCGAAATCACCCCTCAAGACGACGGAACGTATCTCATCCAGAACTCCAGTTCGGACATCGTCTCTCTCGATGCTGTCAATATCGGGTTCTTCGGAATCCCGCTCCGTGGATTGGGGTTCCGCGTCCCGACGAGCAGCGGGGGGACCATCGATCTCTCGCCGCTGTCCGCGCTTGAGGATACCGTCCTCGAGCCGAACAAGGACTACGTGCTCCCCGACGGCGGATACCTGGTTGCCGGAGACGAAGGCACGATCGCCGGAATCGATGTCGTCTACGCCACATACACGCAGGCTGACTTCACGAACGTCGAGGTCCATCTCGCCATGCCGACGGACTTGACGATCCGAAACGTGCTCCCGATCTTTCCCTACCTCGAGCTGCAGTACCAGTCCGACCAAGTCTCCGAGCAGGGAGCGGCCGAGGACTACCGCATGATGCACAGCTTCAGCAAGATCGAACTCATCGACTTCGTCTACGAGCCGTAGGAGGCCCGCCTTGTTGATCCTGAAGGACGTACACAAGACATATACCATGGGAGAGACCAAGGTCCACGCGCTCCGGGGCGTGAGTCTTGAGCTCCCGCCGGGACAGTTCTCGGTCATCATGGGACAATCGGGGTCCGGCAAGTCGACGCTGATGCACCTGGCCGGCTGCCTTGACATCCCCACCGCCGGGGTTGTGGAGTACGACGGGCGGGATGTCTCCGGCCTCTCGTCCCGGGAGCGAGCCGACTTCCGGTTCTCCGACGTCGGGTTCGTCTTCCAGAAGTACAACCTCGTCGGGAACCTCAGCGCATTGGACAACGTTGCGCTGCCGCTCGTGTTGAGAAGCACGCCGGTTCGGCAGGCACGTGCGCGCGCCATGGAGGCGCTGGATCTTGTCGGACTGCAAGAGCGCATCTCGCATCGTCCGGCGAAGCTCTCGGGAGGAGAGCAGCAGCGCGTCGCCATCGCTCGTGCGCTGGTCAACGACCCCACCATGATTCTTGCGGACGAACCAACGGGGAACTTGGATTCGATGACAGGAGAGAGAATCCTCAGGCTGTTGAGCCGGCTCATGGAGGACGACAAGCTCGTTCTCGTCGTGACCCACAATCCTGAAATCGCGGATCTGGCGAACCTATTGGTCGTCCTGCGAGACGGATTGATCGAGTCGCAGCAGTTCCAGGAGGTGACGGAATGAAGCTCAACCTATTCCGTCTTGCACTGAAGAACATCGGCAGTCGGAGAACGCGTTCATGGCTGACGATCCTCGGCGTCCTCGTCGGCGTCACGGCAGTCGTTGCCCTCCTATCGATCGGAACCGGGGTTCAGCGGGCCGTCCTACAGCAGTTCGCCGACATCGGCTATGACATCATTCTCATCACGCCACGGGGAGGAGCGTTCGCCGACCGTGGAGCCACCGGCGGATTCATGCCGGGCGCCGGCATGGCAACCCGGCTCGGAGATACCACGTCGACGCAGGGAGACACGACATCGACGCAAGCCGACTCCGGCACCAGTGCGCCGGGGACATTCTCTCCTGAGAACCTGACCAACAACGCAACCGATGACACAACCTCCAGCAACGGCAGCGATGGCAGCAGTACCGGCCAGCAGAACGTGCAGTTCGGGCAATTCCGGGACATGGCGAACCTCGCGTCGGCCACGCGGCTCGACACCGAGGAGCTGTTGACCCAGGTACCGCAGTTGCTCGAGGCGGGAACCCTGGGAACGGAGATCCAGCCGGTCAAGACCGATATGACCAGCGGATTCCTGAGAGTGTCGACGCCGTCGTTGGACTTCCTTGAGGCGTTCCCTTCGGTCCTGGGCGGATTCCAGATCGCCAGCGGAACCACGTTCACGAGCACGGTGGAGAACCAGGTCGTGGTCGGGGCACGATCGGCGAAGTTGTTGAACATGAGCGTCGGCGACAGCATCTCGATCAACGGAATTCCGTTCACCGTCGTCGGAATCCTCGCACCGTCGGACCAGACCACTGACCAGCAAGCGAATTCCGAGAATCCGCTCAGTGCACAAGGATTGGCGCAGAATCTCGGGTCAGGGAACTCGTCCAGCCTCGTGCTGCGTGGCGTGACCAATACGGACGATTCGTTGTTCGTGCTCAACGAGCGAGCGTCGGAGATCCTCACCAGTTCTGCGATGACATCGGTCACGATCACCCGGGTCAAGCCGGGCGCGTCCATCAGTAGCACGATGGACGCGATCAACGTCGCCATCGGGGCGCAAGGGGCCTCGGGAACGCCGATTTCGATCCAGGAAGTCGCGGACGAGATTCAGGGGACGTTGGGCATGATCGAGACCGTCCTCGCAAGCATTGCCGCGGTCGCACTCATCGTCGGCGGTGTCGGACTGATGAACACCATGTATACGGCCGTGCTCGAGCGAACGCGCGAGATCGGGATCCTCAAGTCGGTGGGTGCCCGAGACGCGCAGGTGATGACGCTGTTCCTCATCGACTCGGGCCTTATGGGACTGATCGGCGGTGCGCTCGGTCTTGTCCTGGGAAGCATTCTGAGTTTGTTCGGCACGCAATGGCTCGGACCCAGCCTCGGCGTGGGTTCGTTCTCTCCCATCATTGCCGGTTGGCTTGTGGGAGGCGTGCTCGCGTCTTCATTTGTACTAGGCGCACTCTCCGGTGCGTGGCCGGCCTGGCGAGCCTCACGCCTGAATCCGGTCGACGCACTGGCAGCTGAGTGACCTCCACTCAGCCCCCAACAGCCCTCGTGGAGGGGCGCGTATCGCGCCCCTCCACACTCTGACTCACACCCTTCACGCACGCGATCGTCGTCGTTCGCCCCGGTCGGCATGCATCCAGGATCGGCTGCGGAGCCAGCCTCGCGAGACCAACGGCCAGCGGGCCCACCTGCTCCCCTTGTCTCACGTCGGCAGATGCCTACACTCTTGACGGTCGAACGCCAGGAGGTATCGATGCTCTATTCGAAGACGGCCAAGTACGCTGTTCTGGCGCTATCTGAGGTTGCCAACCATCCTTCGCAGGACGCCATATCGACCAAGGAGATCGCTCGTGCGGCGTCCGTCCCGTATCCGCTTCTTGCCAAGATCGTCGGTCAACTCCGAGAGGCGGGATTGCTCCATGCCGCGCGAGGCAAGCATGGCGGCATTCGTCTCGTGCGGCCGGCTGATGAGATCAACATCCGCGACATCGTGGTCGCCCTTGACGG
>CAZXQL010000142.1:0-5391 GCA_964643395.1 uncultured Thermotogae bacterium
GACGTGACACGAGACGAAACGAAAGGCGCGGTTCGGGAGCCTACCGGCTCCAGAGGGTCCTCGACATCGTGCGAGGACGTCGAGCAACCTTAGCGGGTTGCCGACATGAGAGAAGCACAACTTGAAGAGGGGCTCATCCGGGCCCCTCTTCGCACGTTTCGGGCATCCACCGCTCTCACTTCGCGGGCATCGGTCTAGTGGCCCGTCGCTACCCACCTCCGACAGGCGGGAGAATGCTCAGACGATCACCGTTCGACAGAGCGGTATCGAATCCCGATTGGAGCGTCACATTCCTGCCGTTCACGAGCGCGTTGACGTGCCTGCGGACCCCGCCGGAGGCGTCGAACACGCGTTCCCGAAAGACGGGATACGACTGCCCGAGGCAACGAAGCGCATCCAACACCGTCGCATCATCGGGCAACGTCAGGCGACGGTAGTCCTCATCCAATTCGTGCTTGAACGAGAAGGCGATTTCTACGACGACGATCATTCCACGCCGATGAGCCGCTTCGAGATGCGATTGTGCTCGGGGATGAGTCCGTAGATGGACTCGTCGACCAGACGGCCGTCTCGCACTCGCCATGTTCCGTTGACCATCGCGGAATCCACTCGATCGGCCGCGCAGTGGACGACCGCGGCCACCGGGTCGGCTTGAGCGCCGGCAAACGCGATGTCGGTCAGATCGAATGCGATCAGATCGGCCGCCTTACCCACCTCGATCGAGCCGACCTCGCTCTCGCGGTGCAGCACTTCGGCGCCTCCGATCGTCGCCATTCGAAGGGCTTCCCGAGCCGTGAGGGCGGCGGCACCATACTGCACACGCTGCAAGAGCATCGCGTTGCGCACTTCGCGGATCATGTTGGAGGTGTCGTTGGACGCCGAGCCGTCGACGGCCAGTCCGATGCGGATGTCCGTGTCCTTCATTTCGGTGATGCGAGCGACTCCCGACCCCAGCGTCATGTTCGAACTGGGGCAGTGCGCCATCCCGACGCGCGCATCCGACAGCTTGGCGATGTCCCGGTCTGACAAGACGACGAGATGGGCGAACCAGACGTCGTCCCGCAGCCACCCCAACTCCTCCATCAGATCCACGGGGCGCAGCCCGAATTCACGCGTGCAGAATTTCTCTTCGTCATGGGTCTCAGCCAGGTGCGTGTGGAGCAACACACCGTACTCCTCGGCCAAACGAACGGATTCGCGCATCAGCTCGGGCGTAACGGAGAATGGAGAACACGGAGCCAGGGCGATCCTCAGCATCGACAGCGGTGACGGATCGTGGTACGTCTCGATCATCCGCTGGCAGTCGGCCAGGATGACGTCTTCGGGCTGCACGACCGAATCAGGAGGGAGCCCGCCGTCCTTCTTGGACAGGGACATGGATCCACGCGTCGGGTGAAACCGGATGCCGGCGGTCTGAGCGCCTTCGATGTCGGCGGCAAGAATGTTCCCGCCATTCCTTGGATACAGGTAGCAGTGGTCGGTCGTCGTCGTGGTCCCCGATAGAAGCAGTTCGGAGCAGGCGATCGTCGATGCGACGCGCATGGCGTGCTCGTCGATCCCCTTCCACCGCTCGTACAGGAACACCAGCCAATCGAACAGCTCTGCGCTCGATGCCCCGGGGACATTCCGGAATAGGGATTGGTACAGGTGATGGTGCGTGTTGACGAAGCCCGGCAACAGGAGTTTGCCCTGGCCGCGGATGATGTCGTCGGCTTCGATCCCGCCGCCGTCATCCCCCACGCCGACGATCCGGTTGTCTTCGACAAGGACGAATCCGCCAGCGATTTCGCGGCCCGTCGCATCCATCGTGGCAACGACGTCAAAGTCGACAAACAACGTACGTTTCGTCATTCTGACAACTCGATCTCCCCTGCCCTCTCCAGGAACGCTGCGAGGAGCCGGATCGTGGCTTCGATGTCCTCCTTGTGAGCCATCTCGACGACCGAGTGGACGTACCGAGTCGGAATCGACAGCGTGATGACCGCCGCACCGTCGTTTGCCAACTGCAGCCCACCGGCGTCCGTACCCCCACGAGGCAAGATCTCCATCTGGTAGGGGATGTCCAGCTCTGTGGCGATCTCCTTCATGACTCTCACCAGTCCCGGATGCGAGATCGATGCCGAATCCTTCAGCTTGATGGCGACCCCACGGCCCAGCCGGGTGACCTGATGCTGCTCGGGAACACCCGGAGTATCGGCGGCGATCGTCACATCGAGCGCGATGCCGATGTCCGGATGGAGCGCCTGACCGGCGACGCGTGCACCACGCAACCCCACTTCCTCCTGTGTCGTGCCCACCAGATAGATGTCACAGCTCGGGTTCGAAGCTCGTTTCACCGCCTCGATGCCGACGTAGACACCGAGCCGGTCGTCCAGAGCTTTGCCCGAAACCACATCGCCGACCTCGATGAAGTCTTGCCGAAGCGTGATCGTGTCGCCAACCGCCACCTTCTCCTTGACTGCATCGGCAGGAAGCCCTAGGTCCACGGCAAGATCCTTCAGTTCCAACGGCTTCTTGCGTTCCTCCGGCGTGAGGATGTGCGTCGCCTTCCGTCCGATGCAGCCGATCAGGTCCCCGCTGTCCGTATGCACGAGCACGCGTTGTGCGACCAGCGTCACAGGATCGAACCCGCCAAGAGGCTCGATGCGAAGGAAGCCCGTCTCCTTGTCGACGTGCTGAACGAGGAATCCGATCTCGTCCATGTGCCCCGCGATGACGACGACGGGGCCGGTCCCCTTTTTGTGGGCGATGAGATTGCCAAGTGCATCGACATCCATCGTGTCGACGTGCCCTCTCAGTCCTTCGGCGACGACCTCACGGACGTGCGACTCGTAACCGGGGATCCCTGCGGCTTCGCTCAGCTTCTTCAGTAGCTCCATCCGACCTCCTTGAATGCCCTTCAACGTCGATAGTGTACCACCATCGGCCGGCATGCAATCCCGGCACGTAGATCCTCCCGTACGGTTGCCGGATTCAAACGGACCGCGATACACTGCCGGCATGATTCCGCTTCGTGACATGCTGCCCAGCCGACGGTTCCCAGTAGTCACGGTCTCGCTCATCATCATCAATCTGCTCGTCTTCCTCTATCAGGGATACCTGGGTACGCGAGCGCCGTACCGCCAGGATTGGAGTCAGGATCGTACTGAGTGGGCCGCAGAGGGGTTGGATGCACCGCCAATCTTCAGCCCCTACTACGCGCAAGCGACCGGACAGCATGTCTCGTCGTCGGCGCCCAATACGTACAACATCCGACGCGACGAGTGGTTCCAGACCCAGTATTCTCTCATCCCGGGAGAACTGCTGAGAGGGCGAGACTTGCCGCCTCTCATCTTCCTTCCGATCTGGCTGACCCTCGTGACTTCGATGTTTATGCACGGCGGAATCCTTCACATCCTGGGGAACATGCTATTCTTGTGGATCTTCGGTGACAATGTCGAGGACGCCATGGGGCCCATGCGCTTCCTTGTCTTCTACCTCGTGTGCGGCTTGGCGGCCGCGGGCGCGCAGATCGCCATCGACCCCTCGAGTTCGGTTCCCATGCTCGGAGCCTCCGGAGCGATCGCGGGCGTGCTGGCTGCCTACTTCATGTTGTTCCCCAGGGCACGTGTCCTTACGCTGATTCCTCTCTTCTTCTTCCTGCGGCTGGTCGCCGTGCCGGCCGTCTTCTTTCTCGGCTTCTGGTTTCTCCTGCAAGTCATCTCTGGAGCCGGATCGATCGGGAGCTCCGGTGGTGTCGCGTTCTTTGCCCACATCGGAGGTTTCGTGGCCGGTCTGCTCCTCGTGTTCCCGTTCCGCCGGCGGTCCGTTCCGGTCACGCTGTGGAACATCATTCAGAGCAGACGCAGGCCACGCTACTAGGAGGGTCAACTGTCTCATTTGGGCTGTACCACCGCCTTCACAACGCCGCAGCAAGCTGGTATCATGAATTACGTCCAGAACGTTCGCCAAAGGAGTGATGCCTCATGAAACAGGGTGCACGGCTGTTTTGCACCGCGTTTTTGCTTGTTATGGTAAGCATCGTCGCATTCGCGGGAGACGGAGTCGAACACGGAGCCATCGTCATTACCAATGATTACGAGTTCACCGTCGAGAATGGTGTTTGCTCAGGAAGTGGAACGCTTGACGATCCCTACGTGATCGAGAATTGGATCATCGATGCGGGTTACGAGGACTATGGAATCCGGATCCACGGCACGACGCGAGCGTTCATTATCCGCAACGTTGAGATCAGCGGTGCCGCGAAATCCGCCATCTATCTCTCCTACGTCAGGAATGGAACCGTAGAGGATTGCATGTTCGTCGCCAACTGGGCCGGCGTCACGCTGAACTTCTCGTCGCTGAGTCGGATTGCGAACTCAACCTTCACGGACAACACGGATGGCATTCGCTTCTACTTCTCATCGAAGAACCAGGTTCTGGCCAATACGTTCGAGGACAACGAGTCAGCCATTTGGCTCGACGCATCCGATGACAATGAGTTGACCGCCAATTACATTGCCGACAGCTACACCGGCGTGTATCTGAATCTGGACTCCGAGGGGAACACCATCGCGGGCAACGCATTCGTCAACAACGTCCATCACGCGCATGCCGACGATCCCAACATCTGGGACGACGGAACGGAAGGCAACTACTGGGGCGGCTTTGTGGCGATCGATGCGAACGAGGATGGGATCTGGGACGCCCCCTACCTCATCTCCAGCAAGGGAGGCCAGGACAACTTCCCGATGTTGAGCCACCCCCTGGTCCCGGCGCCACCGCCGGCTACGTGCGGCATCTAGCACCGGCACGATCTGGATGAAGAAGCGGCGGCAAGCCTCTCCGACGGCTTGCCGCTTCTTGCTGACATGAGCTCGAACGGAGACTCTAGTCCAGCGGTTCGAATCGATTGGCGCTCCAGTAGTCGGCTTGGATCGCTTCGTCCGCGCGAAGCAGCATCCGGTAGTGCCCGTCCTCCCAATCTGCCAGCTCGCGGAAGAAGGCGCGGACGCTCTCATCATCGGCCACGTCTGCTTGGCTCCTGTAGAATTCGAACGCCTGTTTCTCGAGCAGAATCCCGATCGACAACGCCGCCATCTCGAAGTGCCGGCCTCGAATTCGTCGAACGAAGTCCGCGGAGAAGATGCGGCCTGCGTCTTCGGGGGCCCAAGGCACATCCCATGCCGTCTCGGGATTCCACGTCCCCGTTCCGAGCAGCGTTCGGTACTTCTCCTGCAGCGCGCCGAAATGCCGCATCTCCTCGCGCGCCAGGTGGTCGAACATCTCTGCCGCGCCCGCATCGTCCGCGCGCTCGGCGGCCATCGAGTAGAATTGGTAGCCGTCTCGTTCCGACAGCATTGCTTGCTGGAGACTCTCCAAGTTATCGTTTCGCATCGACCCTCCCTTCTT
>CAZXQL010000143.1:0-5386 GCA_964643395.1 uncultured Thermotogae bacterium
GGGCGCGACCCGCCCCGGCCACGCAATCTTCTGAGAACGATCGATTGATCCTAGTCTGCCGAGCTAATTGACTTAGCGACCGCTTGATAGTTCATCTCATTGAACCGTCCACGCGTCGACCAGGTTCGGAACGGCTCCGGAAGCCGCTCGCTGACCGCCTCCGTGACTTCGCTGCCTTCGTCGAGCACCTCGCGGACCGCAGCCACGACTGCGTCGATGCATTCGCGCTCGGCCGTCACCCGGTCCATCTTGCCGACGACGCCGTGACCGGGCACGAACGTGTGGAACTCCGACGATTCGAACTCGCGCAGCGCGTCGGCCCACCGCAGAGGATCCGCATACCCGAGGAACGGAATCGTGTCGAAGAATCCAAGATCGCCCATGAACAGGATGCCCTCGTCGGGTAAGCGAAGGATGACATCGCTCGCCGTGTGGGCGGGCGCGACTTCGACGAGTTCGACCGAGCGCTCGGAGCCCGTCAGCGTCAACGTCCCTTCGAAGAACGTATTGGGGCGGACCAACCGCAGCGTGGGCAATTCCTCGTAGAGGGCCCAGTATCGGGCAAGGTTCGTGCGCATCGCCGCCTGTTTGAGGGGATTCGTCTCCGCCTCGCACGCGGCCGCGAACTCCTCCACCTGTCGCTTGAAGTCGTCCGGATCGTCGATGGCTTCTTGGTAGTTCTTCATCGAGACTTCGGTGGGCTCTCGCATCCCCGGAGTAGCCAACAGCGGCGTGGTCGACGGGAACGCTTGATTGCCGAGCAAGTGGTCGCCGTGGTAGTGCGAGAGCGCAACCCAAGAAGGATCCCGTCCGGTCAGCTGCCGGCAGGCGTCGGCCAGCGCCTCCCCGTACGAGGGCAAGGTCAGCGTATCGAGCACCAGGGTGCGATCGCCCAGGTCGACGATCGCCGCGTTGCTGTGGCAAAGACCGTCCTGGTCGCCGACGATCGCATAGACGCCGCGCGCCAGCTCCTGAATCCGGAAATACTCACATGAGAACATCTCTGCAGACGTGGACATGAGGGCCTCCTGAGAAGATAGGATGATGTTCAAAGCGTAGCCCATTCACGCCGCGACATCACGCGACGGGGACGGACCTCCTAGGCCATAGAGCGACCAGAGCGCCTAGCAGAACAGCGCGGCCCGCGATGGGCGCCGTTCTCCAATGGAGAAGCACGGCATTGGCCGCCCTACGAAGTCCCATCGGAAGGGACTCCGTCTCCACGAACAACGGGAGTGCAACCACGATCGCGCCGAGAACCCAGAGCACCGTCCACAGGAGATGCCTACGCGCCAGGAGGCTTGGCATCCATCGGACATAGAGCAGGGTCGCTCCGCAGTAGCAGACGCCGGCCGCGGCCGTGACCGCGGCAACCGGCGTGATGTACGGCTCGATGGAGTTTGCAGCCTGTGCCGACACGCTTGCCACCCAAGCGTACACCCCCTTCGTCACGCCGTAGAACGCGGCAAGAGCGAGGATGGAACTGGTCCAGGCGAACCATTCGCTCTGCCAGCCGCTTCGCGCAGACGCTCGCAGCGCCATCCATCGGGAGGGCAGCCAACTCAGGACGCCCAGTGCGATCAGGGTTCCGCCCCACTCGGGCATGTCCCAGTACCACCACGAGAAAAAGGCGGACCCGAAGCGGTAGTACAAGAGGGGCAGTGACGAGAAGAAGAGCCCTCCGAGGATGAGGACGCCCCTCAGGACGTGCGCAGACGCTCCGCGGGTCTTGACCAATCTGTGAAACGTCAAGACGAGCGCCCCGGTCTGCACGACATGGATCAAGATGACAATCCACAGCGCCTCATCCCTCCACGCGTACAGCGCGTACGTGAGGGCGACGAAGACCGCGCTTGACACAGCAGCAAGGATCCAATGCAGCTTGCCATGATTCCCTTCACTCATCGCAAAGCACCTCCCGGATAGGAACATCTCCCCAGACAGATCATACACGACAACCCCGGCGTGGTCCCGGCTCTCCACGCCCTGCAACGACGGAAGCAAGGGGATGGGCAGCCGTGAACCACGCCGCTTCACGTCGCCGCCCAGAGAAAGGGCGACGCAGGCGTCCGTTCTCTGACCTGCTCCGTGCAAAGCACGGAGCAGGCACCCTTGAAATGTCCTCACGCCAGCGCTATGATGGCTCGAATCGTGAGAATGGTGATCTTGAATAATGGGACAGACGAAGAGCGCCAACCCACTCGGGACCCTTGAGAAGTGCGTCCAGATCCTGACCCTGTTTGCCGATTCCCCGGTGATGCAGGTGTCGGAGATCGCCGAATGCATGGGGTTCCCGCGCAGCACTGCGTATCGATACATCGCGGCGCTCAAGGCCCATCTGTTGATCGAAGAAGCGGCCGACGGGCCCGGCTACCGGTTGGGGCCGAAGATCCTGGAGCTGGCGGCGACGATGTCGAGGCGCCCGCTGCGCGAGGTCGCCATGCCGTACTTGGAACGCATCGGCCGGCAGACCGGCGAGACGATCATCCTGTGCGGTCTCCGCGATCACGTCGGCGTCTGCCTCGAGAAAGTCGAGGGGCACCACGCGTTGCGCGTCTCGTACGAATTGGGCGACGTCTATCCGCTCCACGCCAGCGCAACGGGGAAGGCCATCTTCGCCAGCCTCGAGCCCCCGGAGCGCAAGCGAATCATCAAGGAAGTGGGCCTCGAGGCGTTCACCCCATCCACGATCACCGACCCGGCCGTCCTTGAGCGTGAGGCGGAGAAGATCCGCCAGAACGGCTATTCCGAATCGCACGGCGAAGCCATCGAGGGAACCCGGGGGATCGCCGCCCCCATCTTTTCGTTTTCGGGGCGCGTGATCGCGTCCATCGGCGCGTCTGTTCCGCAACATCGTGGAGTCGGTGAGAATCGCACGCAACTGATCCGTATGCTGACCGAAGCGGCCGAACAGATCACGCATGAGTTGACCACGCAGGAAGTGCCATCGACGTGAGAATCCATTCTCCCCTCAAAGGAGCCATCTATCATGAGTACCCCTACCGGTTCATCCGTCGTCCAAGGTGAGGCCATCACGCACACGCAAGACGGCCTCAAGATCCCCGATCATCCGATCATTCCCGTCATCCGCGGGGACGGGATCGGCGTCGATATCACGCCCGTGATGCAGCGGGTCGTGGATGCGGCCGTCAAGAAAGCGTCCGGCGGAGTGCGCGAGATCGTATGGTTGAAGGCGCTGGCCGGCGACGAAGCCATCGAGACGAACCATCCGGACATGAGCGAAGAGGAGATCTCGGCCATTCCCGCCGACAAGCGGCAGAAGGTGTATCTCCCCGACGAGACCGTCGAAGACATCCACAAGTACCTCGTCGCCATCAAGGGCCCATTGACGACGCCCATCGGCGGCGGCATCCGCAGCCTAAACGTCATGCTGCGCAAGGAGCTGGACCTGTACGCGTGCGTGCGCCCGGTCCGATCGCTGGGTACGCCGGCGCCGGTGAAGCATCCCGAAGCGCTCGATGTCACCTTCTTCCGCGAGAACACGGAGGATGTGTACGCGGGCATCGAGTGGAAGGCGGGGACGCCCGAGGCGGACAAGGTCATCGCGTGGCTGCGTGACGAAATGAAGATCGGCGACAAGATCCGATTCCCCGAGGAGTGCGGCATCGGCATCAAGCCGATCTCCCGTGCCGGCTCGATGCGTATCGTCAAGGCCGCGATCGACTACGCCATCAAGAACAACCGCAAGTCGGTCACCCTCGTTCACAAGGGCAACATCATGAAGTACACCGAGGGTGCGTTCCGCGACTGGGGATACGAACTCGGCGAGCACTACCCGCAGCTGATCACGGAGCACGACGTGTTCGAGAAGCACAACGGCGTCGTGCCCGAAGGCAAGATCGTGCTCAAGGACCGCATCGCCGACCAGTTCTTCCAGCAAATGCTCCTGCGGCCCGATGAATACGACGTCGTCGCCACGATGAATCTGAACGGCGACTACCTGACCGACGCCGCCGCCGCGCAAGTCGGCGGATTGGGCGTTGCTCCGGGAGCCAACATCAACTACGACACCGGCGTCGCCGTGTTCGAAGCCACGCACGGCACCGCGCCGAAGCACGCCGGGCAGAACAAGGTCAATCCGACCAGCATCATCCTGTCCGCGGTCATGATGCTGCGCTACATCGGCTGGTCCGAAGCCGCCGATCTGCTCCTGGAAGCCGTCCGCAAGACGGTCGCTTCCGGTATCGTCACCTACGACCTCGCCCGGCAGATGCAGGGCGCGACCGAGGTGTCGAGCTCCGAGTACGGCGAAGCCATCGTCAAGAACCTGTAGGGAAGGATCCATGGCACAGAAAGGCATCCGAGAAGTCGACGCCAAGCGGCTGATCGCCCGCGCGCTGAAGGCGCAGGGTGGAGGGTTCTCCCTCGACGAGCGCCTCGTCCTCGTCACGCCGGACACGGATCTGGCCGCGTTGCCGGACGAGCATCCGTGGCTGCGGGAGACGAAGCTCGTCTGCAAGCCCGATCAGCTGTTCGGCAAGCGGGGGAAGAACAATCTCCTGTTCGTGAACAAGACGTTCGACGACGTCGCCGCCTGGATCGGCGAGCGCAGGAATCGGACCGTGACCATCGAGGGCGCATCCGGCCAAACCACGGGCACGCTGACCCACTTCCTCATCGAGCCGTTCGTTCCGCACGACGCTGAATACTACGTGGCGTTCACCAGCCGGGCGGACGCCGACGTCATCCACTTCTCGCCCCACGGCGGCGTGGACATCGAAGAGGTGTGGGACACCGTCGTGACCGTCGAGGTCCCCATACTCAGCGAGTTGAGCAACGCTCAACTCGAACAGCAACTGCCTGATGCATTGAATCGGGATCAGGTAGTTGCCGTTGTCAACTTCATTGCCGCGCTGTATCAGGTCTACGTCGACGATCACTTTGCGTACCTCGAGTTCAACCCGATCACGTTCGCGGACGGGAAGCTCGTGCCGCTCGACTGCGTCGCCAAGCTCGACGACACCGCCGCGTTCCAATGCGCCGAAGCGTGGGGAGCGATCGAATTCCCGAAGGCGTTCGGCACCACCGCCACGCCGGAGGAGGCGTACATCGCCGGCCTTGACGAGAAGACGGGCGCCAGCCTCAAGCTGACCGTGCTCAACCCGAACGGCCGCGTGTGGCCGATGGTGGCCGGCGGCGGGGCCAGCGTCATCTACGCCGACACCGTCGTCGATCTCGGCTTCGCCGACGAACTCGCCTGCTACGGCGAGTACTCGGGCAACCCGTCGACCGAGCACACCTACGAATACGCCAAGACGCTGATCGGCCTGATGACCAAGACCCCGGATCCGCAGGGACGGGAGAAATACCTGCTCATCGGCGGCGGCATCGCCAACTTCACCGACGTCGCCAAGACGTTCACCGG
>CAZXQL010000144.1:0-2273 GCA_964643395.1 uncultured Thermotogae bacterium
TGACGCTCACGGTGACCGACGCCCAGGGCGCGTCCGACACGGAGACGATGGATATCTCGGTCGGCAACGAGGTACCGAAGCTCACCGGCGTCACGGCCGATCCGACGACGCCGAACACGGGCGACGAAGTCACGTTCAAAGCCACCGGGTACAACGACCCGGACGACGACCCGATCGGTCACTACGAGTGGGACTTCGGGGATGGATCGACGAATGCGGACGCCGGTGCAACCGTGACGCATGTCTATGGGGCGCCGGGCGTCTACACGGTCAGCGTCGTTGCCGTCGACGATCGGGGCGGACGCAGCACCGCAACGACGACCACAGTCACCGTCGAAGGTCCGACGCGGGTTGTCATGCGGGCGTATCCGAACCCGGCCACAACGTTCGCGACGATCGAGTACTTCTTGCCGGAGGGAGCGACCGATCCTGTGCTGTGGATCTTCGACTTGAACCGAAGTCAGATCCTGCGCCAAAGCGTGGCGGCCGGAGACACCGAATACGACTGGGATCTGTTCGATTCGTCCGACAATGCGGTGGCCAACGGTCTGTACTTCTGCATGATCACGGCGACGAACACGACGGGCCGGACGATCAGTTCCGGCGTATTCCGCCTGCTGGTCGTACGATAGGGAGGGAGTCATCGTGAATCGCTTGAAAGGGTTGACCATCGTGGTGATCCTCGGACTCGTGGGGATCGCCTTCCAGGCGGTGGCGCAACAGGCGTCCACCGTCTTCGATATCGAGCCGGGCGTGAACATGCTGGGAGCCGGTGCAGCGGGCGTCTCCATCGCCAATGGGGCGGAGACGCTCTACTACAATCCGGCCGGCCTGGCGGCTCTGCCCGGGATCAGCTTCAGTTCGTTCTACGCGTCGTATCTCGGACTGGCCAACTACTCGGCTCTTTCCCTGACGTTCCACAACTTCGGATTGGCCGCCTTGCTGCTCGACTCGGGCGGGATCGACGGATACGACGTGGACGGGAATGCGACCGAGGAGGCTCTTGCATATCGGAACACGGGGATTCTGTTTGGCGTCGGATTCGACCCGAGCAGCCTTCCGTTCATTCCGGATCTGTCATTTCACTTCGCAATCGGGGCGAGGTTCAAGTACCTCTCGACCCAGATCGCCGGCGTCGGCGGGACCGGGTTCTCGTTCGATCTGGGATTCCGCACGACGCTCCCCGACATGAAGCTCGGGCCTCTCTCCGTGACGGACGCGGCCTTCGGAGTGACGGCCGTTAATCTGTTCGGCGGTATCAACTACGACGCGGAGCGAGACAGCTTCCTGACGGACATCAAGTTGGGAGCGTCCGCACGGCTGGCGGGGAGCTTCCTGGCCGCCTTCGACCTGCATCTGGGCGGGTCGGCCCAAGTAGGGCTGGTGTACTCTCCCGTCCCGACGCTCGATCTGCGCCTCGGCGTCATTTCCCGCGGGACGGCGTCGATCACGGCCGGAGTCGGCATCAATGTCGACGGGTTCCTGATCGACTACGCGTTCGTCAGTCACAAGCTGGGCGGCACGCACCGGATCTCGTTGACGCTTGATTTCTCCAGCCTCGATCTCGGCGGCATCAGTCGATCGCTGCGGAACATCCTGCCGTAATCCGAGACGCAGCACACGAATGACTCCCATGCGGCGGCGGGGGAGCTCCGTCTCCCCCGCTTTCGCTTCTGAGTGTGACCACTCGAGAAGATCTTGCATCCCGCAGAGGCGCTGAGCCGCAGAGGGAACCTTGACAAGATCAATCTGAGCTACGCACGTGGCCACAAGCACAAGAGGATATGGGTTTCCATCCTTGTTCCCCGTGGTTGATACCTACGCGGCCCATGTCCTCCTCTGCGTCTCTGCGCCTCTGCGGGCGGCGGTCTTGACCTTCCCTTTCATGCCCTTCATGGTTCGTGGTCGATGGAGTTCGTGGCAACGCATGCCATGAGCCGCGTTGCTTGTGAGAAGGCGAGGCTATACTCGCCTTCTCTAGGGGTCCGTGGAGTTCATGGGGTGTGGCCCCCCGTCTTTCGGCTTACCCCTTCATGATTCCGGATTGTGATTCTTTCCGCGTCTCTGCGCCTTGAGCGAGCGTAGCGAGCGGACGGGAGACTGGCTTCTCTTCGAGAAGCCTAGAGAATCCGACTCGGTCGTCGATTCTCTATGTCCGATCTACGGCCTTTGCCCCCGATATCGTCGATGGTTCCCGCTCGGGGTCTTTCTCTCTGCGTGAACCTACACCGTGTAGCCCCAGTCGCGGGCAAGGGCGGTGAAGCGATCTTCTC
>CAZXQL010000144.1:2283-5330 GCA_964643395.1 uncultured Thermotogae bacterium
CCCATAAGGTCTTCCCTGCCTAGTCTGTGTGAATCGCCTGCCGGATGTCGGACATCAGCCGAACGAGGAACCGCAAGTTGTGCAGAGTGGCAAGGCGGTAGAACGAGAGTTCGCCGGCACGGCATAGATGCCGAAGATAGGCGCGCGAATGGGTCCGGCAGGTGAAGCAATCGCAATCTGGATCGATCGGGGACTCATCGTCGACGAATCGGGCGTTCCGGAGATTGATCCGGTGGCGCGGCGCGTCCTTGAGGAAGACGCTGCCGTTTCTCGCGAGACGCGTCGGTGCGGCGCAGTCGAACGTATCGATTCCACGGGCGACGCACGTGAACAGGTCTTCGATCTCCCCGATGCCGAGCAAATGCCTCGGTGCGTCATCCGGCAGCCGAGGAATCGTCCAATCGAGGACGTTCCACATGTCGGATTTGCTCCGGCCCAGGGATCCGCCGATGGCGAAGCCGGAGAACGGCATGTTGCCGATCGTCTTCGCACTGCGGATCCTTAGTCTCCGATAGGCTCCGCCTTGAACGATTCCGTACAGAACCTGGTGAGGATTGGGAAACGTCGGATCGTCCTGCAGCAGATGGAATGCCTCCAATCCGCGTCGTGCCCAGCGATGGGTTCGCTCCATCGATTGTTCGGTGTACGCCTGGTCGTGCAGAGGAGACGTGCATTCGTCGAGCGGCAAGATGATGTCGGCGCCCAGTTTGCGCTCGATCGTGATCACGGACTCCGGCGTGAACGAGTGCGGTGAGCCGTCGATCACGGAGCGGAAATCGGCGCCCTGCTCGCTCAACCGGACGAGCGACTTGCTCGTTGTCGCCGCACCCCGCGGCGACGTGGCATGACCCGGGAAGATCGACGCCACCTTGCCGACGCCGTGCTGCTTGCTGGCCCCGAGACTGAACACCTGAAAGCCGCCGGAGTCGGTCATCGTGGGACGGTCCCAGGCCGAGAACCGATGAAGTCCTCCGAGCTTGGCGACCGTGTCTTCTCCCGGCTGAAGATGCAGGTGGTACGTATTGGAGATGACGATCTGTAACCCGATGTCGGCGAGAGCCTGGGGCTCGACCGCCTTGATGCTGGCCCGAGTGGCCACACCGACGAAGGCGGGCGTGCGAACGGTCCCGTGGGCGGTGCACAGGATTCCGGTACGTGACGGTCGGCTCGAATCGCGAGCCTCGATGTCGAATCGGAAGTCATCGTTCATGGGACGGGAACTCACCTCGGGTGAATCCTATCCGTGAACGTCGGACCGTTCTAGTCGGACGCCGGCTCGAGAACGTCGAACAACGGCGCGTACTCGCATGCGGGATTCCAGAATAGGTAGCCATCTGCGCCGTAGTCACGCGCGGCGCGGATCTGCTCGTTGATGTAGATCTCGAGCGACATCCCGGCGGGAATGTCACGGTCGAACGCCTGCAAGAACGGACGGAAGTCCGCTTGAACCCGATTCTTCCCGGAACTCAGTGCATCTTGAACGGTGCGGTATGGGTCATCCTTGTAGACCTGCTCGACGTAGTGGGACGGGTAGAGCATCGGCGTCACGTACGCGAGCTGTGGCGCCATGTCCTCGAGCGACTGCCCGATCGGATCGATTCGTCGGCTGTTCCACGGCCACATGACGCGGCCGAACAGGTCGGCGGATAGCGGCAACGCGTCGCCAAGCCGAGCGTTCGCCTCGGCCAGAAACGACGTGATCGCCTCGAATCGGTCGCTGTAGATGTCCTCCAGTTCGCCGCCATCCGGATAGCGGACGTAGTCGAATTGCAGCTCATCGAACCCCATCGATGCGACTTCCTCCGCGATATCGAGGTTGTACTCGCGCACCCGCGGGTCGTCACAGGGCGCCCACTCGTCGGTTCTGCCCAAGTGGGCGGCGAGGAGCGGGTCGTAGAACACGACTTGGCGAGCGATCACGTAGAAGCCGCGGGCATGGAGATCCTGCAACAGTGACGGGACGTCAAGAACGCCCGTCGTCGCGCCGATCTCGTGGGCCAGGGCGATGTGGCTGTCGTAGGTGACCTCGCCGTGCATGTTCTTGACGTTGATGACCACCGCGTCGATCTGCCCGGCCTCCCTGGCGGCGTAGAGGGCTTCCATGATCGAGGGCTTCGTTGTTGCATACGATGTCAGATAGACCCCGATCCGGTTATGCCCGGACGGCGCCAGGACGTTGTCGACTCCCGCCGTGGCGACCGGCAGCCGCGTCAGCCCGGTGGCGGCGACGAAACTGACAACGGCGACGAGCAGAACGAAGTAGAATCCAGGCGGCGTCTTCCGTCTCATGTCTTCAGTGTAGGCGAACCGGGGCCCACCGTCGGAGCCCCGGTGAGTCAAGCAGGTGACGTTCTTCCCATGCGGACGAGTCAGGAACGCTGTTGTGGTCTTCACCTACCTGCCACACGCTCTTCACGGACGCGACAAGCGCACGGCCTATCCTCCAGGACACATGGGAACCGTGGTTCTCGATTGTCTGTGCTTTTGGGCATAGCTATAATGGCACGCCGGGACGCTGAACGAGGCGTCCAAACTGGTATGAGGGATTTCAGAGGGTGACGCGCTGAGATGCGATCGGCCCCGACTGAGGGTCGAGGGTGTCCCTGATTGTGGGTGGGATGAATCACGACACAAAGGAGTCTGTCTCCATGAAACGAGTAATGGCATGGCTATTGCTATTGACGATAGCGGCCGTCGGATTGGCCGCTTGCCAGCAGAAAGAAGCGAACATTGCGGGAGTCGACACAGGAGCCATCTCATCTGCTGCGGCGGATGCTGCCGATTCCGGGACCGCCAACGCGACCATCGACACGATGCAAACTCAGACCGCGTCATCGGACGTCAGTCAAACCCCGTCCGAGGCGGTTTCATCGGCAGAGGGAGCGGCAGCTGCTGACCCGCCCGCCAGCCACACGCACGCACCGATCTCCATCCTCGGTGATTCTGACTTCACAACGGACAACGGCGTGGTCGGAGGAACCGGAACGGGCGAGGATCCCTACGTCATCGCGGGCTGGACCATCACGGTTCCCGACGGAGCGACGTAC
>CAZXQL010000145.1:0-5317 GCA_964643395.1 uncultured Thermotogae bacterium
TCAGTCCGAGTTGCCCCGCTGATACCACGCCAGGTCAAGGATGAGATCTCCGGCGTACCCGTCAATCATATCGGGATGGGGAAAGTCGTTCGGATCCAGCACCGCCTGAAGCTGTTTGAAGGCCGCGAGGTTCTCGGGATGGGCGCCGAAGACTACATCCCGGTAGTACGCCTGTGTCAAAGGGACTGCTGACGCGTACGCTTCCTCGACCGACACAGCGCCATCTTCGTTCAGGTCTGCGGCGGCATCCCTGAACGCGGGAACAAGGTAGTAGAGAAAGGGCGACCCCACGATGGGATCGTTCTCCTCGGGAATGCCCACCCAGCCGTATTCGTCGTAGGCTACGCTAGAAAGAGCAATCCCCGGTACTGCAACTGCGGCCGTCCTATCCAATGGCGGGACAACACTTCCGTAGGCGGCCACAGAGGTAATCGCTCCCGAATGGCACGCGTCGACAATCAGCAACTTCCGCGGCGTGCTGACGCTGGCCCACAGCTGCGGGAAGGTGGTGTTCCAGTGCAGTTCATCGGTGATGTAGCTCCCGTGTCCGGCGATCATGAAGACAACCAGATCATCTGAGTCCGCGTGTGCGACGAGCCAATCGATCGCTTCGATCAGAGACTCCTGCGTGACGTCGCTGTCCTTCCTGATGAACATGTTGTCCTCGGACCATCCGAGGTTCGTGAGCCTCTCAGTCATCCATTCGATGTGGACGAAGTCGATCGGCAGGTTCTCGTGCCCCGTGACGTAGGTATCGACTTCCATGAGGACGGCAAATCCGTCGACCGATCCCGCAAAGCCAGACGAGGCGAACGAACCTAGGAGCAAGAACAGGATGAGTGCGGGTGCCCACTTGAGCCAATCGCGTCGCATCATTCGAACTCCTCTCCAGTCTCAGGCGTCGTGCCACACGATGAGTCTACCGTACCGACACCAGGAAAGAAGCCCTGGCTACAAAGCGGTATGTGGCCCCGAACTCCCCGGGGGTTCAGCCTAGTCGTTTGTGGTATTCTCTCGCCGATATGCCAGGGTCCAACAGCAAACGATACGTTCTGTTCGCTACATCATTTGCCAGCTTCATTGCTGCGTTCATGGGTTCCGGAATCAACGTGGCTTTGCCGACAATCGGCAGGCAGTTCCAGGTCGGAGCCGTTACCCTCGCCTGGGTCACGACCTCGTACATGTTGGCGCTGGCCGCATGCCTGCTGCCGTTCGGTCGGCTTGCCGATCTGTACGGACGACGCCGGAACTTCGCTCTTGGCGTCTCGCTCTATGTGGTGACCTCATTGCTCTGCGCGCTCGCCAACTCAGCTGCGCTTCTCATCGCATTTCGCGTCCTCCAAGGCATCGGCGGCGCCATGATCTTCAGCACCTCGACGGCTCTTCTCTCCTCGGCGTATCCGCGTGGGGAAAGGGGCCGCGCGCTCGGGTGGGCGACGGCTGCCGTGTACAGTGGCCTCTCACTCGGGCCGTTCATCGGCGGCATCCTGACAGAGCGTCTCGGGTGGCGGAGCATCTTCCTCATCAATCTGCCGCTCGGGATCCTGATTCTCGGTCTGGTTCTGTGGAAGATCCGCGGCGAATGGGTGGAGTTCCGCGGCGAGAGGTTCGATGGAGGCGGGGCGGGGATCTACATCGCAGCGATCATCGCGCTGATGATCGGACTAGAAAGGCTCCCCAGTCTGTCGGGGATACTTCTGGGAGTTGCCGGAGCCGCTCTGCTCGTCGCATTTGTGCTTTGGGAGCTTCGCAGCACGAGTCCGCTGGTGGATCCACGCCTCTTCCGGACAAACCGGGCACTGCTCCTGTCGAACCTCGCTGCTCTCGTCAGCTACGCGGCGACCGCAGCACTGGCGTTTCTGCTGAGCCTCTACTTCCAATACAACCGCGGCTTCGGTCCCGAATCGGCAGGGTTCATCCTCATCGCGCAGCCCGTTCTCCAGACACTTGCGTCGCCGCTGGCCGGCCGGCTCTCCGATCGCATCGCGCCGCATGTCGTCGCGTCGGCCGGCATGGTGATGACCGTTGTGGGCCTTGTCCTCTTCACACAGCTGCGGGCCGATACTCCACTTGTCCTCATCGTCGGCAATCTCGCCTGGCTCGGGCTCTCGTTTGGGCTGTTCTCCTCGCCGAACACCAACGCGGTGATGGGCTCCATCGGCTCTCGGCTGTACGGCGTGGCTGCGGGAAGCCTCGCCACCATGCGTTCGATTGGGCAGATGACGAGCATGGCCATCGCCATGATGCTTTTGTCTGTATTCGTGGGCGGAGCGGAAATCACCGAGGCCAACGCAACTCGGTTCCTATCCAGCGCGCGGATCGCGTTCGCTATCTTCGCCGGGCTCTGTTTCCTCGGCGTCTTCGCCTCACTGGCGCGTTCCCGCGTCAAGCCGGATGCGGATGCAGTCTAGGTGAGACGCATTCCGACAGACACCGTCTCCTGCAACTCGACGATCCGCGTGGTTGCGGAACAGGTTGAGCAAGCGCAGAAACACCAAGAATGAAGACTTGCCCCCCCAATCCAATCCGGAATTGGAAGAGATAGGCGCGCGAGTACGTTGCCGAGGAAGAGGCGAGGGCGGCCTCGCCGCCCTCGCGGACGCGATTCCCTGCGAGAAGTGCAGCTACTCCTCCGTGCCCGATGGTGCTCGTGTCACCGAGTCGCGCCCGAAACGGAGTTCTCTTTCGTACAGGTTTGAGATCCGGACAGCGCACATGCCGACCGATTCGTAGAGCTGGTTGGCTCCGGTGAAGTTCTCGGAGTCGACATGCAGTTCACACGTCCCGTAGCCCCGCTCCTGCAACACGCGGAAGGAGTGCCGAAGCAGCGCCTTGGCCAGTCCCTTTCCGCGCCACGGTCGGCGAACAAACACGTGATACGTGTAGCCTCGAGTGTAGTCGCCTCCCAAATGCGGGTAGATGCCGGTGGCCCCGGCAAGCGCGTCTCCGTCCATCGCCAGAAACCAGAGATCGGCCTGGAAGCTCTCCTCCCACGACGCGAACTCGCGGCGAAGCTCCTCCGTGTGCGCAGCCAGCGGCTGCTCCACATGACCCCAGTGATCGCGGAACGCCTCTTGGTGCGCAGCAGCGAAGCGAACGAAATCGCGCTCCAAGTCGAAAGCCCGAAGGCGGATACCGTCAGGCCAAGACGGCTCCTCGATCGGCGCATCAAGCCCGATCCGCATCAGCGTGTTGCTCCGCGTGACGTGGAACCCTGCGCGAGTGAAGGCGCTGTGACGATGCGTGTCGGTCGCATTTCCGCGAGCATGCGCGCATACGCGAACGCCCTGCTCGGCCATCTCGACACAGGACAGAGCCCGCCCCTCGCACCACACAAGAAGCGCGTCCCACAGCAAATCCTCCGCCCAAAAGTCCGGATGGATCACGACGTCGTAGAAGTCGCTGACGTAGGGTGGTTCGGGGTCGTACATCGCGGCCCACGCTATGGCCTTGTTCTCGTGTTCAAAGACAAGCCTCGTGTCTCGATTCAGATCAGTCCCCGGCCATTCGAACCAGGACTCCACCTGTTGGCGTGTGGTCTCGTTCGTGCCGATGAGGGCACGAAAGCTCTCGTTGTGTAGGTCGACAATCGCATCGACGTCCTGCCAAGTGGCTGAGCGAAAGGTCCAGCCGCGGATTTCACAAAGCTCATGTAGTGACTGACTCAACGGTCTCTCCTTGTCTGTGTGATGCCGGCCCGCAGCGCGGGCAGATGTCGAAACATCGATGGCCGATGCGGACTCGAGAGGCCGACTCAGTATCTGGGAAGCGAAACGAATCGAGAGCTATCGAAGGCCGCTGGGGCCATCGCCGGAGATGCGCTCAGAGACAATCACGAAATCCTCCTGGTATCCACGCCTACGATCGTGAGCGCGAACACTGAATCTTACGCGGCCGTGTTGGGCCGATCAAAGCGCGGGACAGGGTCGTAGGGCGCAGCGCGTGGCCCGTCAGGTGGCACTAAACTGAATCGTTTACTAACCTCCACCCATCGCCGTCACAAAGGGAGGTCAAAGGCTGATGAAGTCGAATGAGGAGATCGTCCACGAAGTCCTCGAGCAGGTCGTCAACCAGAAGAGGATCGATGCCTGGGACCAGTACTTCAGCCCGGACTACATCGCGCGGGGAGCTTCATTCATCGGGTTGGGTTTCGGTAGAGACACCTCAAGCAACAAGCACATCATCAGCGCGATCCTTCCCGGCAGTCCCGCGGAGGCCGCGCTCCAGGTAGGAGACGAACTCCTCTGGGTAGAGGATGAACGCCGGCGATCGGATACCTATGACGACATCTCGCAGGGTCTCCGACGCCACCAGGGTAAGAAGCTCAAGCTTGGACTACGTCGGGGCCAGCAGAACCTCGAGGTCGAACTGACCCGAGGCCTGATCCAGGGCTTCGACACCGGCAACGATCAAGCGAAGTCTGAGATGCAGGCGTTCATGACGCAGCAGATCCCGGACTTGAGCGTCGACGTCAAGCTGACTCTTGCCGACGGCGACATGGTCGTCTGTCTGATGGAGTATCGCGGCACTCACGCAGCCTATGGGCGAGAGGCCATCTGGAGAGAGGCCTGGTTCGTCCGCCTCTCGGAAGGCAAGATCGTCGAGAGCTGGCCCCTTCCCGACATCGATGCCCACTGCAGACAGCTTGGCTACCAACTCGTTCCGCCCGACGCCTGAGGTATTTGGGTTTCCGGGGACACGTACCTGATTCAGAGGGCACAGAGATCGGAATCAGGTATGTGTCCCCCGACCTGTCCATGACAGCGACAACAACTTCTCGACGCCGCTTGGGCTTGTCTGCGATCCTCGGCATTGGGTCCCCTGCCAGAGCAGGGCCGGCTTTCCAGGACTGAACACAATCGTGCACTGCAGCTGCCGTGTTGTGACCCAACTCATGAGCAAGATCTGTCAAAAAACTCGCAAGATGGGGCAAGCGTTCTCTTGCAGCGAGCAGTAAGCTCTGAGTATCCGAGACCGACGAGGAGCCCCCGCATGAAGCCCATCGAAACGCACGAGGATCTGCTCGACTTCTACCGTCTGCAGACTCACTATTCGTCACCTGGAGCGCTATCGCAGCTCTTTGATGAGCTACCTGGGACGGCCTCGGCGCTGGCCGACGTGCTTCATGGGCTGATCATCCACATGTGGTGGATTTCCAAGGAGACCTACGGCCTGACGCACGCCGATCTGAAGGCAGTGGGGCGGGACATCCTGGGTGAGATTAGTCTCGCAACCGTCGAGGAGATGCTGTCGAAGATTCTGGAACTTGATCCTCGCCCGCTGGCCCAGCCTCGTGAGCCGTCATCAAGGCTTGTCG
>CAZXQL010000146.1:0-5236 GCA_964643395.1 uncultured Thermotogae bacterium
AGGGATTGGACTTGAAGGTCTGGCTCAGGAGCATACGTATGACGAGCTCTCTCGGCTTCTGACTCGATCCGAGGAGATCCTGGATCAAGCCATCTACCTTGCAGCAGCGGGGATCGCATCCTACGACGAGTCGGATCAGTATGCCTATGCCCAGGGGGTCATCAACCTGTTGGAGGGGCCGGATAGCACGTTCTACGATGATACGGCCACGGTCCCGCGTGACTTCCCGGGGCTTCTGCCGTTCGTAGAATCCTTGGACGAGTCAGACGGCTTCGGGACGGTGATCTCGCAGAACCTCTCGAATGTCGAGGTCATCCAGTTCTATCAGGCCTACGAGACGGTGCGCGACTTCATCCGACTAGCGGTGCTCTCGGCTCGTCAGGCGAAAGACTTGGTCTATAGCTTGACGGGACTGGCTGACGCGTTCCGCGTGACCTATGCACAGCTTGTCGTCGCTCGGGGGGAAGTCAGTGATCCTTCGTTGTTGGAGGGACTTGTCCAGCTGGTCGACATGCTGCCCGGCAACGAGATTTGGGTCACCCCCACCGAGTCCATTCAGGAAGCTCTCGATCGGCTTCCCGACGGCGGGACGATCAAGCTCGTGGCCGGGACGTACGAGGAGTCACTCGTCGTGACGAAGAACGCAACGATCGAGCAGGCCATCGATACGCACAGCGGGAATCCGCTGCTTGGTCAGACGGTCATCCAGGGAGTGAAGTGGAAGACCGCAATCCTGGTCAGCTCGGACGAGCCGATCACACTGACGCTGAAAGACATCTCGGTCACGGATGCTGCGGTCGGCATCCAGATCCGGGGCCAAGCGATTGTCGAGGGCCAGGGTCTCCAGGTGTCCGACTCGGGGATCGGGATGGAGGTTCTGGATCACGCAACGGCGCGCTTCACCGACTACTCCGTCTTCATGGACAACGGGACAGCAATCCGCTGCTACGGATCCGGCAGGTGCGAGCTGACTGACTGCTTCGTCCAGGAGTGTACGGACCAAACCGGTGCCATCTTCGCGCGAGAACAAGCCAGCCTCGTGGTTACCAGATGCTCAATTACGGGCAACCGCGGATCGGGCATCGAGATCACCGAATCTGTGAACCTGGATCTTCGAGACTCAAGCCTGTTTCGCAACTTTGCCTACGGCCTACTTGTAGGAGCGGATGTGTGTGACGAAATGACGCAGACGTTTGCCTCTTCAACGTTCACAGGGAACGTCTCCGGCTCCAACAACCAGATCCTTGCCGCGGGATCTTCATACGGCAACTGGCTGGGAGCGATCTGCCCGGAGAACCAGTTTGACTTTCTGATTGAGGATAGCTCGACGGACGCCGGCAGAGACGCTGCCGGGGAAGGGGGAGAACAGTGAAGCCACGACAATTCGCAATTGCAGGCTTGGTTCTAGGGCTTGTGTTCACAGCCTGTCCATTGGCGGTCGCAGATCCAACCTACATTGCGCCGGACGATCGTCCGAGTATTGTTGAGATTAGTGACACAAATGCCGCCCGTCTCTTTCTTATTGAAGCACTGCTTGAGCGGGCTGCCAACGGTATTCTCTCGGCTCAGCACGCATTGGATCGCGACTCCGAACGTCGGATTCTGCTTTCGGTACTCGAAAGGCTGGAAGGTGGCGAGACTGCCGATGATGCTATCCTTCCGCTACTGGCTGAGGTCGACGTCGCGCGAGATGCGGAATGGCTGAGTGCGATTCAGATGGACGAGATCCGCGCCGTCCAGAACGAAGTGAAAGCGCTTCTTGATGCTGCCGTGTCGGCATTGGATCGCGTCCTATCAGAAGACGACGTCAACCCCAGATCGCCGGACCTTCAAGTTGCGCTTCTCCTGCTTGCCTCCCTCAATGGGTGGAGCGATCCTACCACTGCTCCGCGTACAGTTACTGTTTCGGAGCTTCTTGACCTATACCCGTGGCACGACGCCTGGGTGTTGGAGGGGGAGTCGATTCAGCATGCCATCGACAAGATCATTGATGGAGGAACGATCTACATTGAGCCCGCATCCTTCAGCGAGCCGCTTGTCATTGACAAGAACCTCACGCTTAGCTGGGCGCAGGTGCTTCCGAATGGAGCTAGCTACTACGGTGAGTTTCAGAACTCGCCCGGAATCTCCTCTGCACCGTACCGAACGGCCATTACGATTGCTGGCGAGGATATCGAAGTCAAACTGCAGAACATCTCAGTGGGTTCTAGCAACATCGGGATTCTGATTGGGGACAGCGCTCACGTGAGCATCCTAGACTGCTGCTCTGAGATTTTCGGGTGCAATGTAGGTATCCGACTAGTTGAGTCTGCTTCGCTGGTTTTCGACGGGGGGCTGCGCTTCTGTGATGTCGGAATTCTCGTGCAGGATCAGGGACGGCTCGAGTTGAGAGATGCCTCACTCGGAGACAATCGTGTGACACTCGTTGTGGAAGATGCAGCTTTTGCAGAACTCCAGAAGGCGAGCATCTGGCGAAACACGGTTGCTGGCGTGGAAATACACGACGACGGGCGTGCGGACGTGCAGGGCTCGTCAATCGTCTTGAACCAAGGAGATGGGATTCGTCTGTACGATCGCGCGGCACTCCACATCTCCGGATCTCGGATTGATCGAAACGGAGGGTATGGGATTCGTGCCATGCCATCTGATGAAGATGAAGGTTGCAGCTTGCTCGATATCTCAACGCTGACAATATCCGGCGCCGGAAACGCGATTCCTGGTCGTGGGGCACTCGTAGAAAATCACCTTGGCGCATTCTGCCCGGCAGGGCTTGAAGATCTGCTAGATGTAGCTGCCGAGTCGAGCAACTAGACCTGGTACCCTTGCTGCGTGCGGAGCCAAAGGCTCCGCACGCCTTCTGATTCCTCAAATCCACATCAAACGCTGCAAACCCCTTGCGTTGAAATGAAAAGGCTTCTACTGTTGCGAGGCGATGAATGCACGGGGGCGTTGGATGGGATATGGGGCACTGGGGCTCCTTCTGTTTGCCGTGGGAATCGCCTTGGTCACATTTCACGTGGGACGGTACCGGGCGTTCGTTCGGGAATCGTTCCGCGACAGCTGCCGACGCCAGATTGTCATGTTGGAAACGTTCGCAGAGGAATGGATCGTGCGCGACCAACTGGACAGCTTACGCGCGTCGCTGTCGCTCTTCCTGCTAGGCGATGGGTTGTACGCAGAGGTTGTGTTCCGAGGGCAAACGCTGATCAGCTTGCAGGACGATGAACTCCGGATGCCGCCGAGTTCACTCGATCCCACAAGTGCGCCTCCATCTGCGACAATCATCCGCGATCTAGGGGGCGGCGACATCGAGGTTCAGACTCCCATCATCCTTAGCGGATATCCGGGAATCCCACTCGGATGGCTTCGACTGGGGTACTCCGGTGACTACGCCAACGCGCAGATCCACGGCGCCTTGCTGCGAACGAGCGGACTTGCTGCGGGGACCTGGCTTGGATGGATGGGAGCTACAGCGCTTGCGTTGATCTGGTGGGGGCGACGAGCGGCGGTATTCGCAGAAGAGGATCCGTGCCTACGGTACGGCGCCCTCGTCATCGATCCGAGGACATGTCACGTCGCGCTGGGGGGCGAAGAGGTCGCGCTGACGCCCAAGCTGTACGAAGTTCTTCTTCTGCTGGCGCGGCACAGGGGAGAGATTGTGTCGGATCAGGATCTGCTAGATGCCATCTGGGCCGATTCGCCTTATGCGGCGTCACCGGACGTCAAGCAGCATATCTACTTGTTGCGGCGTGCGTTGGCTGAAATCCATCCCGACCCGAAGCAAGTCATCGTCAACGTTAAGGGATTCGGGTACCGCCTCGATCCACCATCAAGGGAGGACTTGAGGGCGGATTGATCGACATTTGAGTATCGATGGTAGCAGTGTGAAACCATGGAGGGATACGACATGACCCTATCAAGACGCACAGCGGTATTTGCATTCATCCTGCTGCTTGCAGCTGTTGGCACAGCAAGCGCTGACAGCAGTGACGCGGACCCTATGCAGAAGATCGGCGAGATCCTTGTGGATGTGGGAGATCCCATCCAGCAAGCTGCTGGGTTCGCCGCAGCCGGTCTGAATAGCTACTCGGATAGCAATCGGAGGATGTATGCCCAGTTCGTCGTGAACCTTCTCGAGGGCGAGGACTCCGAGTTCTACAGCGAAACCGCTCTGGGCTCCTCCGGCTCCTTCGCCGGGTATCCGCCTGGCATCCGTCGACGCGTGGAGCAGTTGACGCTTTCGCCAGCAGAGTGGGAGGCGCTGGATGAGGACGCCTCCGCTGAGCAGTTGCAGGATGCCTGGACGTACCTTGAGGCATTCTTGCGGGTCGCGTCGGCTGAGCTGCAAGAGGTGCTGTGGCCCACGTCGTGCCCCGGAAGCGCGTCCGATCATTTCTTGGTTGCGTTCTCGCTCCTGCAGTCGGCCGACCAGATGGTATCCACGATGCTCGAATGGTGGGGCTTCGAGCTATACGTCTCGCCGGGCGAATCGATACAAGCTGCGATTGACGCAGCGCACGACGGGGCCGTCATCCATATCGCGCCGGCCGTGTATCGCGAAACACTGGAGATCACCAAGAGCGTCACCATCGATGGACTCGGCTGGGTCGGCTCGGGGATTGATCCAGATGACTGGGGAGACTACGCGACCGTCGTCCAGCCCACAGCGCAACAGATCGGCATTCGAATCGCATCCGACGAGCCCATCGAGGTGACACTCAGCAGCCTTGTGGTCAATGGAGCATCCGACGGCCTCGTTGTCGAGGGACAGGCAAAAGTATCCGTTCAGCAGTGCGGCTTCTCGGATTGTGAAACCGGCGTACTCGTGACAGGGAATGGAGACGTTGTCCTTGATGAAGAGTGCTGGCTCGAACGAAACGGAACTGCCATATCGGCATCCGAAGATGCCGTAGTGGCTCTCGATGGTTGCAGTCTTGTTGATTCGATCGGCGTCGACCAGTCCGCGATCGACATTCGAGGGACTGCGACCGCGACGATCACGGATGCGCAAGTCCGCGATGGCGCAGGAAACGGGATCCTTGTCGCGGACGCGGGGACCCTGACGGTCGTCGACAGCTACATCCGAGGCAACGATGGCGACGGTGTGCTCCTTGCCGGCCAGGCAACCCTCCGTATCCGGGGAACGGAGTTCTATGCGAACGGGGGGTTCGGTCTTCGTGCCCTTTCAGGGGATTGCTTGCTCCCTGATGATGAGTCCCTGGAGCCGTTCTCCGGG
>CAZXQL010000147.1:0-5215 GCA_964643395.1 uncultured Thermotogae bacterium
ACCCGTCACTCCGTGCACTCCACTCATCACTCATCACGTGTCACCCGTCGCATTTCTCTCATCACCCGTCGCATTTCTCTCATCACTCGTCGCATTTCTCTCATCACTCATGACTCGTCACTCATCACTCATCACCCGTTACTCCTCGAGTAGTCTCAACAAATACCCTCCGTACCCGCTCGCGTCATACTGCGCGGCCAACGCCCCGAGGCCCGGACGATCGATGAACCCCTGCCGGTAGGCGATTTCCTCGATGCAGCCGATCTTCTGCGACTGCCGCTTCTCGATCGCCGCTACAAACTGACTCGACTCGAGCAAGCTCTGATGCGTTCCCGTGTCGAGCCACGCGTAGCCACGTCCGAGGCATCTGACTCGAAGAGCGCCGCTCTCGAGATACATGCGATTCACGTCCGTGATCTCGAGCTCCCCTCGCTGCGAAGGCACGAGTCTCTTGGCGATGTCTACGACCTGGGCGTCGTAGAGGTAAACTCCTGTCACGGCGTAGCTCGACTTCGGTCGCGCAGGTTTCTCCTCGATCGACAAGGCCGATCCGTCCTTCGCAAGCTCGACCACGCCGTATCGTTGAGGATCTGCGACGTGGTACCCGAAGACAATCGCGCCTTGGTGCGCGTCCACGTCCGCGACGCTCTCCTGCAGGACGTCCGGCAGTCCATGCCCGAAGAGAATGTTGTCACCGAGGATCAGGCAGACCGAATCACCTCCGATGAACGATTCCCCGATCACGAAAGCCTCTGCGATGCCTCTCGGCTGCGGCTGAACCGCGTACTCGAATCGCACGCCCAGCTGCTCGCCCGAGCCGAGAAGCGAGCGGAACTTGGGAAGCGACTCGTCATCCGAGATCACAAGAATCTCCCGAATCCCCGCCAGAAGGAGAACCGAGAGCGGATAGTAGATCATCGGCTTGTCATAGATCGGGATCAGATGTTTGTTCACCGAGACCGTCGCCGGATAGAGCCTCGTCCCCGTCCCCCCGGCCAACACGATGCCTTTCATCTCAGACCTCTTTCCTCATCTCCTGGGCGGCAAATGCATGGAGCGCAGTTTGCCACTCCAGCATCTCGTCCCTTCCTTCGAGTTCCAAGACGTAATTGCGCAGGACGGAGTTCACCGGTCGCACGGCTCGGTCGCGGAACTCGTCCGACGTGGCGGGAAGCACGGCGCACTCCACCGAGAACGCGTTCATGATCTCCACGGCAAACTCGAATCGCGAACAGCCCCCTCCGGCACTGCAGTGGTACGTCCCACGGACGTCCCCCTCAATGAGGCGGCCGATCTGCCTCGCCAATTCGCAGGTCCACGTCGGCGTTCCAAATCGATCGGAGACCGCTCGCACGGGACCCCCATCCGCCGCAAGGCGCAGCATGGTTCGGACGAAGTTGTCGCCATGTTCCCCGTACAGCCAGGATGTTCGAACCACAATGTGGTTCGGGCACAGCACTCGCACAAGTTGCTCGCCGGCGAGTTTCGACTGGCCGTAGACGTTGATCGGACGAGGGGCATCGAATTCGGTGTATGGACGGCCGCTCATTCCATCGAAGACATAGTCGGTACTGATGTGCACCATTCTGGCCCCGACGAGGCTTGCGGCGACCGCGACGTTGCGCGCACCAAGCGCGTTCACCCGAAACGCCGCATCGACTTCGCTCTCCGCCTTGTCCACGTCCGTGAACGCTGCGGCGTGGATGATCACGTCGGGAGCGACCTCGAGCGTGAGTTCCCGCGTCTCGTCGGCGCGCGTCACGTCCATGTCCTGATGCGAGCATCCCACCATCGAGTGGCTCCCCGACAAGACCCGAACCAGATCGCGCCCCAGCTGTCCGTTCGCTCCTGTGACCAGGATGTGCTTCATCGTTCGATCTCCCGTTCTGCGGTCAGCCACGTGACGAAGCGTTCGATACCCTCTTCGAGTCCCACGCGAGGGACATACCCGATCCTTCCCATCGCTCGTTCGATGTTCGCGGCCGCCCGCTGGACGTCGCCGGGCTGCATCGGTAGGCGCTCGACCCCAGGGTCTGCATTCAGGGCTCGTCCGAGGGCGGCAATTACGTCCGACAGGCGAGTCGTGCGTCCGCTGGCGATGTTGTACACAGCGAACTCGTCGGGACCGGCGACGGCTGCGCAAATCGCATCGACAACGTCGCTGATGTAGACGTAATCCCGTTCCGATGTTCCGTCCCCATACATCGGAAGCGCTTCGCCGTCAAGGAGCTTCCGGGCAAACCGATGAATCGCCATGTCCGGACTTTGTCGAGGCCCGTACACGGTGAAGAACCGCAGAATGACGATCGGCGAGTTGTAGAGATGATGGTACGTTCGACAGTACAGCTCCCCCGCGCACTTGGCTGCGGCATACTGCGAGATCGGCGCGTCCGTCGGGTCGCCCTCCGAGAGCGAGTCCTTCGGGGAGGCCCCGTAGACCGCCGCGGAAGACGCAAACACGAACCGATCGACGGGCTCGTGACAACAGACCTCGAGGAGTTGGACAGTCCCCTTGATATCGATGTCGACGTAGGCGAGTGGATTCGCGATCGAATCACGGACGTTCGCCAGTGCGGCAAGATGGACGACCCTCTCCGGCTTTGGGCAGCGATCTCCGCGGAAGACGTCGGTCAGCAGCGCGGAATCCAGGATGTCCCCCCGGATGAGATGGAAGTCGTTCGCCTCCAGACACGTCGACAGATTCCTTTCCTTGATCCGCGGATCGTACGACGAACAGAAGTTGTCCAGGCAAACCACGGCGTGGCCATCGGTCAGCAAGCGCTCGCAGAGATGGGATCCAATGAACCCCGCCCCGCCCGTGACAAGATAGACCTTCTTGACCCGTCCTTGCGCCAATCGATCATCCTCGAATCAGCATGCATGCTCCGCCTCTGCGGTGTGCAGAACCCATTCGGCAAGTGCCGATTGCACGCAGTATAGCGATCCCACGACTCTGCGGGCAACGGTAAATGCCGCATCTCCTCTGGATTCTGGTCTGCCGCGGCGCTGGATGACCTGAACTACCTGCTGAGCAGCTTTCGGTAGGCGGCGACCTGTTCGGCGACGACCCGCATAGAGTCGTATTTCATTGCACGCTCTCGCCCGGCGCGTCCCATCCTGCGAGCCATCTCCGGATCGTGCACAAGGCGTTCGATGGCCTCAGCCAGCGCCGTTGGGTCCTTGGGAGGCACAATGAGCCCGGTGACCTCGTTCACGACTTCTTCTCGACAACCTCGAATGTCCGTGGCGACAACGGGCTTCCCGGAAGCCATCGCTTCGAGGATGGTGATCGGCATTCCCTCACGATGCGACGGCAGAACCAGCATATCGGCCGATCGGAGAATCTCGGGGATGTCCTGGCGAAAGCCGAGGAATCGAATGTCCTCTGCCAAATCCAATCGATCGATGAGCCGTCGGATGTCGGCCTTGACGCCCCATGCTCGACCGGACGCGACCGTCCCGCCAACGATCAGCCATCGAACCTTCGTTCCCTTGTCCTTGAGGTGTTTGATGGCCCAGATGAGATCGAAGATCCCCTTTTCTCTCACGATGCGACCGACAAGGACGGCGACTGGAATGCCGGAGGCATCTTCCGCCCTGCTCCCACCGCCGAGATCAGGCGCAGGATGGAACCGTTCGAGATCCACTCCCATGCTTTCGAGACAGTGCAGTTTCCCGTCCGCGACGATCCTGGCGTCATGGGCCGTTCGAGCATCTTCCGGGCTCACGGTGAACAGGAAGTCCGTGCAGGTCCGTCCCAGGATCTTCTCGATCGCAACATACACTTGTCTGGGCAACCACCGCATCCGATCGTGGAAGTAGAATCCGTGTGCCGTGTAGATGACAACCGGCACGCGGGCCCATCGTGCGGCCAGCCGCCCGAGGATCCCGGCCACCGGTGTATGAACGTGCACCGCATCATATCGCCCTCCGCGCATGAGCCACCACAGCCGCCATAACGTCAGCAAGTGAATCGGGGTGACCACGCGGCGTGCAAAGGGAATGCAATGGACGACGTATCCGCGCTGCCTAAGGAGGTACTCGCGGCTTCTGCAGCGAGCGGCGGACTCAACGACGGCACCGTCGGCTTCCAACGCGTCGATCAACGGCGTGAGGAATGCCCGGATGGTCGCGTCCACTGTCGTGATCTGGAGGATTCGCTTTCCTACAAGCGTTCGGTCGTCCGACACCCGCTCGCCCAATCTCGCTCCTTCATCATCCATCCGCTTGTCGAGCGCTCTGCCGATGGCGACGGAGCTCCTCCGTCGGGACGATCTCCTCCGTCACATAGCGTAGACACGCCACATCGTCGGGTTGCTGGAGAATCGGGGCGAGATTGTCGGCGGTTTCGTCCCACAACAGATCACGGATCGTCGCCTCGATTTCACGGAACCCCATCGCAGTTCGCATGGCCGTGATCCCCGTGAAGCGCGGATTGACTTCGAAGAAGACGACCCCCGATTCGGTCTTTCGCCCTTGCAGGTTGCAGGGGCCGACCAATCCAAGGCGCACAAGTGCGCAGATGGCCGGCCGAGCTGCTTCGATGACGTCCGGCATCGGTTCGGGCTCGATCACCATGGGAACTCCATTCATCAGGCGGTTCCGACTCGCGAACACGCCCAGCTCTTCGCCGTTCCTGCCGATCAGAAATTGGATGGAGAGCTCGTCCTGTTGCCGGATGACTCCCTCGTGGTAGGCATCCTCTCGGCGGAAGTCAGCGCGCTGCCGCTCCCATGCCGTGGGCACGAGATACTCCTGCGCGATGGCCCCTTTCCGGTTCAGGTGCCCTTCGAGTTCGTCATCGCTGAACACGATATGCACGTCTCGTGTCGCCGAACCATCATTCGGCTTGACGAGCAATGGGAACCCGACAGACGCTGCCAACTCACGCGCACTCCGGATAGGGACGGTTTGCGCAAATGGCGCACCGTTGGCCGCGAAGGAACGTGCCGTATCGACCTTGCTGCGCGCCACGCGAACGGCCTCGGGGCTCGAAACCAGAACGTGAATCCCATGTTCGCCCATCGATTCTTTGGCCTGCGCCAAGGGAAGCAACTCGGGATCGGAACCAGGGATCAGGACTTCGATTCCTTCCTCGATGCAGTGTTCAAGTAAGGCCTCGTAGTATCCTTCTTCTCCGGCCCGGGGCACGACGAATCCCTTGTCGCAGAAGAAGAAGCCGACCGAGTCGGGCCTCATGTCGAACCCGATGCAA
>CAZXQL010000148.1:0-5140 GCA_964643395.1 uncultured Thermotogae bacterium
GCAGCACGAACGTCTTGTAGAACTCGAGCGCGAACGGCGACGTCAAGACGCTGATATCCTCGTACCCCAGGGTGAACGGCCGGCTCAGGTTCTGCGTGTTGGCGAGCACGATGAACGTGAGCCGCTGATCCGGCACCATCAGGAGGAGCGCCGAGTACACGCCGTACCCGTAGTGCCAGATGAGTCTTGTCCCATCGTAGGTCTCCGTGAACCACCCCAATCCGTAGGGACCCTTGTTCCCGGAATTCAGAGTCGTCGGCGTGAACATCAACGCCTTGGTTTCGGCGCTCACCAGCGTGTCCCGCTCGATGGCGATGGCAAACTTGGCGAGGTCATTGACCGTGGACACCAGACCGGCGGCCGCATTGGCGTAGTCTGGCTGATTGACCGGGTAGACGTCGTAGCTCGGATCGTACTGGTAGGGGATCGCCTCGTTCCGATAGACATGCTCAAACGCGCGCTCCGGATCGTCGGGCGGCAGCGTCGATAGGAAGTAGTCGATGCCACACCCGCCGACATTGAGCGCTGAATCCCGCATGCCGAGAGGATCGAGAATCTCGTCGCGCAGTGCATGTCGGAACGAATCACCGTACAGTTGCTCAATGATGGCGGTCAGATAGGAGTAGCGGTTTCCGCTGTAGGCATAGCGGCTGCCCGGAGTACCTTCGGACGTGTGCGACATCAAGTTGCGCACGGTAATCGCGTCGTTGCCCAAGTCGAGGCCGAAGTCCGAGATCGGCGCATCGAGATCCAACCGCCCCGCCTCCACCTGCTTCATCAGTAGGAACGCGGCGAACGGTTTGGTCACCGAGGCCAGACCGTACGGCGTCAGCGCGGTGGCTGGCACGCTGTTCTGCAGGTCCGCCATCCCAAGGCCGGCCGACCAGATCAATCGACCATCCAAGACGATCGCGGCGGAGATCGCGGGGATCTTCAGAGCGACGCGGAGCGCATTCAGTCTGGCCGCAAAAGGCGCGAGCACGGAGGGCTTCATGTCCTCTGCTGCGTGCGCGATCGGACCGGTGGCGACGATGGCGACCAAGAGCAGAGCAAGGAGCATCGCGAAGGGGCCTGTGATCGGCGGCGTCCCGCGGTGCCGTCCAACACGAATCTCCTCATGGATGCGAATCAGCCTGGTCTTCATTGTGTATTAGCTTACTAATACACTAGTCCTTTGTCAAGGCACGCGAACTGCACAAGGACAAACGCGTGCATTTCGTCGGAGAACACAGGATCGGACGGTATCCCGTGGAGCGCACAAGCCCGTTGTGATCGGCAGATGGGCATTGCTCGCCCCCTTGGCCGATGCTGAGTTGGTTGGGGACGGTGGCGCGAGGTTCCTCAACCGCTCACTGCGAGACGTCCGGCCTCCCACGCAGCTTGCATGAGTTCGGGACGTGCGGCGACGTCTCCCGCTGTGTCCACGCCGGGGGCCAGAACTGTTGCACCGATGTCGATACCGACGTAGCGTAGTGCTCGGTCGAACATGCCCAGTGTCGGATCGGCGGTCGATCGATTGCTGTCGCCCATTGCCACCACGAGTACGGCCTTCCGATTGTCGAACAGCTTCTTGGTCTCGGCGTTGCGCCAGGGGGCATACCAGCGGTCAAGGAAGAGCTTGAACTGGGCGGAGGCTCCCCACCAGTAGACAGGCGTCCCGAACACCCAGACGTCACTTCGCTTCATCTGCTTGATCAAGCCGTCCATGTCATCACGCTGGATGCAAGTGCCTGTCTGTGCACACGCGCCGCACGCTCGACAGGGTCCAATCGTGCATTGACTGAGGTAGATCTTGTCGGTTACTGCGCCCTGCTCGCGCGCACCGCGCAGCACTTCATCGATGAGGCAATCCGTGTTGCCGCCGAATCGCGGACTCCCGACGAACGCCAGAACGCTCTTGGATTCGTTCATTCCATTCCTCCGGCTGTGACGCCAACCTACTCCAACCCATTTCCAGGGCAACGACGCGCGATTGTACGCAGTCGGAATGATCTTGCGCTATCCTACTGAGCCCATGACGATGAAGGCTCTGGCAATCGGTCTTTTCGCGGTTCTTGCAGGTGCCCTGCCGTTGCATGCCGATGTTGTCGCTGGAGAGCCGCAGACGACGCTCGCCGAGGCCGTGCAGGTTCAAGAGCTGCCCGTCATTGTGGGGCACCTCGATCCCATCTCGCAGGAGACGCTTGTGCGCCGGAACCTGGCTCAGGCGACCTTCTGCTTGCCGCAGAATGTTGTCGGCATCCTGTTCCGCGCGTGGCTCGAATTGACCGGGGGCGTCGTGGAGACGGCGACAATCAACGAGGTCACGATTGTCGTCACGAAAGAGCCCATCGGCGTCTCGCTGGGGTCCTTCGTGTTTGTGGGCAAGTCCGTGTTGAGCGAAAACGTTGTCCGGCACGAAGTCGGACACACGCTACAGGGCTACCGCCACGGGCCCTTCTACTTGCTCCTTGAGGGATCGGCGTCGATTGTGCAGGTGGCGATCTCCCTCATCTCACGTACCTTCGCCCGCGGGTACTTCACCCGCTGGCCGGAAGACGAAGCCAACACGCTGGGAGGTGTTCGGTAGCCCCTCGCGGCCCCGCGTCTGCAGACGCAGGGCACGCTCGAAACCTAGATCTGCAGTGTCTCGCCCAGCTTGGCGACGTGAGCCTTGATCTGCAGGGCGTCGTGAATCCTGTCGGCGTAGTGCTTGAGCGATTCCTCTTCGCCGTGGACGAGAACCAGATGCTTCGGCTCGGCCTGTCGGATCCAATCCAGGAGGATCGGTTGATCGGCGTGGGAGGAGAATCCGTTCGTCGTCCAGATGCGTGCGCGCACGGCGATCTCCTCTCCGAAGATGTGGACGTTCTCGGCTCCCTCGACGATGTGCCGCCCCAGCGTCCCGACCGCCTGGTACCCGACGAAGAGCACGCCGGAATCCTTGTCCCACAGGTTGTGACGCAGGTGGTGGATGATCCGCCCGCCCGTGCACATGCCGCTGCCGGCGATGATGATGTTGCCCTTCGAGGTCTTGTTGATCTCCTTCGATTCGTCCGTGCTGTGCGTGAATCGCAAGGGAGTGAAGTCGAACGGATTCGGGTTGTCCGCAAACACCTTCCGGCCTTCTGCGTCGAAGTAGTTGGGATATTGGGCGAACACGCGCGTCGTCGAGATCGCAAGCGGGCTATCGAGGAAGATCCGGCATCGAGGCAGCTCCTTCTTCTTCCACAACAGGAAGAGCTCGTAGAGCACTTCCTGCGCTCGCTCCAGGGCAAACGACGGGATCAGCAAGTTACCGCCACTCGGCACGATCGCCTCGATGGCTTCCTTGAATTCGGCCACCGTGTCCTCCATCGATTTGTGGGTTCGATCTCCGTACGTCGATTCGATCAGCAGGACATCCGCCTTGGGGGGGACGCACGGATCCTTGACGATGGGCTGATGGCGGTTGCCGAGGTCGCCGCTGAACAAGAGGTTGCCGTTCGGCGTCCGAAGCTCGATTGCCGCCGAACCCAAGATGTGGCCGGCATCGTGGAACACGGCGCTGACATGGTCGTTCAGGTGGACGACGTGCTTGTATCCGCCCACGGGGCGGAACAAGTCGGCGCAACGGACGACGTCGGTCATGTCGTACAGGGGAGGAACCGGTTCCTCCCCTCGACGCTTGGCCTTGCGGGCATGGTAGGCGGCCTCTTCCATCTGCAAATGGGCCGAATCGACCAGCATCAGCTTCGTAATCTCTGCGGTCGGGGGCGTGCACAGGATCTTGCCCGAGAATCCCTCGTGGACGAGAAGGGGAAGCCTCCCCGAGTGGTCGAGGTGGGCGTGGGACAACAGGACGAGGTCGATCTCCTTCGGGTCGAACGGAAACGCCCTACGGTTCATGTCCTCGCGTTGATGTCCGCCCTGGAAGAAGCCGCAATCCAGGAGGATTCGGAGCCCACCGGCCTCAACCAGATGACACGATCCCGTTACCGTCTCGGCTGCACCGCAGAATGTGATCTTCATGCGTCCACCTTCCATTGCAGGTGGACGCATTGTACTCGAATACGGATGTCGGAGGCGGGGTGGGGTTGACAGAGCCTGTGTACGCTAATAGCATATGTACGCGCCGCACGTACATGGACAAGGAGCGTACAGTCAATGTATGAAGAACTCCGAGTAGCTTGTGAAGCGACGATCAAATCAGGCTTCCTGAAACCGGTCCAGTACGAGTGGGATTTCGTCCGCGATAGACACGTGGAGGACATCTACTGGCTACGCAGACGCTCAACCCGATTGGCCCCCAGCGCCAATGATCACGTGGAGCTGCGCGTCTGCGTTCAAGTGAAACAACGCGTCCGGCCGTCGGATCTCTCCGTTCTCTTTGCAGCGACAACGAAGGGCTGCGATCAGAGGATGCTGTTTACGGAGTATGCAACAGCATCCGTTAGGAAGCGGCTACGCGATGACGGCATCTGGTATGCGGACGCGCAAGGCAACGTTCATATCCGCACGCGTGGACTCGTCATCCTCTTTGAAGGTAAGCGCCCTCGGACGATGGCGGCGCCACGCGGGCAATTCTTCAGTGCACCCGGAGCGAAAGTGCTCCACTACCTTCTCAAGGCTGGGCCGCGTGTGCATGCAACCTACCGGGCCATTCGCCAGGAAACAGGTGTATCCATCGACAAGATCGGAAAGGTCATCCGCGAGCTGGAGCAAGAGAAAGCTCTACGCGTGCACGCAGCGGGCGACTACGAGGTCGTGAGTGGCGATCGATTGCTGGAGCAATGGGTTGCCGCCTACGCAGCCAAGCTCGCCCCCAGTCTACTGCTGGGGCGATATGTTACGGGGGCGGAACTAGATGTGAACGAACTGGCGAATCGAGCATCCATCGGTCTGGGGAAGGATGTTCTGGTGGGAGGTGAAGTCGCCGGCGCTGCGCTCACGCACTATCTTCGACCGGGGAGTCTGCACCTGTACCTCCCTTTGGAGGTTGCATCTGAGGCAAGGACTCTGCTGAGGCTCGCCCCCTCGGAGCGGGGAGTGGTCGATCTTTGTCTGCGCTACGGCGATGCGATGGTCGGGGCAACGCACGTCGATGGTTTGCGACTTGTCGATCCGGCGTTTGCCTATGCCGAGTTGATGAGAGATTTTCCGGAACTCGATTCGATATGCC
>CAZXQL010000149.1:0-5129 GCA_964643395.1 uncultured Thermotogae bacterium
CGTGGAGTTCATGGAGACAACCGTGCGTGGTTCGTAGTTCGTAGTTCGTAGTCCGCGGTCCACAGTTCGTGGTTCGTTGTTCACGGCCAAGCATTGGTCCGGACTTGCCATGCACCCTATCCCCCATCGGACACAGAGAACGCGCTTGAGTTGACGTTCTCGCAAGCAACTGGCAGCGCGGGATGTCGCCAGTTGCCGCCCTCACTACTCACTGGTCACCCGTTACCCATTACCAGTTCTGAATCCTGTCCAGGTTCACGGATCGTCGTGGCTGCCGTCGCAGAACGGCTTGTTCTTCGACTTGCCGCAACAGCAGAGCGCACCGACCCGCACGCGGGCGCAGCTCGTTTGCCCTTGGCCGGAGATCTCGACCGATCCACGGATCAGCAGCGGGCCGGGATCGGAAACCCGAATGTCGAGCGTTCCGCCGTCCGGTGCGTCCTCACCGCCCTGTTCCAGAGCCGCCGGAGTCAGCGCGCTGTCGGCAGCGAAGTCCGCGGTCTCATGCGCCCCGTCGCAGAACGGCTTGTTGCGAGTCTTCCCACAGCGGCATAGCGCGGCGCGCGTGTCTTTCAGGAGTACGTCGCCGGATTCGTCGGCGATGGTGAGGTCGCCCTTCACGTACAGCGGTCCGTCCGTGCAAATGGAAATGGTGTTGCGATCCGGGATCGCCTCCGCGGGGCCGCCGTCCTTGCGCTCGTAGTGCAGTGCCCCGGTCGGGCATGCCTCACACGCGGCCACGACCTCGTCGGCTGTCGCGCGGCTTGGGTCGATCCACGGGCGTCGGTGCCGATCGAAGACCGCGGGCGCGGTTCGGATGCACGCTTCGACATGGACGCAGCGAACGTAGTCCCAGTAGACGACGATGTCTCCGGATTCGAATCGATAGATGCGGCTCTTCATCGTGCTCCCCATGCTGCGTGGATCTTCCCATTATGGGGCCGGATTAAACTGCGGGCAACGGAGCGCCGGCGATATTGCCTCTCGGATGGCGCCGTGGGTCTCGTTCACGTGCGAACCGGCTACGAGTCGGCTTTGCCCGCCACATCGGCCAGCTGTTGGCGGATTCTCTCCGGCAAGGCCTCGAACACCAATGTGTACGACTCGTCGATCCACGAGAGAAGCTCTTGCTGGGGAACGGTGCCGTCCATGTCGATCGTGTTCCAATGATCCTTGTTCATGTGGTAGCCGGCGTACACAGCCTCGTACGCGTCACGGATCATCTGGCCGTGCCACGGAGCAAGCTTGAGGGTGAGACGCGGCGGCCTGCTCTGCGGTGAGGCGAAGGCAAACATCTTGCCCCCAACCTTGTAGACGGGAACCTCCGGGGTAAACGGGCGCTCTTCGACGGCGCCCGGCAATGACAAGATGTACGCGTGCACCTGTTCGAACGTCACAGGGACAGCCTCCTCGGCAAGACGACTCAAAGCATAGGGGTTCGGCTGGTTTCAGGCAAGATGCAGCAGCGTTACCGGGCGTTCCAGAGGAGGGTGGGGCTGCGTCGCGGCAGACCGCGTCGGAACTCGTGGGCGGGATATCCGAGCACCAAAGCGACCTGCGGCTTCCGCCCCTTGGGCAATCCGATGCGGCGCAGGAGGCGGCCGCTCTTCTCGACGACGAGCTGGAAGTCGCCGATCTGGCACGTGCCGAGTCCGTAGCTTTCGGCGGCGAGCATGATGTTGTAGGTGGCGTAGATCGCATCGTCCCGTCCGAACGGGCTTCCGGACGGGGAATGCCCGATGAGCACGACGGGCGCGCGGTAGAAGACGGGGTCCTTACCCAATTCGCGGTCGCGCTGCGTGCGCTCGATCGCTCCCGAGGCTTCTCTCAACATCCTGCTCCCCTGGCGCCCGATGACGAGCGGGAGGATCAGGCGAACGAACGGATTGCGAGCCAGCTGCGCAAACCGAGCCATCTCGGAGACTGTGACCCGACTCAGCTCATCGATGCGAGCAGTATCGTCGAACGCCAGCCAATCGATGGATTGGCTGTTCGCGGCCGTCGGCGCCCATCGCCCGGCACTGACGAGTTCGCGGACGAACTCGCGATCGACGGCGACGTCCCGGAAGACACGCTGGGAGCGGCGCATGCGGAACGCCGCGATCAGCGCATCGCGATCAGGCAAATCGGCCTCATCGATGATCGGACACTCTTCGAGCGGAAATGCGTCGTGGTCGATGGCGTCCGTGGGGCATCCAGCCACGCACTGCCCGCAATTCCAGCAGTCCTCCGGGCGGACGGCGACCGAGCTTTCCTCGGATAGCTCAAACACATGCGCGATCGCGCACACGTCGACGCACTTCCCGCACCGAATGCAGGCGGTACGATCAACCGTGATCTCTGCCATAGATTCAGTCTCCTCGCTGAATTCGATTCTAGGGGGCGCCAGAGGGCGGCCCCTCGACAGCGCTGCTGTAGCGGATGGACGTTCGCGAGACCGGCGGCTCCCCCAATCCGCCGCGAGGATGTCTCAACGTCCTCTGCAAATGGGGCGAATGTCCCCTTCGGACAGGAGCCGATCCCTTACGCTCGCTGTGAGATGGAAACGAACGACTTCGTCCAAAAGCTGCTGGCGGAATCGACCCTCGACGGAATCGAGTGGGCGACAGACGTCGAGCGGATCCTCGCGGAGCAAGTGGTCTTTCTCCGGGAGCAGATGCGACAGCAGCGCGAGGAGACCGTGCTTGGCACGCACGAGTTGATCAGCGAGCTCTACTGCCGGCTGGATGACAAACAGCAGCAGATCGGGGCCCTGAAGGACGAGGTGGGTTTCCTTCGCCAGCACGTGCGGTTTGCTTCGTCTTGAAACCGTTTCCGCGTTCCCGTACGTTTATCCATCATGTCTCCCCTATCGATTCCGGATCGACTTGAGCAGGCACGCGCCGAGAAATCGGACATCGAAACCCGCTTGTCCGATCCTGCCGTCGTTTCGAGCCCCGAGTACCGCGAACTGACGCAGCGCTATGCGTGGCTGCGGGATCTCATCGAAGTGGGCGCAGAATGGGAGAGCGTCCGATCCTCCATCCGCGAGGAAGAGGAGATGCTGGAGACCGAGGAGGAGCTGCGCGACGAGCTGGAGGCGGCGCTACAGGAAGACCGCGCACAGCTCGAGACCCTGGACGCGAAAATCAAACGCTTCCTCGTACCTCCGGATCCCAACGACGGGAAGACGGCGATCGTGGAGATCCGTGCCGGGACGGGCGGAGACGAGTCGACGCTGTTCGCGGCGGACCTGTTGCGGATGTACTCGCGGTACGCCGAGAAGCACCGCATGACGATCGGCTTGCTGGATTCCCATCCGACACCGCTGGGCGGATTTCGGCAGCTGACGTTCGCGGTCGAGGGCAAAGGCGCGTACGGCCGATTCCGCTATGAATCCGGTGTTCACCGCGTGCAGCGCGTGCCGGAAACCGAATCTCAAGGGCGCATCCACACCTCGACGGCCAGCGTCGTCGTGATGCCTGAAGCCGAAGAAGTCGAGCTCTCGATCGATCCGAACGATCTGCGGATCGACACGTTCCGGTCCTCGGGCCCCGGCGGGCAGTCGGTCAACACGACCGATTCAGCGGTGAGGATCACCCACGTTCCAACGGGGATCGTCGTCAGCTGCCAGGACGAGAAGTCGCAGCTCAAGAACCGCGCCCAAGCGATGCGCGTGCTGCGATCTCGGCTTCAGGACCGCATGGAGCAGGAACAGCAGGCCGAATTGTCGGCGAAGCGCCGCAGCCACATCGGGTCAGGCGACCGGTCGGAGAAGATCCGCACCTACAACTTCCCGCAGAATCGCGTGACCGATCATCGCATCGGTCTGACTCTCTACGACCTGAGCGGCGTGCTGGAAGGCAACCTCGACGAGTTGACCGACGCGCTCCGTTCCGCAGCGGCCGAGCAAGCGCTGGAGGAGTAGTCCACCCGCAGAATACCGTTTCCTGATCTACGTTCTGCTTGACACCCTCTGGGTAGCAAGCTACCATTCTCGCGATTTCCGGGTCTGTAGCTCAGCTGGTTAGAGCGCTCGCCTGATAAGCGGGAGGTCCCTGGTTCGAATCCAGGCAGGCCCACAGTAGCCCCGGCAAACGCCGGGTTTTTTTCTTTCCAAACACTCGTCCGAGAAGCTGTCTCGCTGAGGGTTGACCTCAGTGGCGGTATGGATCTGTTGGGTACGCGTCCACGTGATCACACCAGTGGTCGTGATCTTCATCCTGGTATCCACAGGGGCAATAGGGATATACATACGGGATGAGCGGATCGTCAGGACAAGGATCTTCGCAGTCCTCAAGTCCATCCCCATCCGAATCAGGAACGAAGCATCCGCAGGGGCCAGGAGCCACCTTCAGCGGATCGTAGGGACAGTCATCGTAGCAATCAGGAACACCATCCCCGTCTGAATCGTCATCGGGAACGCCGCATCCACAGTCACCCGGAACGATCTTGTCAGGATCGTTTGGACAGTCGTCATTGCAGTCGGCCGTGCCATCGCCATCGGTGTCTGTGTCTGGATGGAAGCAGCCACACTCACCGGGATCGGTCTTGTTCGGATCCGTCTCACAGCCGTCGAAACAGTCGATGGTTCCGTCACCGTCCATGTCTCCGCCGGTGGGATCGTTCGGATACGGGTCCATCTCATTGCATCCACAGAGACCTGGGAGGATCTTGTCCGGGTTATTCGGACACTCGTCGTTGCAGTCTGCTGTGCCATCGCCATCGGTGTCAGTGTCAGGGCGGTTGCAGCCGCATTCGCCAGGGACCGTCTTTGCAGGATCATCGGGGCACTGATCGATGCAGTCGGGTGTTCCATCTCCGTCTGTGTCATAGTCGATGAGAACGCTGCAGCCGCACGCGCCGGGATCAGTTGTCTTGTAAGGATTTGAAGGACACGCATCGTTGCAGTTGAGTGTGCCGTCTCCGTCGCTGTCGACGTCAAACGAGCCGCACCCGCATAGGCCAGGTTCAGTCTTGTATTCGTCATCCGGGCAGCCATCATTGCAGTCCGCGACGCCATCGCCATCGCTATCGCTATCTGCCACACCGCACCCGCAGATGCCCGGGGACGTCTTATCAGGGTCATCCGGGCAGCCATCAAGGCAATCCGCCGTGCCATCCAAGTCGCTATCGACATCCGAGAATCC
>CAZXQL010000150.1:0-5078 GCA_964643395.1 uncultured Thermotogae bacterium
ACACTCAGTCTATCACGCACTCGTGCTCTATGGCTCTGGAACAGAGAAGCCGCAGAAGCCCTTTCTCGGCGGGTTGTGAAGGGGGACAGTCCCCTATTGTGAAGAGGGACAGTCCCCCCTCACGAGGAACACTTCGGTGCCTCGCTTGCCGCTCGCCGGAACGTCAAGTGGAACGTTTCCGCCGATGACTCGCCGGAGTCGATCAGCTGAAAGCCGGCGGCTTCGGCGTGCCGGACGATCGTGTCGGCGGACTGCGTTCGCTCGCCCCAGCGCGTCCCATAGCCGGTCTCGATGACGCGATCGGGAAGCTCGGCTGTGACCGGGACTACGAACAGCCGTTGCGGCCGGTCGCCCCGTGGGGGAATCGTCACGTCCCAGACATGAAGCAACGCGCCTGGCTTCAGCACACGGTACGCCTCGGAGAACACGGCGTCGTGGTCGGCCTCGGGGACGTACATCAGGAAGAAGAACGCCGAGGCTGCATCGAACGTTGCGTCGAGGAACGGCAGTCCCTTGGCGTCGGCGACAACCTTCAGCGGCCCCTGTGCGCACTCCTCGAGTTCGTCCCTTCGCTGGTCGATCGCCACCACCTGCCGGCCGCGCAGCTGGCCGATCACGCCCTCGCCCCCGCCGCCGAGATCGAGAATCAGATCGCTGTCGTTGAAGATGTCATCGATCCGCACGGTCTGCCGATCGATCTCGAACATGTCGTTGTCGTCTACGGATGAATGGTTGCTCACGATGACCTCCTGAACATTCGTCGTGGATCGAGCCATGGCAGTTCACCGACCAACGAATCATGGCTGTGCTGCCGAGCTGTCTTCCGGGTGCGTATTCCGCTGTGAGAGCCTATGAGACGAACGGGGTGGTGGCGGTAGAGCTGATACCGCGGCGAGTAGTTTCTGGGCGGTTTGGAGAGGATCTTCTACGAGCCGCTCCTCAATGTCGACGATGCCCTCGTACTCGGCGAGGTTCCGGCGCTCGTGACACTTGCTCAGAAGGCGCCAATCAGTGGCGTCGAAACCTGCGGTATGGGGTAACGCTTGGAAGACAAGGTACCGTTTGCTCGGGCGATATCCCATGCGGCGCAGCGCGGCCAATGCAAGCGCATGCGATGCGTTGTAGGCGAGGTCGAAGCGGCTCTCCAACGCGAGATCGATGTCGACTGCATCCTTGAGACGAGCTGCGGCTGAGTGAACGAGTCCGTCAAACTCGCGCCTCGAGGGAGGCTCGTGCTTGAGAGCGCCGATCTCAACCAAGCGCTCAAGTTCAGGAGATGTCATCTTCCGCCCCGATCACGAATAGTCGTTCCTGCATGGCGATGCGTGCTGCAAATGAGTTCTCTTGTTTGCGCCGGGCTTCCCAGTCACGAACTGACAGAACATTCGGGTTGATCGACCGTCCAAGCTCCGCCTCCGCTTCCTGGAGCGCTGCGTAGACCTCGGGGTACGCCACGTCATCTGCAATCACGAGCAAGTCGATGTCGCTTTCCGCCGTGTCCGTGCCCTTGGCAATCGATCCGTACACGAACGCCGCGCGAATCTGCTGAGCAAGCGGCCGTAACGCGCAGCGAATCGGTTCGACGAGGCCGACCGTCTTCGCAACCAAGCCTCGAAGCTCTTCGAACCCGGGACAATCAGGGTTTGCCTGGTAGTGCTTCTGGTTCCCGACACGCGTGGCAGTCACCCATCCTGCAGCTTCCAGCTTCTGAAGCTGTCGATGAACTGCCCCCGTGCCACTGTCTGCCAGACGGATCAGCTCAGCACTCTGGAACCGCCTCCCCGGCTGGCCGAATAGCAGTCCGAGGACACGCTGCTGGACCGGTGAGAACAGAGCGCCTGCAAGTCCTGGAGAACCTTTCGGCCGTGTCGTTCCCATAACGGGAATGATCATACCCGATTTGGGAACGATTGGGAAGTCCTCATATGGGTCGAATTCTCGACGTCAGCAAGCAACGATCCGGTTTGAAAGCCTGCCGCAGAAGCGTTCCTCCGCTGCACGGACCCCACGACCTCTACGAACCCATGAACTACGGATCCTAACCACGAACTACGAACCACGCACCACGAACGGTTCTCCCTTCACTCTTCCCCCCCTGCGATTTGCCGCGAGGTTCGGATTGCCTCAGACTGGATGCCAGGAGGTGCATGATGCGTGCTTCTCTGAGGTGGACCGCGGTCTTCGGACTTCTGCTCATCTGTATCAGTCAGCCTGCCCTGGCGCACAAGCCCGCGTCAATCGGCGGCACCTTTCCCACGATGGACCAAGCGCTGCGGATGGAGAACATCGACGTGAGCCAGGTCGTGTACTCGCCCTTGAGCGAGTCCGATCCACAACTCTGGTTGACGTTCGACGCGACGGCAGGCACGACCCTGGATGTGTCCTTGGGCCTTCCCGTCCTCGATCGATTGGCCGGCTACCGGCCCAATCTCGCTGTGCTCGGCCCGGGACTCCCGACGGTCGATCTGCCCATCGAAACGCCATCTGGTGATGGAGGCATCGTCTTCGAGTCAGCGTCTGCAGGGAACCCGCGCTTCTTTCACGAACCCGTGACAGGCACGGACTCCTGGATCCTGATCGAAGAAGCCGTTGCCCTCCCCGAGACGGGCACCTACTACGTGGTTGCGTGGCCCTCGGGAGAGCAGGTCGACAAGCTCTGGGTGGCGATCGGGACGCGCGAGCAATTCGGACTCCGCGATTTCCTCTCGTTCCCTGCAATCATTCGCGACGCTCGAGCCTTCCATGAAGTCGGCGACGAACCGCACTGGCTGCAAACCGTGGGGAATGTTGCCTTTGCGGCCCTTGCCGTTGCGGTCGTTGCCTGGGTGGCCTTCGGGTACCGATAGCGGCAAAGCCGGAGTGCGTGCGGGGTGTGTCCGCGGGCTTCAGGCTGACACGTGCTGCAATGCGAGTGAGAGATAGGGCATGTGCCCCCGGAACGTGTGCTTGACTGGGAGGCACTCCTGTTCGGCCGGATGTATGCCAGAAGAAGATCTTCACCACCTCACTGTCGAGGAATGTTAGCGAGTCAGTATGAACGAGTGTGTGAACAACCCCATCGTCTGTTAACATTTTCGCGCCAATATGGTAATATGGTTTGGCTCTGTTGCCAGACTTGTCAACAAGGGGATGAATGAGAGTGGACAACCGGGGATTCACGGATCAGGCAGCAGGGCGTGTCATCCGTGCCTCACAAGGATACTTCGCCTTTGTTCCGAGCCCACTTCCTCCAGAACTGTCATGGAGGTCTTCGATCATCACCCAGCTATCGCGTGCGGACCGCGCACTCGGAGAGCTGTCAGGCATCGGTCGCGCATTGCCCAATCCCCACCTACTGATCTTTCCCTTCGCGCGGCGAGAGGCCGTGCTGTCATCACAGATCGAGGGTACGCAAGCCTCTCTCTCCGACCTTTTCGCATTTGAAGCATCGCAGAAAGCTTCGGCAAGCGGGGATGTCCAAGAGGTTCTCAACTACGTTCAGGCGCTAGAGTACGGGCTGGTGCGCTTGAAGGACCTTCCAGTCAGCCTGCGCCTCATCCGCGAGATCCACGAGCAGCTGATGCGCGGCGTACGTGGTGAGCACACAACGCCGGGTGAGTTCCGGAGAAGCCAGAACTGGATCGGGCCACCAGGGTGCCTGCTGAATGATGCAGCCTTCGTTCCTCCGCCTCTAGAAGAGATGAAGGCCTGCCTCAGTGCCTTCGAACGTTTCCTTCACTCGGGACAGGATATTCCCCCCTTGGTGCGTCTCGCCCTGATTCACTACCAATTCGAGGCCATCCATCCATTCCTCGACGGCAACGGTCGCGTAGGGCGGCTCATTATCGTCATGCTCCTCTGCCTGTGGAATCTTCTGTCGCAGCCTCTGCTCTATCTGAGTGCCTACTTTCATGCGAACCGTCAGGAGTACTACCGACATCTTCTCTCTGTGAGTCAGCGGGGCACCTGGGAAGAGTGGCTGCTGTTCTTCCTCAAGGGTATCGAGAGCCAGGCACGGGACGCCGTTCACCGCTCGCACCGCCTTCAGGATCTTCGGCGCCGCTACCGCGAGCAGTTCCAACAGGCTCAGGCCTCCGCAAGGTTGCTCCAAGTCGTAGATCTGCTGTTTGCCGCCCCGATCGTGGCTGTGACGCAGGTGAAGGACGCAATCGGAGTCTCGTTTCAGTCAGCCAACCGCTACGTGAAACAGCTGGAGAAGGCTGGCATTGTCCGAGAGATCACCGGGCAGACACGCAATCGCCTCTATGGATCGGACGAGATCATTCAGGCGATCGAGGGCCCATTGGGCGCAGACGACGAGTAGGGAGCGGCCGATCGAGCACGGAAGTAGCACATTCCCTCCCCTTTTCCTTCTTGCTGCCTGAGCCGTCGGCTGACCGTCGAGTAGTGAACGCCAAGGAATGCTGCGATCTCTCTAAGCCTGTAGCCATGTTCCCGGTACGCGACGGAAACCGCGCGATCCTGCGATTCCGAAGCGAAGATCTGCTCCAATGATGATCGATTGGCGAAACGCTGCTGTCGCGGGATCTCGGGGAGAGCCCTGCCCGCCACGGGAGAGTGCCGATCGACGAACGCTTCGCTGCCGAAGTAGATCTGTCCACGCACTCTCTTCCATACCTCTTCTCCCCGTCCGGCGGACACGAACCGCCGATATGTTCGCTGTGCCGTCTCTTGTGAAGCGCCGAACTGAGAGAGTATCCACTCGGTCGTCAGGAATGGCTCGGCTGGCACTATGCCTGCCGTCGCCCGATAGCTACTCCAGCGCCAATCCTTGCAAGAGCGAACCATCCTCGCTCGGACCGGATTCAGCACAACATACCGTGCCAACTCAAGCAGATGACTGTCCTTCTCAACAAGGATCGCCTTGTATCGGCCCTGAAGAAGATGTCCAGAGCGATTGTGACGTCTGTTGAACCCCTGTGTGTACACGCCGTTCAGATGCCGCATTCCTCGGGCAAGTGTCGGATCCATTGTCTCGACGAGCAGGTGTGTAGTGTGGCAACGCCCTGCGTTGCTTGGGCGAACTACGTTCGCCTATCCGCACAGGCAGTACGCATGACATAGCCAACTGAATCGAT
>CAZXQL010000151.1:0-4978 GCA_964643395.1 uncultured Thermotogae bacterium
GCGAGCTGGGTTCAGACCGTCGTGAGACAGGTCGGTCTCTATCCACCGTGGGCGTAGGAGACTTGAGAGGGACTATCTCTAGTACGAGAGGACCGAGATAGCCGAACCTATGGTGTACCAGTTGTCACGCCAGTGGCATCGCTGGGTAGCTAAGTTTGGTCTGGATAAGCGCTGAAGGCATCTAAGCACGAAGCCGTCCTCAAGACGAGGTCTCCATATAGACCCCTTCGAGACTAGGAGGTTGATAGGCCGTAGGTGTAAGCACAGCAATGTGTTAAGCCGAGCGGTACTAATAGGTCGAATGCTTACATGGCACACACTCTGTTCACATGCTTGGAGCCCAAGCGTGATCTTTGAGATTCCAGGTGGCAAATGGCGGAGGGGAAACACCCGTTCCCATCCCGAACACGGCAGTTAAGCCCTCCTGCGCCGATGGTACTTGCCGGGCAACTGGTTGGGAGAGTAGGTCGCTGCCTGGTTATGATGGCCTCCCTCGCGCAAGCGGGGGAGGTTTCCTTTTTCGGTGGTCATTCGTAGAATCTCCCCATTGCCATGGCGACGACACGCTCTATCCACTTACCGCGCGATCCGGGGGACCGGATCACGCTGATCGGGATCGTCTGCAACGTGCTCCTGTTCGGCCTGAAGATGGCGTTCGGTGTGCTATCGGGCTCGGCCGGACTGATCGCGGACGGTATTCACTCGGCCTCGGACATGGCCACTGACCTGGCGGTGCTTGGAGGCATGCATCTGGGACGCCGCAAGGCCGATGCCGATCATCCGTACGGCCACGGCCGATTCGAAACGTTGGCCGGGGGCGTCGTGGCAGGCGCTTTGATTTTGGTCGGTGCCTTCATCGCGTGGGAAGGGCTGACAGCGCTCCGTGAAGGGCTCGCTCACTTTCCGGGCCCCTCGGTCCTCGTCATCGCCTTCGTGTCGATTGTGGTCAAAGAGTGGTTGTATCGCCGGACGGCACGTGTCGCCCGCGACGTCGACTCGGCCGCCCTGCATGCCAACGCCTGGCACCATCGCTCCGATGCGCTCTCGTCGATTGCCGTATTGGCGGGAGGGATCGGTGCGCTGGCCGGCTGGGGATTGGCCGACCACCTAGCCGGCCTGATCGTCGGACTCATGGTCATCGCAGCGGGAGGGAGGACACTCGTCAGCGTCCTTCACGAGCTGACCGAAGGAGGCCTCGCGCGTGAGGAGATTGCGACGATCGAAGCTGCTATCGGTTCGGTGGACGGAATTCGGGAGTGGCACTATCTGCGAACTCGGCGCGTCGGGCGCGAGACGTTCGTCGATCTGCATGTCCTCGTCGATCCGGCGCTATCGATCGTCGAAGCGCACCACATCTCGACCGAGATCGAGCGCGCTGTCCATCGTGCCTACAGCCGGCCGGCCAATGTCACCGTGCATGTCGAACCGGATCTGCAACAGCATCGCAAGGCGTCGGGCGCCCGAGATGGGATGGTCCGAATGCCGACGACGCCCGCTACGCCGCAGCCTCCAGACGGTTGAGTAACTCCTCGGACCAGCGAGTTCCATCGGTCGTCGATCCGTTGTACCGGCGGAGCAGCTTGCGCATGTCGCCCATGCAATCGATCAAGATCTCTCTCCCCTGCGCAAGTTCCACTGTCTGAGCCATCTTCCAGCCGACCGTGTACCAAGGCCCTTGCGTTTCTCCCATGAACGCCATGGCGCCCTGAAAGAGTGCTTGCTCGGTCTTGAACTTCCCATCGAGAACGTCGTAGAAGAACGCCTCCAAGGCTCGAAGATCCTGATCGAAGTTCGAGACATCTCGATCCCAACGGGCCCGATCCTCGGGGGAACTGACCTCGTGCGGATGGATGTCGGGTCCCCCGGCGGCCGCAAGCATGGCCAGACCCTCGCCAAAGGCGGTTAGCGCCTCGAATGCAAACCGGATCGGCTGTGACGACTCAGCCAGCTGCGTCTTGAGCTTCGGGTTCGGGGAACAACTCGCCAGCCCCCAATGATGGAACTCGTGAGACAAAGTGTTCAGGAGCACGACCCGCTGCATGTTTGGTTTGACGGCCAGGAACAGCGCAGGATCCGTCTCCAGCTCGAAGACGAAGCTATTCGGCTTCGGCTTGATGACCGGATAGAGGGTTCCGCGAACGATCGCGGACGCCGGCAAGTAGGCGCTTGCCGAGGCGACGGTCCGGCCGAGATCGACGGACTCGATCTCAACGAGTGAGGCGCGCAAGTCGTCCGATTGAGAGATCAGATCGTCGGAGAGCACGAAGGTCCGGAATTCGTCGTCGGAGATCGGTACCTGCATCGACTCTTCTCGCTTCTTGAGCCGGGAGTACCCCTCGGACGAGACAAGGGCCTGCCAAGTCTCGTCGGCCACGGCTTCATGGCCCCCCAGCCGGTCAAGGATGGCAAGTACGGCACGAGCCTCATCGGGCTGGATCGTGATGGGATGCTGACGTTCGGGCACGTCGGATCGTCTCCTCTCGGATCCCCCCTACGCTGTGGTCGTCTCCACCAGCCAGTCCAGTCCGAGTTCGTACAACTTGGCCGTCGTCGGGACTCCGGTTTCTCGATCCCATCCGAGCATCTGGTAGTAAAGCGCCACGGCCTCATCCATCAGCTCTTCGGGGACGTACGAACCTTCATGAGGTCCGGATCCGAGGGGTTCGGCGAAGCGAGGAGGCTGGCGATCATCCGCCGCAGTGAATCCGGCCCGTGCATTGAACAGCCGCGCCATGGCCAATGCACGCTCGCCCGCCTTCATCGCTTCGAATAGGTTCGTGTTCCATCCGGTCACCGCGTTGACGGTTTCGATCGTTTGTTCCCGTCCATGCGGGACGAACATGCAGATGCCGAGGCAGTTCTGAAACACTTTCCAAGGAATCTCGTAGGCGGCGAGGCGAACCTTCTTCGGTCCCAGATCGTTGAAGGCGAGAGCGCGCTCCTGGACTCCGAGCATGGCCATCTGCTCCATCACGGCATCGTTCTCGAAGCCGGTGTCGTGGATGTTGTGCATGTGATCGGCGCCGGTCGGCGACGTTGCATAGCCGACGCCGAGCGCGAACTTGCCTCGTGGATCGTGCATCGGGACCTCTTGCCCCTTGACCTGGACGGCGAACGGCTCGGTGCCCCGGCCGATCGATTGTGCAGCGCGCAACGAACCCTCGGCCAACTGCGCGCCGAATCCTTCCTTATGAGCGATCTTCTCGACAAGATCGACCATCATGCGAGCGTCCCCGAATCGGATCTTGAGGCCTCCGGTATCCTCGGTCGACAGCAACCCACGCTCGAAGCATTCCATCGCCCAGGCGATGGTGACGCCGGCCGAGATGGTGTCCAATCCATAAGCATTGCACAGCTGGTTCGCGTACAGAATGGCCTCGAGATCATCGACCTCGCAGATCGATCCCAATGCGGCGATCGATTCGTATTCCGGCCCACCGTATACGGGTTCCACGGCCAATTCGCCGTCCACCTGGACCTTGCGCTTGCAGGCGATGGGGCACGCGTGGCACGTATCGCGCCCGACGAGGTATTCCTCGGTCATTCGTTGACCGCTGATCCGATCGGCGGACTCGAACGTCGCGTCCCGGAAGTTGTGCGTGGGAAGCCGACCGGCTTCGTGGAGGCTTGCGATACTTCCGCTCGTGCCGTGCTCGCGGAATCCGGCGAAACGCTCCATGAGCCCATTGACGTTCCCCATGACTCGGGCGAGCTTGTCTGGATCAGCGGCGGGCAGGCGATTCGTCCCTCGCACCGCGACGGCCTTCAGATTCTTCGACCCCATGACGGCGCCCAGCCCGCAGCGCCCGGCGGCGCGATTGACGTCGTGCATGACACAGGCGAAGCGGACGAGATTTTCGCCTGCAATGCCGCATTGCGCGACGCGGATCCGTTCATCCCCCAGCTCCTGACGAATCGATGCCTCCACGTCGGCCGTCTTGCGGCCCCAGATCTGGCTGGCGTCACGAATCTCCGCCTCGCCGTCGTGAATCCATAAGTAGACGGGGGATTCCGCCCTGCCGGTAATCACAGCACCGTCGTAGCCGGCCCACTTCAGCTCCGCCCCCCAGAACCCGCCGACGTCGGCCTCCCCGAATCCGCCCGTGAGCGGAGATCGCGCCCCGACCGCATGGCGACCGCTGCCGGGTACGCTCGCCCCGGTGACGACCCCGGGCGCGAAGATAAGGGGGTTGGCCGGCTTGAGGGGGTCGTCTTCATAGGCCTTCGCGGCCAGGAGTTCGTGGGCGATCAATCCCCAGCCGCCGAACGTGCTGCGGAAGAAACCCGTCCCCGGATGATCGACGCCGATTTCCCCGGTCGACAAGTTGACTCGCAAGATTGCATCGTTGATTCCGTTCATGGTGTCGGGTCTCCTTGAGTCTGATCTGTCGCTGTGCACGCCGGACTCGTCGCACAGAATCCTACGGGCGTGCGTCCCTATCTTCATTCCGTGCCGCACGCCGAAGTGTGTCGAGGTGGGCCATCAGATTGGCGATCTTCTTGTCGTCGGGGTTGTCTTTGCTCCGGGCTTTGGTCAGGTCTTCCTGCAGCTCGTCCCGTTCGAGCTTGGCCTCGAAATAGCTCTGGGCGACGGCCAGGGCATTTCGGGTCACGTTGATGTCGCAGCCAAGCTCGGCCTCGAACTGCGCCTCGATTTTTTTGACCCGCTCCGGATCGTATCTGTAGTCGTTGGGCCGGTTGTACGTGTGGGCCTCGTTGACCAGCTCGATGGCGCGAAAGCTGCTGGGCATCGCGCCAGGCATCTCGCTCGGCGGCACGCCGACGATGCCGAGCACTTCGGCCCATGACTTGGCCGCGGCCATGCGGATGTCGGCCGGGTCACGGTAGAACATCTCGCGCAGCTGCGAGAGGTTGGCCCCGAGGCCTACCTCGAGAGTGCTCTCGCCGATGCCCCGGAAGGCCCTCGACTCTGGATCTTCCTCTATGGAGGTGATGGCGAGGGCGCCGTGTGCCGCGC
>CAZXQL010000152.1:0-4964 GCA_964643395.1 uncultured Thermotogae bacterium
AGTTCGGCATCGAGCGCAAGCACCTGGCGATGGTGGCGATCAAGAATCACGAGAACGGCGCCAAGAACCCGTATGCCCACATCCAGCAGGCGGTCACGATGGAAGGAATCCTCACCCTTCCCGAGGCAGCGGTGAACAACCCGCCCATTGCCGAGCCGCTGCACCTGTTCGACTGCTGCCCTGTGTCGGACGGCGCGGCGTCGGTGGTTCTGGTGTCGGAGAACGTGGCTGCCAAGCTGGGGAAGGCCAAGGTGCGGATTGCCGGCATTGGGCAGGCGACCGACACTCACGCCGTTCACGAGCGCGAGGACCCGACGGACCTCAAGTCCGTTCGTCTCGCGGCAGAGATGGCGTTCGATCACGCGGGCCTGAACCCCGGCGACGTCGATGTCGCAGAGCTGCACGATGCGTTCACGATCCTGGAGATTGCCGAGTCCGAAGCATCCGGATTCTTCCCGCGCGGTGAAGGACACAAGGCGCTCGAGCGTGGCGAAACGCGTCTGGACGGCACGCTGCCGATCAACCCATCCGGAGGACTCAAAGCCAAGGGTCACCCTGTCGGAGCGACCGGCGTAGCGCAGCTCGTCGAACTCACGTGGCAATTGCGGGGTGAGTGCGGCGCACGGCAGGTCAAGGACGCGAGCGTTGCGTACGCCTGCAATTTCGGAGGCTTCGGAAACAACGTCGTGGCCAGCGTTCTGCAGAGGGAGGCATGATGACGACCCAGGTATCCGGTATGAAGTGCACCTCGTGCGGAACGGTGAGCTATCCCCAGCATGCGGTTTGCCCCAACTGCCGCGGTGAATCGTTCGACGATGTCGCCATCGGCGGTGAGGGGAAGGTACTGACGTATACGGACGTGTACGCGCTTGCGATCGAGTACGAGACTCGGTACTTGCGCCTCGCGATCGTGGAGTTGGATGACGGCGTCCGCGTCACGGGGCAGTTGTTGGCGAGCGAGCCCAAACTCGGCATGCGTGTCAAGACGACGATCGGGCCGGTCCGGCAGCAAGGAGAAAAGGTCATCCAAGGTCTCCAATTCGTCGCGATCTAGAGCGAACGATGGGAAGCAATCGGGTGCAGGACGCCGCACGTCTGCACCCGATTTGATTTCGCGCGTGCGATCGGTAGGATGCTGGGGCCGCATTCCCCGGCCATGAAAGCAGGGATCTCCATGATGTACGACGTTGCCATCATCGGTGCCGGCTCCGCCGGGTTGTTCGCTGCGTTGGAGTTGGCGAACACCGGTCTTCACGTCGTCATCATCGAATCTGGATTGGCTCCCAGGGACCGCACGAGCATCACATCCGGCGTCGGCGGAGCGGGAACGTTCTCGGATGGCAAGCTCAACTTGAGCTCGAAGATCGGCGGCAATGCGGACGCGATCGGCTGTTCTGCGCCGGAACTGGACATGTTGATCCAGCGCGTAGATGCCGAATTCACGCGCTGCGGCGCGCCCGCTCAGTACTCGGGGGAAAACGAGGATGCACTCGCCCGACTCAAGCAATCGGCCGCTCAGGCGGGCATCGAGTTCATCGCCGGCCGGCAGCGCCACATCGGCACGATGAGGATTCGCGAGGTCATCGACACCCTGTACCGCGACCTGCTGGATCGCGGAATCGAGTTTCATCTGGAGACCAAGGTGGACTCGATCGCACGAGCTGACGACGGCTTCCGATTGGAAACGTCCTCCGGATCAGTGGATGCGCGATTCGTCATCGCCGCCCCGGGGCGCGTCGGCGCGTATTGGCTCCGGGAGCAGACACGGTCTCTCGGCGTCGGACCCGCCTTCGGGCCGCTGGACATCGGGGTTCGTGTGGAATTCCCTGCCGAGCTGTACGACTCGATCGAGCAGGTCATGTACGATGCCAAGCTTCGCGTTCGGACAACCACCTACGACGATATGGTACGAACGTTCTGCACCAATCCTCGCGGGTTCGTCGTGCGGGAGGACCACGAGGAATTCGTCCTGGTCAACGGGCACGCCGAGAACAAGCGCAAATCGGACAACACGAACTTCGCCCTGTTGGTCCACATGGAGTTAACGGATCCGGTGGAGGATACGACGCAGTACGGCCGAGCGGTGGCACAACTGGCGTCGACGATTGGTGGCGGGCATCCGATCCTCCAGCGGCTGAAGGACCTCAAGCAGGGCCGCCGTTCGACACTGGACCGAATCCGCCGTCTCCCGATTCACCCGACGTTGGCTGACGCTACGCCGGGCGACATTTCAATGGCACTTCCGCAGCGAATCGTGGTCAATCTGCTGGAAGCCATCGATCGCTTGGACCGCGTGATCCCAGGGTTGGCGGCCGACAGCACGTTGATCTACGCGCCCGAAATCAAGTTCTACGACACGAGGTATACGCTGGGAGAAGGAATGGAAACGGAGCTGTCCGGGTTCTACGTGGCCGGCGATGCATCCGGCCATTCCCGCGGGATCGTTTTCTCGGCCGTGACCGGGATCTATGCGGCGCAGCATATCGCGGGCAGAGCCGCTGCCCGGTAGCGCGACATTCGGGTACTCGAAGGAGGTGCGGCGATCGTGGGGACTCTCATCTTCGTCATCCGTAGTGTTCTCCGTTGGGGGGGCAATCTGTTCCGGCGAATGGGTAGGGCGCCGGAGTACGTGTCCTTCACGCTCGAAGGCCCGATTCCCGAGGCGGTTCCGCCACGGCCGCCGTTTCCGCGACGACTGCTGTCTCCGAAACCCCTGACTCTTCGCGTTCTGGGCCCGCAGCTTCGCCACGTCGCACGGGACCCGAGGGTCCAGGGAATCGTTCTGCGGCTCTACGACGTCGGAGGGTCGATCGCGCAGATTCAGAGCCTGCGCGACCTGATCCGCACGGTCCGCGAGGCGGGCAAACGTGTGGTCGTCTGGTCCCACAACTACGACATCGGCGGCTACTACGTGGCCGCTGCGGCAGACGACGTCCTGCTGCAACGTGCCGGTTCGGTCGCCCCGCTCGGTCTCGAGTCCCACTACTACTTCCTTGCCGACGCGCTGGAACGGATCGGCGTCAAGGGGGACTTCGTCCAGATCACGCCGTACAAGACGGCGCCCGACATGCTCATCCGCAACTCGATGTCCGAGCAAGCCCGCGAAATGGCGACATGGCTCATTGACGACCTGTATCGTCAGATCCTCGAAGGCATCGCGGAAGGTCGCGGGATCTCGATCGACGACGCGAAGGCGTTGATCGATGCGTGTCCGTACTCGGGGGAAGCGGCTCTCGATGCCGGAGCCGTTGACGGTGTCCTTGGAGAGGAGGACCTCCCCGGTTACCTGGGCTCGACGTCAAGACCCGCGAGGCTTTGCGATTACAGATCGGCCAAGCGACGGCTGCTGCGCCTCCCGTTGGCCACGCCCGGCAAGTACGTGGCGTTGCTTCGCATCGGTGGCGACATCATCGACGGACGGAGTTCGGTCCCTCCCATCCATCCTCCGTTTCGGATTCCTCTCGTGTTCTCCGAGAAGGCGGGCGATCTGACGGTCGTCCATCAAGCGCGCGGCCTGGCCCGCAATCGACGCGCTGCCGCGGTCGTCGTGCACGTCGACTCAGGGGGAGGGTCGGCAACGTCTTCCGAGGCGATGGCGGCGGCGCTGAAGCAGGTCGCAGAGAAGAAGCCGGTGATCATCTCCATGGGGACCGTGGCCGCATCCGGCGGCTACTACGTATCGACGCCGGGAACGAAGATCCTTGCACAGCCTGGAACCTTGACCGGGTCGATCGGGGTGCTGAGCGGAAAACTTGTCACGGCGGAGCTGTTCGAGAAAATCCTATTCCACCGTGAGACTCTCAAGCGTGGCGAGCACGCCGGCTACTACTCGGGGGGCGAGCCGTTTACCGACGACGAGCGGGCATCGCTCTGGAACGCAATCACCGCGATCTACGGGCAGTTCCTGGAACGCGTGTCGCACAGCCGCGGCTTGTCGCGAGACGACGTCGACGCGATCGGCGGCGGACGCGTATGGACGGGACACCAAGCGAAGGAGCGTGGCTTGATCGATGAGCTGGGCGGATTGGATCTTGCCATCGAGCTCGCGAAGGCAGAGGCCGGCTTGAGTTCGAGATCTCCCGTTCGGGAAGTGCGTCCGTCCAAGCGGCTGCTTGCGCCTGTGGGAACGTCGGCGAGCGGTACGTTCGATTACGCCCTGCGCAGCCTGCGCATGATCCGTCCCGGGAAGATGCTCCTGCTATCGCCCCTGGTTCCCTGGGATGGGGAGTGAGCGCCGCGGGACTTGTTCCCCTCGGAGGCTTTCGGGCAGACTGGGGCCTTGGAGGGGATCGCCATGCGAGCACGAACCGTCGTCGTTATCGTCTTACTCATCCTGTCGCTCACGCTGGTTGCGCAGAACACGCAGGTCGTGTCGTTCCGGCTGTGGTTCTGGGATCTCACGATGTCACGGGTCCTTCTGTTGGCCGGGTCGTTGGTCGTCGGCATCGTCATCGGTCTGTTGCTTGGCCGGCCGTGGCGGCGAAGAAGTCGGGTTGCCACGCCGACGAAGCACTCTCCGCCAACCTCGTCGGACCTGTAGACAATTCAGAAGACAGTCTTCTCGATATCCCTCTCGTGGAGAATATAGGCGCAGGCATGTGCCATGCCGGCACTCGGGAGACGGGGCCTATGCGCTCGATCGATGAACGGCTACATCTGCTTGATCCAAGGGTGCGACGCGCGCTTCTCTACGAAGCCGACGGCGCGATAGAAGGGCTCGAATCCGCCCGACATCGGCATGTGGGTCGCCCCCCGATCCTGAAGTCGACGCATTCCCTCGAACTGAACCTGCTGGGCCAGCCCCATTCGACGGTACTCGGGACGCGTGCCGAGCGGCTCCAGATGCCCAACGTGGTTGATGGGGTCGAGCCATACGATGCAGCAGGCTGCATACGTCCCATCCGGAGCGACGATGACGAGATCCTGATCCAAGTGGTAGTCGGGCGCCTTCTGGAGTTCACGAT
>CAZXQL010000153.1:0-4888 GCA_964643395.1 uncultured Thermotogae bacterium
CGAGGATGATGAGTATCCTTGTCACTGACGGGGATGGAGTCCCTCGATACCTGCCACATGTGGCTGATGACTCCTATCGATTCCCTGGGGCGTCACCCGACGCTCTGCTTGAAGGAGGAACCGTGGGTCAGAAGCTTCTATGGCTGGCTTGCGCAGGGGCCGCGGGTACGCTGTCGCGCTACCTGCTTGCCGGGCTTGCGCAACGGTTTGCCGGAGGATCGTTCCCGTGGGGAACGCTGGTCGTGAACGGAATCGGATGTCTCGTGTTCGGACTGGTCTGGGCGTTGGCCAGCGAGCGGTTCGCGATCGGAGCCGATGTACGGATGATCCTGTTGGTTGGCTTCCTCGGCGCATTTACGACGTTCTCCACAGCGATCGCCGAGTTCGGACAGATGGTCCTGGATATGGAGTGGTTCCGCGCCGCCGCCTACCTCATCGGAGGCAACGCACTCGGTATCGCGACGTTTTTCGCAGGATCAGCGATCGGGAGACTGGTCTAGGATGGAAGGGAGGATCATGCATCTGCCAGAGGATGCGGAGCTCCTGCGGATCTTCATCGGGGAGAGCGACAAGCACGGTCACCAGCCGTTGTACGAGGCCATCGTCCACGCGGCGCGCCGCCGAGGGATGGCCGGGGCGACAGTCCTGCGCGGCATCATGGGGTTCGGGGCGGATAGCCATCTCCATACCGCCAAGGTGCTTCGCCTGTCCGAGGACCTACCGATCGTCGTGGAGATCGTCGACCAGTCGGAACGAATCGACGCGCTTCTGGCCGAGATCGATCCGATGATCACCGAGGGGTTGGTCACGCGCGAGCCGGTTCGCGTCATCAAGTACCGGGCGGGGTCGGACGCGCCCTAGCGATCGATCGCAATTCCTTCGGGGTCGCTGAGTCCGGAGTACAAGGTCGTGACGTCGCTTCCATCAAGCTGAGCGCTCTGCAGGGTCGTGCCCGCCGTCCAATAGATGCGTCCCGCGGCGGGGTCCACAGCGAGAGACTCCGCCTGGGGAATGCCGGCGACGATCTGCGTGACGGACTGCCCATTGATCCGTGCACTCGACAACGTTCCCGGATCCTCCGACGTCCAGTACACGTAGCCGGCAGCGTTCGAAGCCGACGCATCGAGAGTCAGATCTGTGACGTCGCAGAGGCCGGACACGACCGCATTCGGATGCGCCGCATCAAGGCCGGCAACGAGGATTCGTGCCTCGCACGCTCCGGAATCCAGAGCGTCCCAACCGAGAGAAATCCAGTAGAGCCGTCCCGCAACCGCGTCGACGGCGATCTGCCAGGCGAACGGTTCGTCCGGCGCAAACGTCCGGAGAACCTCCACGTCACTTCCATCCAGATTGGCTCTTCGGATCGTCCCGTTCACAGACGGAGTTTCCTCCGGGCCGCTGGGAAGACATGTCCAGTAGACCTTCCCCCGCAACGCATCGACGGCGATTCCGGTGGGGGAATGCTGGTCCGTGACGAGAAGTGTTCGATTCGAGCCATCGACATCGGCGGATTCGACCTTGCCGGTTCCGTAGTCGGTCCAGTAGATCCTCGACGCGCTCACTGCGATGTCCTCGGGGGAGATGAGCCCGTCTACGATCGCCTCCCGACTTCCTCCGTCACGGTCCCCGGCATTGATCTCCCCTCTCCCGCGTTCGCTCCAAAACACGAGCGGGGATGCGCCGGCTCCGGTGACATGGATCATGCTCGGCTTGGTGATCGTCAGCGGACCTCCCTGCGTCGGGGTGACCGTGAGCCGAACGGTGAATAGACCTGTGTGATCGTACGTGTGGGTCGGATGGCTGTCGGTCGATGTCGCGCCGTCGCCGAACTCCCACTCGTAGCCCGATGAGGCGTCCGAGGTGACCGGTGAGAACGAGACAACAAGGGGCGCGGGGCCTTCCGTCGGACTCGCAACGAAGTCCAATCCGTTCGACGTCCGAAAGCACCCTCCGACCGCGACAAGCCCCAGCATCGAGACGATTGCGAGGCACCGCCATACTCCCGTCATCCCGCGCACAGCATCCCTTCCTTTCTATCGCTGTCTTTCGATCCCTGATCATACCCCGCCGGATCGCAGCAACATCGTTCGTCGATATCAGGCATCAAGCAATCCTGCGATCACTGCTCGATGTTCGCCTCCACTCGGAGGGGAACGTTCATCCGACCGGAGCGGTTCCGCTCGCCGAGCGGGGGCCGCCCGACGTTCTATTCCTCCCGGATTGCCGCCTTGACTGCCGCGATCTCCTCATCGGAGAACGTGGTTTGGTGATGAACGTCCGCAGCATGTCGCCCTGCCTTCTCAAGCAACTCTTTCTCCGTCTCCGCTCGGCCTTCCCAACCGCAGTCAATCCCGGTGTCTCGACATCGAAGAACCTTCATCGCGATCATCTCCTCTTCGCGCCTCGCGACGCAGTAGTGAAACACCTCAGCATGAATCTCCAATGTGTGTCCGTCACACCCTTCGTGTGAGCCGGATGTGAATCCGTTCGCAGTGGGCGCCGATCGGACTGCGTTCACACGATCCTCACGAGACTCCCTCAATAGGCACCCAGTTGGAGGCGATCATGAAGCATCGCTACGGCGCGGGAGGTGACCCAAGCATGAAGCGAATGGGACTTGTCATCGTCGTTCTCGCCATTCTGATTCCGGCCTGGACGGCCGCCTACGCACAGGCTGGACTGACATCCGCTCTGACTCCGCAGGCGCAGATCTCCGGAACAGATGAGCTGCTACGCGATACGATCCTCTCCGTCATGGAGAACGCGGCAACCGCGTTCTCCATGGATATCGACACCAAGAATCTCGTCCTCGTGTCCCAGGGAGATGTCATCCTGATCGGCGTCGCCGCGTGTTCGTTCGAATCGTCTACTGTGACAGCCGCGACGTCTGGACAACAGGCAGATGTCGGCCTCGTCTACGTATCCCATCCCTCGACAGCCTGGGCCGGCCGCGACACAACCGATCCGAACGTTGCACCGTCTTCCGAAGTCGAGGATGGATTGCCCGCAGGCTTCTACGCGCTGCGACTGGCGCTGGACGGAACGGCAGCGGAGATGAGGGTCGTCGACGCTCTCGGAAGAATCGTGGTGCGGCTTCCCGTGTCTCCGGGTCCTGCGACCGATTCGCCCGAGGTCAGCGGAAGTCTGCAGTCCTTGTCCGATGCGGATGAGACCATGGGCTGCTTGTCCTGGTACGGTCCGCGTCTTTCCATCGAAGTCTGCATGATGTTCTCTTCCTAGGAGCCGTTGCCGAGGGTTCCATGGTGTTGCCCGCGCTCCGGGGGACGGCTACCATCCTCCCGTGTGAGGGACGCCGTCCGCGGGGGGCAGCCACGGGGAAGAGGGGAATTCTATGGACCTGTTTGCAGACTTCAACGAACTGAAGTCCGGCGTGATCCGAACGATCCTCATCCGGCGGATCACGTTGGGCATCTTCACGGCGGTCGCCCTGGCCGTCGTGTTCCTCAGCCGCATCAGCTACCTGAACCCATTGGTGTATGCCCCGCTGGCGTGGTTCCTATTGACGTTCCCGTTCAAGCTCGTCATCGAACGCCAGAAGACGCTTCGCGGCCTGCACTGGGCCCACACCGCCTTCTTCATCGCCGAGATCTTTCTGATCACCGTCCTCATCCACATGATGGGCGGCAGCGAGTGGATCGGCAGCGTCTTCTACTTGTTCACGGTGATCTATGCAAACTTCTTCCTGCCCCGTCTGCACGGCGCACTGGTGACCGGGTTGGTCGTCGCGTCGTACACGGGACTCGTCATGCTCGAGTACGCCGGCGTGATTCCTCATCGATCGCTGTTCGAACCGTTTGCACAGCCGTATCAAAGCCTGTCGTACAACGTGGCAACCATTCTCGCCGGCACTGTGAGCGTCTATGCGGTGGTGGCGTTCACCGTCCGAACGTTCATGGGTGTGTATTCGCGGAAGAACAGGATGCTGGCCGCGCGGGAGCACCAGCTTGCACGCATGTCCAAGCGCCTGCTGACGGCACACGACGAGGAGCGGAGACGGATCGCTCGCGGTCTGCATGACGAGTTGATCCAATCGCTGGCGGCCATCAAGCTTCATCTCGCTCCGGTACGCGACGAACTCGGCGAAGAACGGTGCCGCGAAATCTACTCGATCATCGACGATGCGATCGCCCAGACCCGAACCCTGGCGTACTCGGTTCGCCCGCCTCTGCTCGACGATCTGGGGTTGCAGCCTTCTTTGGAGCGATTGGCACAAGTCGTCGGGGATGAGAGCGGGCTCGAGGTTCAGATTCAAACGGAGCTCGACGATCGCCTTGACACGCCCATCGAGAGTCTGCTGTTTCATGTCGCCCAGGAGGGGCTGCAGAACGTCGTCCGTCACGCACACGCGAATCACGTCGATATCTCTGTAGCCGCTGATGCCGATGCCGGACGGGCTCGACTCTCGATTCGCGACGACGGCGTCGGCTTTCGACCGGATGATCCCCAGGGACTCGGATTGCGAAGCGTTCGAGAGCGTGTTGAGGTCTGCGGCGGGGCCATGTCGATCGACAGCGCGCCGGGATGTGGAGCCACCGTGCTTGTGGAGGTGCCATACCGTGACGATTCGTCTGATCGTCGTCGATGACCACGCCGTCGTCCGGGACGCTCTCACCCACGTGCTGGAGGCGCATCCGGATCTGGAGGTCGTGGGAGCCGCCAAGGACGGGGCCGCGGGTATCGCTCTGGCGCGCTCGGCGCAACCCGACGTCATTCTCCTTGATATCGCCTTGCCCGACTCCGACGGCCTCGATCTGATCGGCACGTTTCGCGACGCTTGTCCGGATGCCCGCATCCTGATCCTGTCCATGCACTCGGAGCCGGAGTATGCGGCGTCCGCCGCCGAGCGCGGAGCCAGCGGGCTGGTGTC
>CAZXQL010000154.1:0-4872 GCA_964643395.1 uncultured Thermotogae bacterium
CTGAGAAGCTGATCCCCCTCGTCATTCACAACGCACTCAACGACAGATCGCTTCCCGTCTATGGCGCAGGGGAACAGGTTCGCGACTGGTTGTACGTGGACGACAACTGCCGTGCGATCGCGCTCGTCATGCTTGGCGGAGAGCCCGGCAGGACGTACAACATCAGCGGAGGGTGCGAGAAACGAAATATCGACATCGTCAAGGCAATCTGCTCGATCCTGGACAAGAAGCTGCAGTCTGACCCGTCACTCATCACTCGTCACTCATCACTCGTGACTCATCACCGATCACTGGATGAACTGATCCAATTCATCCCCGATCCCCGCGGCGATGCCCACGACTTCCGATATGCGCTCGACTGCAGCAGGATCCGACAAGAACTGGGCTGGGAACCTGAAGTGCCGTTCGAAGACGCTCTAGCACGAACGGTCGACTGGTATTTGGGGAACGGCCCTTGGTTGGATCGCGTATCATCCGGGGAGTACCGGAAATCTAGGAACGTGCCGACGCAGCTGAGACAAGAGGAGACTTGAGTCAGGACTACGATGCTCCGGATGACTGGATGGTTCGCCGCGAGACGCTGATCCCAGCTTTCGGACGAGATGCGCTTGCGTACGCGATCGCGGCGGGGATTCCAGCTGTCGTTAGCGTTGTCTTGGTGGCCGTCTGCACGAGGGTCTTTTCGCCTCGCGAGTTCGGCCAGTACTCGCTGGCACTGACCACGGTCACCATCTGTGTGTCTCTCTTGTCCTCGTGGCTACAGCAGTCCATCCTACGGTTTCGCCCCATGTACATCGAGCGCGGCGCGCGGCGCGACTTCGATCGAAACCTGATCATTCTCTTGGGCGGTCTGACACTCGGGGTCGTGGTTGCCGGATCCATCGGGTGGCCGATCCTGCGGCCGGTGCTCGGATCGTATCGCCGCTTCTACTCGCTCGGTGTCGGTCTTCTGGTGTCCGGGCTGTGGATTCGATCGTTGGGTGTCGTCTTGCAGTCCGATCTGCGATCCCGCGAGTATTCGCTCTATCAGATGGCCCAGTCTGCCCTGCGACTTCTGCTCTCGCTGGTGTGGATCTTCCTGATCGCCCGGGACGTGACCGGGCTTCTGTGGGGCGTGCTTCTGGTGCAGGTCGTGGCCATTGCCCCCATGGGCGTCTCACTCGGCTTCCATCGCGTTCGGCTGACCCGCAAGGCGGCTGAATCACCGTTCGTTCGCTTTGCCGGCCAGTTTCTTCGATACGGAGGCCCCATTGTGGGGTGGGTCATCGGGGCCGAACTTCTTGACCTCTCCGACCGCTACCTACTGCAAGCGTTCCGCGGCAGCACCGAGGTGGGGATCTATGCACCCGTCTCCGGTGTCGCACGGGCCATCCTCGCGCTGGCGACGGGCCCCCTGATTGTTGCGGCACGCGCGTTTCTGATGAAAGCGGCTGGCGGAGGCGAGATCGACACGCCGCGTCTCCAGACGATCGTCTCGGAGCTGTCCAGGTTCTTCTTGATCATTGCGATCCCGGCGGCGGCCTACGTCATCGTCTTCAGTCGAGAGATCGTCACGGTGTTCTTGGGGCCTGACTACAGGGCGGGATTCACGATCATCCCGCTCATTGTCGTCGGGTTTGTCGCGTGGCGATTCTCCATGTACGGCCACAAGGGGTTCGAGTTTCTCAGGAAAACGAGGAGGATGTTCGAGTACGTCATGATCTGCGCTGCGGTCAACGTTCTTCTCAATCTCTACTTCATCCCGCGGTACGGATACTCCGGTGCCGCCGTGACGACATTGATCAGTTCGCTTCTCTACCCCGCCTTGGTGTACTTCGGGTCAAAGCGCGAGTTTGCGTGGCGGATTCCCTGGGCATCGATGGCGCGAATCCTGTTGGCCGGCGTTTCCGCAGCCGGGGGAGCGTACTTGGTGAAGTGGGCGATCGGCGCGGTCCCGATTATCCCCATGCTCGTCATCGGCTTCGTCGTGCTCAGCGTCGTGTACGGGGTGGTTCTTCTCGCGATCAGGGAAGTGAGCCGGGAGGAGCTTCGCCTCTTGTGGCAGGCGATTCGAAGTTCGCGATGGGCGAGCCATGATCGGGATACCCAATGAGTCCGCGTGTCGATATCGTAATTGTCAATTGGAACTCGGACGTGCGTCTTGCCGCATGCCTGGATTCTGTCGAGCAGTCGAAGCACGATGGATTCGAGATAGGGACGCTCGTTGTGGTCGACAACGCGTCAACGGATCGCTCGGAGCTTGCTGCCGAACGTGAGGGTACGCAGTTGAAGAGAAATCCGACCAATGTGGGGTTCGCGGCGGCCTGCAATGAAGGTGCGTCGATGACGGACGGGGACTATCTGCTGTTTCTGAACCCGGACATGCGCCTAAATCGTGACTCACTGGCGGCTGCCATTGCGTTCATGGAGCGACCCGAGAGCGATACGATCGGCGTCGTGGGGATTGCACTCACGGGCGAAGACGGGGCGGTCGCTCCAACGTGCGCCCGGTTCCCGACACCGAGGCGCCTGTTTGCCGATGCGCTTGGGCTCGCCCACATGTTCCCACACCGGTTCCAGGGTCTTCTCATGAAGGACTGGGATCACCGCGAGACGCGCCGGGTGGATCAAGTGATGGGGGCCTTCTTCCTCGTGCGACGTCCGGTGTACGACGCGCTGTCGGGATTCGACGAGCGGTTCTTCATGTACTTCGAGGAGGTCGACTTCTCGTGGCGTGCTCGCGAGGCCGGCTGGACGTCGTGGTATCTCTCCGAGACACGCGCATACCATGAGGGTGGCGGTGTGAGCCGAAAGGATCCGTCGCGGCGGCTGTTCTTCGTATGGCAAAGCCGGATCCTTTACGCGGCGAAACACTTCGGACGGTGGCAGGCATCCGGGCTACTCGCCGCAACGCTGGTTCTGGAGCCGCTGCTTCGCGTCGTCCGGTCTGCAGGTCGCGCAGAATGGAAAGATCTTGGGTCAACGATTGGTGCTAGTGCCCGGCTTTGGTCAAGCCTTCCGTCTCTTGCGCGGGCGATCGTTCGAGGCGAGCGATGAACGTGCTCTTGTTTGCCCGCTACGGAAGGCTTGGAGCGAGCAGCCGGGTCCGATCGTATCAGTACCTGAGCTATCTCGAGTCGCAAGGCATCCATGTGACGGCATCCTGCCTTCTCGGAGATGACTACCTCACGGCGCGCTACGCCGGGGGCCGGCCTCATCCGGCGCGTGTCGCCTCGGCCTACGCTGCTCGACTTCGCACGCTGGTTCGTGCACGGCGGTACGATCTGGTGTGGATCGAGAAGGAGCTCTTCCCGTGGCTCCCGTCGTGGGGGGAGTCCCTTCTGAGGACGCTTGCGATTCCCTACGTCGTTGAATACGACGACGCGATCTTCCACCGGTACGACCAGAATCCGCGCGCGTGGATTCGGTGTCTTCTCGGAGCCAAGGTGGACCGGATCATGCGAGGAGCGACGGCCGTCATCGCGGGGAATGACTACCTGGCCGAGCGAGCTCGGCATGCCCGCGCGCGACGCATCGACGTCATCCCGTCCGCCGTCGATTGCCGGATCTACACGATGTTGCAGAAGCCGCCCAACGATCCGCCCGTCATCGGGTGGATCGGGACGCCGATTACGTTCGAATACGTCGTGCAGATCCAGAATGCGCTGGCCGAGGTCTGTCGCCAGGGGCGCGCCCGACTCGTCCTGGTCGGGGCCGATCCGCGCGCCGTCACGGACATCGAGGCGGAGGTTCGCCCGTGGAGTGAGAAAACCGAAGTGGCGGATGTGCAGAGCTTCGACATCGGGATCATGCCCTTGGACGACGGGCTTTGGGAGAAGGGGAAGTGCGGATACAAGCTGGTGCAGTACATGGCCTGCGGCCGCCCGGTCGTCGCATCGCCGATTGGAGTGAATCGATCGATCGTGACGGACGGAGAGAACGGATTCATGGCGTCGAGGCGTGAGGAATGGGTTGCGACGCTGTCTGCACTGCGAGACGACCCTGAACTCCGGCGACGCATGGGGGCGGCCGGCCGAAAGAAGGTCGAGGCGGAATTCTGCACCCGTGTGACGGGGCCCCGGCTTGCTGGAGTTCTGCGGGCGAGTGCCAGCGGATAGACCATCGGGCTCACTGTCTTGCGGCCGTCCTCGAACCGACTATGCTTCTGCGGAAGAACTGCGCGATCCTGAGATCGGACGATGGATCGTCCCGCAACAAAGGCGTGAGGAGATGGGCTCGTGAATGTCTTGTTGACAGGGAGTACGGGCTACCTCGGAGCCGAGATTGTCGCAAGACTTCTCGAATCGGGAATCACTGTCACCGCATGGGGACGGGATCGAGCCCGTTTGGACGCTCTCCGGGAGATGTCCTCCGAACACTCGGGGGACCTGACCATCGAAGCGCGTGACTTGTTTGACGACGAGCCGCTTCCCTCGGACACGGATGTCGTCGTTCACGCAGCGGCGCTTCGCCCCGCGACGAGCGGATGCGATGGAGATCTTCTGCACCACGTGAATGCGGAAGGAACGCGCCACGTCGTTCAGCTTGCTGAGCGCACCGGTTGTCGCCGGTTGATCTACGTCTCGACCCAAGCCGTCTACGGCGCCGACGGAGCTCCCTGGACAGAGGCGGTGCCGACTCACCCTGAGACGGAGTACGCCCGCAGTAAGCTGGCGGGAGAGAACGAGACCCTCCAAGCGAGCGGGCCTCGAGTCACGATTGTCCGTGTTTCCAGGCTGTATGGCGTGACCCCGTTCGCACGATGGCAAGAACTGCCGGGGCAATTCGCTCGTCTCGTGCGGCGCGGGGAGCCGTTGTGCGTGCACGGGAACGGGGAGCAGCGATTCGACCTTGTGCACGTCCGCGATGCCGCCCGTTTCTTCGCGCAGCTTT
>CAZXQL010000155.1:0-4117 GCA_964643395.1 uncultured Thermotogae bacterium
CGATCGATGTGGCAGTCCTCCTCTGCTTGGTGAGCATCCCGAGTACCTACGGGCCGGCAGCTCCCTCTTGGAGGGCAGGCCGAGGCTGTCGAGTTGAGTGTTGTCTCCGTGGAGCACACGGCCGAAGCATGATCCGTGCGCATGGGGCGCGAGTCACGGATAGCTGTAGAATGCGGTAACCGAGTCTCCTTGCATCGGAGTACGAACAGATCGAAGGAGGACGGACATGTCCCATATCGTTGATTTCAAGACTGTGTCGACGGTCGGCTTGGAGTCCTCTCTTGTCGCTGAAGCGCTCGCCGGTCTGCGCGCCAATGAGGCGCGCTACTTCATGAACAAGTACAAACATGAATTCTCGGTCGTACCCGCGGACGAGAGCCGCGAAACCCTTGATTATGTCAACCGAATTCTGAAAGAAGAACGCGATATCGAGCTAGCGGCGAGGCCTCTGGAAGCCTCGCGGTTCCAAGTGGGGAATATCAAGATGGCCTATGTCTTCTATGAGGACGGTCTCGAGGTCAATGTCATGTATGCGGTCGACGACCCCAAGAAGCGAGCTGTCGGGTTCAAGCTTTCCGAGGGAATGGAAGTACCCGAGGAGCTGGAGGGGAAGTTCAAGTTCGCCAAGCAGAAGTCGAAGCTTGCTGGAACGATCCGAGGCTCGTTCTTCGTCATCAAAGGGGAGTACTAGAGCCAGAAGAGTCGTGCACGACGCTCCTGACTATAAGGAGGTTCGAAGATGATTGAGAGAATCCCTGATTTGCCAGACAATGTCCTCGGTTTGACCGCAAAGGGAACGGTTACCGCGAAGGACTACGAATCCATCATCATCCCTGCCGTGGAGGCGATGCTTGCAGCTCAAGGCAAAGTCCGGTTCCTCTATCACCTCGGTGAGGAGTTCACGGGAATCGAGGCCGCTGCGGCGTGGGATGACGTCAAGTTGGGCCTGAAGCACACAAGGGGCTGGGAGAAGATGGCGCTCGTCTCGGACGTCGAGTGGATTCGCTCGGGCGTGAAGCTTTTCGGACTTGCGATCCCGGGACACGTCCGTGTCTTCCACAACCGCGAGTTCGACGAAGCCAAACGCTGGGTCAACGAGTAGTCGCACCGGGAACGATCGGCAGCCATCGCACACGAGTGGCAGCCCAGAGGAGGGAGCATGCCGGAGTACGAAATCGAGCTGGAAATCTTCCAGGGCAAGGGGGCGACGATCACGGGCCCACCGTTCCCCGATCTCTCGAAAGAGGGGATCTGCGCCTGGATGCTGGGTGACGAGAACCAACCGGAAAAACATGTCGGACAGACGTTTCGATACCCCCAGGATCTTGGCAAGCTTTGCCCTTGGATGGCCGACAGCTTGACGGGGTTTATCCGGGCGCTGGCGAACGGTGGGACGCTTCCGTGGAGGTACCGGGGGACACCGTACGAGAAGGAGATCGATCCGGAGGGCGTGACCACCGAGTACGTTCGTTGTCCGGATCCTACCGCAAGTGGGATCGTCATGAAGATCACCCGCCGTGCGATCACGTGAAGCGAGCCGGCACCCCGACGCCGCGGCGTTGATCGGATCGGGCGCTTGGCTCCGGCCGTAGCGAGAAACTGCAGATCGGCTGTTCAGTTTAGAAAGGAGTATGCGCATGACCGAGCATTCCCCGCTGGATCCCAAGGCAGCATGGAGAGATCGATATCGAGTCGCCAGCATGGCGTGGGGGGCTGTTGCCAACCTGAATCCATCCCGAGGACTGGTGTGCACGAATCGTGACGGCATCTACCAGCTCTATGCGTGGGATGTCCACTCTGGGGAACTGAGGCAGCTGACTGACGCGAAGACAGGTGTTGTCAACGGCACTCTGTCCGCGGATGGTGAGTCCGTCTACTACATGCGGGACGACGGCGGAAACGAGATCGGACACTTCGTGCGCGTCCCATTCTCCGGAGGGGCGCCGGAAGACGTGACGCCCGATCTCCCGCCGTATGGCGGATTCACGATCCACCAGAGCTTCGACGGAGGGACCTTCGGCATGAAGGTGGCGGATCCGACCGGTCAGATGCTCTACACCTTCGCACCGGGACAGGCTCCGAAGCTAATCCACAAGAGCCGGAAGATGTTCGTCGGCCCCTCCATCTCGCAGGCCGGGGAGATGGCCGTGATCGCGACCACCGAGGGCACCGGCACGCCGGACCGGCAACTGTTTGCGTTTGACCTCGTCACCGGCAAACGGATCGCCGAGCTGTGGGACGGAGCCGGGACGAGCCACGATGCCGTGGCCTTCTCTCCGATCCCGGGAGACGATCGCCTTCTGGCGACGACCAATGCTTCGGGGTATGCCCGACCCCTTCTCTGGAATCCCAAGACGGGCGAACGCCGCGATCTGTTCGTGGACGAACTCCAGGGAGAGGTGTCTGCCGTCGGCTGGTCCCGTGATGCCAAGCAGGTGTTGCTCAGCCAACTGCATCTGGCGAGGCAGCGGCTCTACGTCTACGACCTGGATGGGGATGGACTCACGAGACTCGACCACCCGGAAGGCGTTCTGCATGGGCACTTCGATACGTGCCCGTTCCTCGACGATGGCAGAGTCGTCGTCACGTGGCAGGATCCATCCCATCCGTCTCGCGTCGTGGCGATGGAAAGGGACACGGGAAGCCCCATGACCACCCTGATCGCCGCCGGCGCCGCCCCCGAAGGGAAGCCGTGGCGCTCGATCTCGTTTGAATCCGAGAACGGAGACACCATCCAGGGATGGCTGGTGGTTCCGGACGGTGAGGGCCCCTTCCCTACGATCCTCCACACCCATGGCGGGCCATCGGCGGTCATGACGGCCGTCTATGCCCCGGAGAGCCAGACATGGGTCGACTGCGGGTTCGCATTCCTCACGATCAACTACCACGGATCGACGACGTTCGGAAGAACGTTCGAGCGCTCGATCGATCAGCGCCTCGGTGATTTGGAGACAGAAGACATGGCGTCCGCCTATCGTTGGTTGGTGGACGAAGGGATTGCGCGGCCCGATGCCGTCTTCTTGACCGGGGGCTCCTACGGCGGCTACCTGACCCTTCTGGGTGTGGGCCGGCGTCCCGAGTTGTGGGCCGGAGGCATGGCGGTCGTGGCGATTGCCGATTGGATGGTGATGTACGAAGACGAGAGCGAGATGCTGCGCGGCTACCAGCGCGCGTTGTTCGGCGGGTCCCCCGAAGAGACTCCGGACCGGCACAAGAAGAGCTCACCGATTACGTATGCGGCGGACGTCCAGGCTCCCGTCTTCGTCATTCAGGGAAGCAACGATACGCGTTGCCCGGCGCGGCAGATGAAGGAGTACGAAGCTAGGTTGAGATCGCTGGGCAAGGAGATCGACGTGCATTGGTTCGATGCCGGACACGGCTCCCGCGCCCAGGAGCAGCAGATCGATCAGCAGGAGCGCAAGCTGCGGTTCGCCCTCGGCATCCTGGATCGGTAGCCAGAGGGACGTCCGTCTGGTTGCCTCAGTGGTGCATCAGGAAGCCGCAAAGGGTACTCTGTATCGGTGAATCATGAGCATCGAACTGGAACCCATCGGCATCATCCATACGCCGTTTTCCGATCCGGTCGGCATTCCGATTCAATCGACGGGCGGTGAGGGCATCGCCGGGACAATCGAGATCCTCCCCGAGTATCGGGACGGCCTGGCCGATCTGGACGGCTTCTCGCACGTCTTCCTTCTGTACTATTTGCATCGGAGTGAGGGGTACGCGCTTCGCGTCATCCCGTTCATGGACACGGTCAAGCGCGGCGTGTTCGCTACGCGAGCCCCGAAGCGTCCGAATCCCATCGGTCTCTCACTCGTACGACTCGACGGAACCGAGAACGGTGTTCTCCACATCCTCGATGTCGACATGCTCGACGGAACGCCGCTCCTGGACATCAAGCCGTACATCCCGCAGGTCGACAGCCGCAGTGATGTCCGCGTGGGCTGGCTGGAGCAACTCCAAGACAAGTTCCCCGAGCGCCGGTCCGATTCACGGTTTCGGTAGGCGGGCGTCCTCTCTTGTTAGGTCGTTGCTAGCAGCGCATTCAGGTTCCGCGAGACGGCGGCGAGAACATCGTCGATGGAGAAATCGATGCGCAACTTCTCGCCGGCTG
>CAZXQL010000155.1:4127-4825 GCA_964643395.1 uncultured Thermotogae bacterium
GCGTCTCCTCGAGGCCGATGTCCGGCAAGCGTCCGCTCGCGGCGACGACCTCCCGATTGGCAGGGCACGGCAGCTGACAACGCATGCATCCGATGTAGGCGTTATGGGCGCCAGCGGGAATCCATTCCGGGAACTCCCCCGGCACCTCGTTGTACAAGGGCAGGCACTTGCCCGCATCGATCACGAACTCGTCCTTGCGGATCGCTCCTGTCGGGCAATTGTCGAAGCAGATCGTGCAGCCTTCGCACTGAGACATCATGCCGAGGTCGGTCCACTCGTCGGGGAGTTCTCGATCGGTGACGAACGCCGCGAGCGTAATGAACGAACCCATCCCTTCGACATACGAGATATTGTTCCGTCCGTAGCGCGCCAGGCCGCTTCGTACGGCGAGAAGCTTCTGATGGGCGTGGCGGAGCCGCTCGAGGCGCGGTTCGTCCGACGCAAGGATCTCGGTACGGATGAGCGTGGACGATGTGTCGGCCGGAAGATCGGGCTCGTAGTACTGCGGTGGAATCAGAACATCCTGCTTCTTCCCGTTAACCTGGAACGCCGCTCGCATCAGCGGCGTGTATAGAGCCAGCACGATGATCGACTTCGCATCGGCGAAGTCCTCGGGGAGCTGAAAGTGTGCGGCACGGATGTAGCTTCGGAACGTCTCCTGATCGCTGAGCTTGCCCGCCTGGATCAGTCCGTCCATG
>CAZXQL010000156.1:0-4821 GCA_964643395.1 uncultured Thermotogae bacterium
CGAGCGAATGCAGGAGCTGTTGGGCGACGACCCCGCCTCGAGCGTCGATCAGCTTCGATCCCAGATCGAAACGCTGACATCGCAGCTGGACGAGCTGGTCGGGGACCGACTGGATGCAATGGGGCAGGAGTTGGCGTCCACAGCGTCGGATCACGGTGGCGTCCGAATGGTCGCGTCGCGAGCCGATCTGGCGGGGGACCACCTCAAGCAACTGGCGGACGTCATCGAAGAACGGGTCTCTCCGGCGGTCGTGATTCTGGCGGGCGAGTCGGGCGGACGTGCGCTGGTTGTCTGCAAGGTCTCCAAGGCCGTCAAGACGGTCCGCGCCGGCGACGTCGTGAAGGCGATGTCGCAAGCGTTGGGCGGAGGTGGGGGTGGCGCGCCGACGTTCGCTCAGGGTGGCGGGCAGGATGTCGGAAAGATCGACGAAGTGTTGGCATCCGCCGCGGAGAACGTTCGCACGACGTTGGAGTAGGCGCCAGCGACCAAGGATGGCACTCTCCGATGATCCTCGAAGTCACTTCTACGTCGTCAGATTGACGGGCATACAGACGTAGAGTACGCCGTGATCGGCGGGGTCGATTCCGTCGCCGGCCGGCTCGATCAAGGCAGCCTGTAGCGGCGCTGCCAGCCAGAAGCCGACCTCATCGGACGCCATGTGCTTGAGTCCATCGATCAAGAGGTTGGCGTTGAATGCGATCTGGATGCCTTCGGTCGGCACGTTCTGAAGTCGGACCCTCTCCTCGGCCTCACCCTTGTCACGGGAGGACGAGGTGATGACGACGGCCGACTCGTCCGGAGTGGCGCGCAGTGTGATCGCGCCTGAATCTTCGGCTGCGGTGATCTCGATGCGCTGGAGCGCATCCAGGAGCGCTTTGCGGTCGAACACCAGTGAGATCTGATTGTTCTTCGGAATGACGCGATCGAAGTCCGGGAACTCCTCGGCGATCGTTCGCGCCATAAACGTGACCCCGGCGGCCTGGAAGAACAACTGCCCTTCGCTTCGATAGATGTCGACGGTTTTCGCGTTCAGTTGCGAGAGGACGCGATCCAGATCGGTGAGGACGCTGGCGTCCACCAGGTACTCCCCTTCCTCGCGGATGTCCTCGATGTCGATCGTCTTCATCGCAAGCCGGTAGCCGTCGGTGGTCACGAGCTTGAGATGATCGGACTTGAGCACCAAGTCAACGCCGGTCAGGTTGAGCCGCGTCGTTTGTCCGGCCCGCTTGGCTGCGAACGCCGTCTGATTGAGTCCCCGCTGGAACTGCTGGATGGTCACGGTGGCCGTCTTGGCGGACGGTAGCGGAGCGATGTCCGGGTAGTCACCGGCCGGGATCGTTGGAAGATCGAACGTGACCTCGCCGCATCGCACCTGAATCGAGGTTCCGTCATCGGCTTTGCTGGTGAGACTGATGCGCTCATCCGGGGGGAGGTGAGCAGCGATCTGATTGAACACAGACCCGTTGAGGACGATCGACTCGTCGCCGCTTCGATTCTCGATCGGGATCTCGCAACGAACAGCTCGTTCCAGGTCGGTCGCCTGCAGTCGAAGCTGATTCCCCTCGATCTCGAGCTTCAGCCCTGCAAGAATCGGCATGCTCGTCCGCGTGCCCAGAGCGTGGCTGGCCAGCCGGACGCCGAACACCAGATCATTCTTCAGACATACAAGATCCATGGATCCTCCCCCTTACGCTCGAAGCGTCGTCCGCCATGTTACCCCATCGAATCCGGCCCGGGCAAAATCAGAGTTGAAGATATCGTGCCACATCCTCCGCAATCTCCGCGGCCGCGCGATCGCCATCCATGACGACGGCGTGGACGTCTGCCGCTGCCAATTCCAGGAAGCCCTCACGCACCCGCTTGTGGAATTCGATCGACTCGATCTCGATGCGATCGTGTTCCGTGGTCTTCCGTCGGAGGGCCACTTCCGCAGGGATGTCGATCAGAAACGTGATGTCCGGATGCAGACCGCAAGCCGCTGTCTCGTTGAGGCTACGGATCAGATTCAGGTCGATGCCTCGCCCGTACCCTTGGTAAGCCATGCTCGACATGCGGTACCGAGATGCCACGACGGTCTTCCCTCCCCGCAACGCCGGGAGGATCACTTCGTGCGTGTTTTGAGCTCGACTGACGATGAACAACAGCAGTTCGGAGAACGGAAGGAGTTCCTCGTGCTGCCGAGACAACAGGATCGATCGTACGGACTCCCCGATCGCGGTTCCTCCCGGCTCGCCCGTACTCACAATCGGGTAGCCCGCATCGGCCAGCCGCGCGGCGAGCATGTGTGCCTGTGTCGACTTGCCCGAGGTGTCAATTCCCTCGAACGCGATCAGCTTTCCGCCTAGATCGATGACGTTCACCCCCCAACAGAATGGACAAGATGATCAGGCCAGCACCCACGGTGATGCAAGCGTCGGCGACGTTGATGATCGCGAATCCACGAATCTGGAAGAAGTCGAGGACGTACCCCCACTGGATGCGGTCGATCAGATTCCCCAGCGCTCCGGCCAGCACGAACGCCATCCCGGTCCGGATCAGCTTACTCTCGATGTGTATCGCCAGCAGGATGACGAACAGAATGAAGGAGACGATGCTCGACACGATTAGGAACACGAGGCCTCCGCCCGGGAAAACCCCGAATGCGCCCCCTTCGTTGTGGACGCGAATCAAGTAGAAGAGATGGTTGATGACGGTGTGGGGTTCGGCGAAACGCAGATGAGCATGAACCCAGACTTTCGTGAGTCGATCGATAATGAGAAGCAGGACGGTGAGCGAGAAGAAGCGTAGTCGGGCCATGGTGCTCCAGGCTATCCGGTGGGATCTGACGCGTCAAGGACAACCGGACGGGCAGGATGGCGAGTGATTCCTCGTCTGGCAAACGTCGTGTAAGCGAGGTCCCGTCTAGACAATCGGCAGTTCAACGAGCAGGCGACCGCGCCAGCTGCACGAGTTCGGTGGCGATGGACTACAATGGAGTCGAGAGGACGGTGATTCGAGTGATGAAAGACCGACGATGGCTGGTTGTCGCTGCCGTAGGCATCGTATTCATCGGCTTCGCGGGGTGGGCACAGGTGGCGGACGAGGACTCGCAGCCGCACCTCTTGATCAACGAGATCGAAATCAACCCGCCCGGATTCGATACTGACCACGAGTGGGTGGAATTGCTGAACGTCACGGACCAGCCGATCGATCTGCTCGGCTGGCAGATCTCGTATTCGTTCCCCGACGAGGGATTCCTGGAGATGACTGACGAGTCGCTCGTTCTCCCGCCGGGCGGACGCTACGTCTTCGTCTACCCGGGGCTCCGATTGCGAAACGGAGAGCCGAGCGTATTCCGTCTACTCGACCCGAACGGTGTCGTCGTAGAAGAGACGGCTCCGTTTACGGACGAAGAGGACGACAACAAGACGTGGCAGAGGTTCCCGGACGGCGGCGATCCCTGGTTTCCGGACCTGTGGTTCTTCCAGGACGACTCGCGGAACAAGTCCAATAGCTAGTTGCCGGATCGAGCGGCCTGCTCCTGCAGCGCGGTGTCGAGGATGAGTTTCATCGAGTCCTGAACGAAGACGACGACGCCTTGTCCGAGATCCTCTCCGACCGATCCGGCGTACACCGTTCCCGTGAACGTCTGATCGTATTCCGACAGCTGCTCCTGAAACGCCGTCCGGTCGCCGGGCGTCGGGATCGAGAACGCGAGAACCGTGAGACCGAACGTCACCGTGATCGGCTGCGACTCCGATCCCCAGTTGTTGTCAACGCCGGTCTCCGGCAGTAGAACGACCGACACGGGATAGTCTTCGTCCGCCGACGCGTACTGGGAGAAGAAGCTGCTGATGGAGACGCCCTCCGCCAGGATCTCGTCGGACGCGAGTTCGTGCTGAAGGGAAACGAGTTGCTGCAATTCCTCATCCGACAGACCGCTCAAATCGACCTCCTGCGTGTCGTCCCACAGAACGAACCGGAGACCCACGGGAAGCGATTGCGGGACGAAGTAGGAGTAGGAGTGCTGGTAGGACAGGCCGTTCTCGAGATCCTCGATCGACACATGCGCGCCGTACTGCCTCCCCGCCTCGATCAGGATGTATCGGGACGACGAGTAGATGTGAGCGACACCCCTTCCTCGAGCTGTCGTCTTCGTGTACTCGTACAACACGGTCTGCTCCCCCTCGTCGACCTCGAAGACCTTCCAGGCGATCCGCAGAGTCATCGTTTCCGGCACCTCGTCATAGGCGAGGCTCGCATTGAAAATGATCGAAGGAAGCCCGGACTCGGGGTGAGGAAGGACGGTTGCTGCCGTGCCCAGCTCTGTCCACTCGTACGCCGCAGCGAAGATCGACGTCGCCGACAACAGCACGACCAGCACTACGAGGCTTCTGCTCATGGTCCACCTCCGCAGCATTATATCGACTCCGCGGCAAGCGCCGGAGTCGATACGCGACTCGTTCGAAACGGCGTGCAGGTCTCGCTGCCGGTGGGGCGACACGCTGTCGAGACGGCGGGCCTTCAGTTTGGATGAGAGCGCAACGATTGTCCGGATAACCGGAAGGAGCAACCATGACACATCGTGCGGCACTACTGGCTCTCACTCTCTGTGCGATCATCGCGGCCGGGTCCTGCGCGGGAGACGTTCCCGACCTCTCGCAGGGCGTTCAGGTCCTGGCATTGCTGGCGGACCCGTATGGCGCGAACACGTACCTGATCAAGGACCAACTCGAGCGACTAGGATGGGACATCACATTCGCCGGGACGCGGATCTCGGTGCCTGCTTGCTCGCGTCTTTGCTCGACGTTCTTCGCGGACGTGACGTTGGATGCGATCCAA
>CAZXQL010000157.1:0-4806 GCA_964643395.1 uncultured Thermotogae bacterium
AGCTGCGTGCTGCTCAACGACGGGACCGGCGTCTTCACGTACACGGATCAGATGCTGACCGGGAACGGGCACGGCGTCGGGCTGGGCGATCTGGACGGCGACGGCGACCTCGACTTGTTCATCCCGTGCGCGTACGTCTACGGCACCTCCAAGCCGAGCGTGGTCTACTTGAACGACGGCCACGCGATCTTCTCCGATTCCGGCATCGATCTGGGAGACACGGCGCTGTCCGGCAACGGCATCGAGCTCGTCGACATCGACGGCGACGGTGACCTGGATGCGTTTATCGCCTACATGACGGTGCCCGACGGTGGATTTACGAGCCGCCTCTACCTGAACGACGGGAACGCAGGGTTCACGGTCTCCAACTACGACTTTCCGTTCGGGACGGCGTTCGCCGATCTGGACCTCGACGGGGACGCGGACGCGTTCGTCAAGGAAGCGGGCGTCGGATGCCGCATCTTGACCAACGATGGGACAGGCGGATTCGAGGAGACCTGGCGGTACGACGACCCAGCGACCGAGTCCGAGATCCACAGCGCGGCGTTCGGCGACATTGACGGCGATGGGGATGTCGATATCCTCGACACCAACGGCACGTGGACCGATGCCCTCCCGGTTCGCGTCTTCCTGAACGACGGGGACGGGGCGTACCGATGGATCGACTCCCGTCTTCCGCCGCAGGCCGCAGCGTGGCCGATCCTTGCCGATTTCGACAGCGACGGGCGCATTGATGTGTTCCTCTCCCTGATCTCGGACGAGGATCAGTTGTGGTTGGGCGACGGAACGGGAGCGTTTGTGGATTCCGGCGTTCGGTTGGGCCGCAACGATTCGCGCGGCGCCGATGCCGGCGATCTGGACAGCGACGGAGATCTGGATCTGTTCGTGCCCATCTACGGCATGACCGGCGGCCCCAACGTTGTCTGGCGCAACGTCACCGGCAAGTAGCTCGATTCGCGAGTACGGATCGGTCCTTTTGCCTGCCCCGCGCTCGCGCCGATGCTCGGCGGCCGTGGTACAATCGCTTCGTGGGCTCGGTTCTGCGGGCCCATGAGAGGCAGGTCACTCCTTCATGCCCGGGACGGCCGACACACACGTGTGGATTCTGAAGACGCCGGAGCGCTGCAGCGGCTGTCGCCTTTGCGAAGTCGTTTGCGCCCTCTCGCACGAGGGAACCATCTGGCCCGAGGCATCCCGCATCCGCGTGTTCGAACGCTTCCCCGGCGCATGTACGCCCGTGTCTTGTGTTCAATGCGACGACTACCCGTGCGTGACAGCGTGTCCGGTGTCGGCGCTTTCCGTCAACCAGGAGACCGGCGCTGTGCTCGTCGACGAAGCAATCTGTACGCGATGCGGCCAGTGCGTTGCCGCCTGTCCGGGAACCGTGCCACGCTTGCCCGAGGGACGCGAAGCGGTCGTGATCTGCGATCTTTGTGGCGGCGATCCGGCGTGCGTCAAGGTCTGTCAGCAAGCGGGCCACGGAGCGCTCGAGGCGCTCGCGGGCCGGTATCGTGCGGTGTATCGAACGTTCGCCCGGGACCCCATCCAACAGAACGACGCCCTGGCGGCCAACATGTACGGAGACGCCATCGAGGCCGAGGAGACGCATGCGTAACGGATACGCCGGCCGCCTCCTCGATGTTGATCTGACCGCTGGACGCGTACGCCCGGTCGAGATCGACCCGTCGATTCTGAAGATGTATCTGGGCGGGCGGGGGCTCGGGACCTACCTCCTGTGGCGCGAGCTCGGCGATCGCTGGGAAACGATCGATCCGTTGGGGCCGGAGAATCTCCTTCTGGTGTTGACCGGTCCGTTCACCGGCTACCACCCCGGCATCAAGACGGTCATTGTCGCGAAGTCGCCCGAGAGCGCCGGCGTCGTCGGCAGCGCCGTCAGCAGCGAAGTGGGGTTGGAGCTGCGGGCGAGCGGCTACGACGGCATCCTCGTGCGCGGAGCGGCTCCCAAGCCCGTCTATCTCCTGGTCCACAACGATGCGATCGAGCTGTGCGATGCGTCGGCGTACTGGGGAATGGGTGGCATCGCCCTGCATCGCACGCTGTTGCGCGAGGTTCACCAAACGCTGATCGAACGCGAGAGACGCGCCGGGGTCCCCAAGGAGCCGGCGATGCTCTACGTCGGTCCGGCCGGAGAGCGGCAGGTCCGATTCGCCGCCGTGATGGCAAAACTGGCGCACGCCGCCGGCTACGGCGGGTTGGGCGCCGTGATGGGGAGCAAGAACCTCAAGGCGATCTTGGCCAAGGGAACTCGCGCGCTTCCAGCGACCCACGACCAGACTGCTGTGCGCCGCCACATCGAGGAGATGCACAAGGCCACGGTAGGAAAGTCGCCGTTCGGCACCTGGGGCACCGCCGCCGGCGGATACTCGTTCGGCAACGAGAGTTCCTCGGAACCGATCCGCAACTGGCAGGAGGAATGGCACGACGACGCCCGGATCAGCGTCGCGCAGTTCGAGTCTCAAGCGTGGATCAAGAAGCGGTGGGCCGACTATGGCTGTCCCGTCAACTGCATGAAGATCTCGTGCTTGCGGAGCGGCCCGTACGCCGGATCGATCACCGACGGCCCCGATTACGAGCTGATGGCGTATCTCGGCACCAACCTCGGCATCTTCGAGCCGGAGAAAATCGTCTATCTGTCGTCCCTCGTGGAGGAGTTCGGGCTCGACGCCATCAACGCCGGCAACGTTCTCGGATTCGCGGCCGAGCTCTACCAGCGCGGCATCTTGACAAGCGAAGACCTCGGCGGGCCGCTGGAGTGGAGCGACACGGACGCGTTCGCGCGGCTGATGAAGGTGATCGTCAACGGAGATGGGATTGGAGCCGTTCTTGCTCGGGGGACCTACCGAGCGGCGGTCGACATCGGTCAGGAGAAGGGAGTTGACGTCTTTCCGTACGCCGTTCAGTCCAAGGGAATCGCGATCGGTGCGCACGGAATTCGAAGCGATCGGGACTTCATCAGCGATCCCATCGGCTACGCCGTCTCGACGCAGGGCGGCGATCACACGTCGACGAGCGGCCTGCCCGCCAAGACGTACGCGCGTGAGCTGCGAAGCATCTTCAACGATTCGGCGACGATCTGCATGTTCGCCTCCAGTGCGGGGTTTGAGGATCTGTTCGAGTTCCTCGACGCGATCACAGGCCACGGACTGACAACGAAGGACTGGTTCGAAGAGGTCGGCCCGCGCATCCTTCATCTCCAGCGGCTGCTGCTCCTGCTGGGAGGGCCCGACGTCCACTGGGATCCTCGACGAGACGACGATAACCCGCGCCGCTTCTACGAGCCGCTTCCCACCGGCCCGGCTGCCGGCATGGCGCCGTCGCGCGAAGACGTCGCTCGCGATGTCCGGCAGTACTACGCCGAGATGGGATTCGACGAACTCGGGATTCCCCGTGACGAGGAACTCGATCGCCTTTCCATCGGCGATGCGAAACGCGAAGCCGAGCGGATTCGCCAGCGGCTCGCCTGAGCGTTCGTCGGTCGCTAGGAGGAGTCCGCCCCCTCATCGGGGTCGCCTCCCGGCTTTTTTATGGTCGCTTGAAGGCGTGCGATGTAGCCCGCTGGATCCTCCAGCAAGGCCTCCTTGACCCGATCGTAGGACCGTCGCTGGGCCTGGAATTCCGGGAACAGGAGGGGCTCCGGGATCAGGCGCCGCAGCCCCTCCTTCACCGAGCGGGGCAACCATCGGGCCACGGCTTGGCGAAGGCCCGTGAGCCTGGGACGGTCGCTGGAGCCCGGGAACGATCGGCCATCGTGCGCCGCCGCGCCGAGATGGAAGATGACGTCTCCATGAATGGTTCCGTAGTAGTCATGATCCTCGGTGCGATTGGTTCTCCGCAACTCGAGCCACTGGAGACCCTCGCGGACGGCTGCGTATCCATAGCCCGTGCCTGACTCCCCGGGAGCCCGGAGGCCCTTGGCGTACTCTCGTCCCAATCGCGATCCCATGTCAGCACGACTCAGCAACAGCCTCGGGCGATAGCGCATATAGAACTCCCGTGGGAAGAAAAGCCCGGCCGTCGTCGGCTTTCCACGACGGTCCTCCTCACGGACGGCGGCCGCAAATGCGTACTGGGATGAGACCCGTTGCTCGAGCTGGTCCGCCCACCCCGTTCGAATGGGGAACGAATCCACGTGGAGGGTGGCGACATGCGTGTTGCCGTCGTCGATCGCCTGAGCAATCAGCCGCTCCAGGTAGTAGGCATTCTCGAGACTTCCGCGCTCCTCAGTTGAGGGGATCGAGCACAGCCGGACGAACGGGTTCGCCGATAGGCGCTCGACAAGCGGCGCTTCCAGGCGGTTGACCGCTGCGTAGATCGTGAACGGGACCTGTGTACAGCGCTCGATGGACTCTAGGTGCAGATCGAGGAGCGCTTCATCGCCAGGCAGCACCAGGTACACGACGGCGATGCCGAGCTTCATCCCGATCCTCCATCAGCCCCTCCGTGCTCGACGGCGAGTTCGTACAGCCGCCACGCATCGCCGTCTCTCGGGGCATCGACATCCGCCCGGCGGATCCTCTCTCCCTTCGAGATGGGGCGCAGCACCCGGGCCCCCCCAGCAAGGCAGATCGGCAGTCCCTCGTCCGCGTCCGCCGAGACGTTCTCGATCTGTCCGTAGCAGGTGTATCCGCCGACGCCATCGAGTTCGTCGCCCACGTGAAGGTCATGCTTTGCATGGGCATACACGTTGGTCCGAAAGCCCCGATCCGGTCGCAAGAGCGAGATGCCATCCAGGCAGGCCTCCGCGACGGAGCGCAGCGCCTCGATATGGCACAAGTGGTACGGGCG
>CAZXQL010000158.1:0-4763 GCA_964643395.1 uncultured Thermotogae bacterium
ACATTCAATCGGCAGCCAACGGTGAGTTGCACGACAACTCAAGCTGCCAATTTACAGGAAGGAGCTGGCCATTGATGCCTCGTCTCGTTGACCACCAAGAACGGATGCCTGTCCTCGACTCGCAGCGAGCGAGCCCGGACTGGAAACAGGGAATGGGCTGCGGAATACAGATAATCAACGACACTATACGTGAGTAACAAAGATGCAACAGAGACGGAAGCAGCGAAAGGAATGGGTAGAGGATGAGGAGATCTTGACAATCAGGCGAAAAGGCGCATAATGATGGACGGAGGTGATCAGTGTGAAGAATGTCAAGAAGCTGGCTGTCGTGGTAGTCATCGGCGTTCTTGCAGTAGCGCTTGCGTCGATAGCTTGCGCGGCTTCGAAGGAAGAGCAGGTTGTTTTCAATCGCGACGGCAACGCACTCATCCTGTATGGTGGCGACAAGTCAACTACCAGCAATGTACGGGTCCAGCTCCCCGCGGGCCTGCGAACTGCCACCAAGACGATCAGCGATTCACAGAGGACCTACTACGGGAACTCATACGTCGTAACGCAGTTCGCATCAACCGTTGAATGCGACATCTGGTTCAGCTGGCCGATGTGGGCAGAGGTTGCTGGGTCGACGACGACGGCCTGGATTGGAACGGATCCGCAGTTCAACTCATCGAGGATCGATCTCTCAGAATCATGGACCTTCAATGGTTCCTCAGTGAGTGTCTCCTACCCAGGGGGGCTTGGCTTCTCTGGATCGTCGAAGACGATCAGATGGTCGGAGCAGGACAACTCCGGCAACCATTGGCGGATGACTCACATCTACAGCGGTCTGCGCGGCGAATCGAGGGTTCTGCTGACAAGTGTGCGTCAAAGCTCGAATGGGAGCCACTACTTCGACTCCGACAGCACCTGGGTGAGCGCGTATGCGACCGATGGTTGCAGCACAGCCTAGTCAGACGGGGCAGGGCGTGCGACCGCGACAGCTTCGCGGTCGCATCCCCTTCCTCTGCAGCCTGTTCGTCCGCATAGGTTTCGGATTGGTATTGCTCACTAGCCTTCACATGCCAGTTGCTCTACGAGCAGATGCGGCAACTCCATCCCCCGCCAGCCTAGAACAGTGGCTCCACCTTGCCTACGTTGAGTCGGCAGATCGTGCTGGATTCGGCGACTACCCTGTCGAGATCCTAGACACCCCTAGTCTGTATTCGACGAGTGGGGCAGTCGCCATTCTGACAGCGCTCGATGCCCCGATTCCCAATGAGGACCTCCTTGTTGACTGGATTGAGTCACTCAGGACAGACCGAGGGATTTACGATGATCCATCGGAAGACGCGCCGCTGTTGATCGAGACTCACTGGGCTCTCTCAACCATGCATCTTCTCGGCTGCGAACCACATGACTTGCTCGAGATTCGAGACGCTCTACTCGGATTCGTAGACAGTGACGGTCTGGCCCAGCCGGTCGATGAGAGCGGTGAAGCGACGCTGTCGGCACGCCTTTCGGGTGTATGGCAGATCGTGCGCTGCTTGAGCGAGGCGAAGCTGCTCGAAGACGAGAGTGTTCGTGCCGTGCTGGGCACGACGGTCGCAAGATGTTTGGACATCTTCGCGGAGATGAGACAGGAGATCGCTGCACTTCCGGCATGGTCCCCTGGCGGCTCATTTCAGGTGGCGTGGACGATGACGAATCTCATTGCAGCCATCGATCCCAACTCGCTTCCGGAATGCGGACGAGACTTCCTCCGCCGGCAGTTGGACACCCTTCAACTTGCCCCCCTTGACTTCCTCGGCTCAGAGATGATCTGCCGTCTGCTTGACGCCGCCAGTGCAGTCTTCGACTGGAGCCATCTTCCCGACGATGTAGTCGCAGAGATTCATACGTACCTGGCCGATCGTGTATCGCCTACGCTGGAACCATTGGGCGCCTTCGGATGGAAGAATTCCTGGGGCGCGTGGGTCGATCCTCAGATGAACATCTCCTATGTCGATCTCTATCGGAGGATCGGTCAGCCGTACCCCGAGCGCAACAAACTCATTGCTGCGCTGGATGTCGCGCACATCGGCACGGAATGGGTTCGGATTGTGCTGGCGATACCGCATCCGGACTTCACCTACTTCGGGATGTCGCTGTGCCGTGCAGTTGGGGCAACGTTCCTCTCCGCAGAGAAGCTTGTCCAGAGTGCGCTCATGACGATTGACGACCCTGACTCTGACCTGCAGGATCTCCTCTACAGCGTTCGCATTCTGAGAGATCTGCAGCACTTTGGCGCTTCAGAGAGAAACCACGTCCAACTCAGGCTCGATGGCATGCCAGTGTCCGATTTGGAAAGCGATGTCTACTGGCTGGTTCCCCTCACGCTGGAAGCTTCCATCGCTCCAACGCGTGACGTAAGGACCGTCCTCGAGAATCGCCTCCAGAGTGATCTCACGCTTGCGCCAGAGGAGGCGCCGCTCCTCATGCTGCGGGAACTCGCGCAGTTGCGTCAGGTTCTCGGTGTCGGTCCCGAGCTACACGAGATCGTCGAGGCCGTGCTTGAGCTTCAGACGTCGATGGGCGGCTTCCTATCTCGTTCTTCGGCTCCATACCCAGACCTCTTCTCCACCCTCTGTGCTGTTCAAACCCTTGAGCAATGCGGTCAAACGGAACTCATCCCAGCCACTGAGTGTCTCCGATGGGTCGAGACATGTTACGAACCTCCCGGTTACGTTCTAGCGAGTTCCGAAGACCCGGTTCCCGATTCTGACAGAGGCTATGCGGACCTGTACACGACATACATGGGCTTCGCGATTCGGAGGGCTCTCGCGCCTGCTGACTCTGCGATACCATTCGTGTTTGCCGTCAACCCAGGCTGATGTCTAGGACTCGCCAATGGGAATGTAGAGAGATGGGAACAACCTCTCAACCACTTCGCGTGTCTAGCATTGCGTGGCAATCACGCCGGTCGTCGAGTAGTGCAGGCCGAGGAGCGCTGAAGGTCCCTGGAACGGGTACTCATTGTCCTACGTCGCCGGTGGATCTGCTGGCCGAGGGGGAGCAGTTGCGCGTGGCGATGTCCCGGCAGGCAGAATCCCAAGAATCAAGATGTCTCTCCCAAACTCCGTCTATCGAAGACCCCTCATCACCCGATCGAGTTGGTATGCGCCCCCCTCATCTCCGTCGTTCGAATCTGCGGCGCCAAGAGGTTCCCACAAAGTCACGGATTGGGTACGATATCTGAATCTTCTTAGGACAGGTTTCGCGAGGGGTAGGGGTTCTTGGCCATATCGACAGTCATAGCGGCTTTGGTTGCCGGTCTCGGAGCGGGAATCGTGACGGGCCTGATCGGGGCGAGTGCGGTGACGTTCGCCGTTCCGGTCCTCGTTATGTTCGTTTCGATCTCCGCCTATGATGCGATCGGCGTCAGCTTGATGACGGACGTCGTCGCGTCGCTCGTCGCCGCGTGGGTGTACCACAAGCACGGGCGGCTTCGTGTCCGGCCGGCGCTGACCATCGCGGCGGCGGCAGCGACCGGGGCGCTCCTCGGTAGCCGGCTCTCGGCGTACTTGCCGGATGCCCAGCTCGGCGTCGTCACGGCCCTCGTCGTCCTGACGACCGGCGTCCGTCTCGCCGTCCGGCCGCAGAGCCTGCTGCCGCACGAGTCGGGGAAACCACGTCTACTCATGCGCATCCCGATCCCGGACAACATCCTCCACCTGATCGCCAGCCTCGTCGGGGGCTTGGGCGTGGGGCTCCTCTGCGGCGTGTACGGCGCCGGAGGCGGCATCAGCATCCTGTTCCTTCTCGTCTACGCGATGGGGTTTGCTCCGCACGAGGCGATCGGCACGTCCGTGCTCGTGATGGCGTTCACGGCGGCATCCGGCGCGTTCGGGCATGCCTTCTCCGCGTCGCTCCCATGGGCGATCGGCGGCATTGCCGCTGCCGGGGGAGTCCTCGGCGCGCTGGCCGCGGCGTGGACCGCGAATCGGTGGCACGAACGCCGTCTTGCCCGCGTTGCCGGCATCATCTTCACCGTTCTCGCGGGCGTGATGCTGCTCACGCGGTACATCCTTTGATCGGTGAGTTCCTCCGGCCGCTGATCCCTAGTCGTGCGCAGCGTGTTGTGTGCTGGGAACTCCATCGGTACTCTGACGAGGGCCTTGCCCGGATCAAGTTCATGAAGCACCTCCGATCGACGGGAATGCCGATTGTCTAGGCGTAGCGCCACGCTTGTGGTTTGCGAAAGCACTGTATTGAGGACACGTTGACGGGTTGAGATTCTCGGAAGGAGTGCGGGATGCATACCGTGATGTTGGGAAGGACAGGACTGGAAGTCTCGAGAGTCGGCATGGGCGGAATCCCGCTGCAACGACCGACGGTCGACGAGGCCGTTCGCGTTGTCCACCGAGCGCTCGACTTGGGGATAACCTTTTTCGATACCGCCGCCGGCTATGGGGAGAGCGAGGCGCGATTCGGCCAGGCACTCGCCAGCCGCCGCAACGGTGTGGTCATCGCGACCAAGAGTGCTCAACGCACGGAGGAAGGAGCTGCGGCGGAGATCGAGCAGAGCCTGGAGCACCTCAAGACCGACTACGTGGACCTCTGGCAATTCCACAACGTCAGCAGTGCCGCGGCCTACGAGAAGGTGCTCGGCCCCGGCGGGGCGATGGAGGCCGCACAGAAGGCTCTCCGTGCGGGCAAGATCCGGCACATCGGACTCAGCAGTCACAATCTCGACACGGCGATCCAGGCCGTGAAGTCCGGTCTGTTCGAGACGATTCAGTTTCCGT
>CAZXQL010000159.1:0-4714 GCA_964643395.1 uncultured Thermotogae bacterium
AGGAGGCTGCCATGAAACGAGCCATCATACTGCTGCTGGTACTCCTGTTTGGACTGACAGCGTTCGCACAAGCGGACTCAGACAACTACCTCACAGGGTGGGATTACTTCCTTGGGACATGGGTCTACGTCGTCGATGGGACGACAAACTACTTCTTCGACTTCTCGATCGATGCTCTGGGATTCATCAACCTTGCCGCCCGTATGGAGCAGGAGTCGCCTGTCGGACCGATCGACACGAACCTTCTGTCCGCCGATACCGCCCCGATCACGCTCTACACCGACGGCGGCAACGCGCGCTACGCCTATACGCCGGTCGTCAGCAGCCCGTACGCCACGTTCCGCGGCTGGTACCTGTTCGAGCGCGTTCTGCCCAACGAGGACAGCACCGGCCTCCTGACACTACGCATCTTCCATGGGGATGACCTGTCCCCTGCGTCTTCGCAGAACACCATCACCGAGTACCTGCTGACGCGTTACACCCCGGGGGACGTCCCTCCTCTGGACTCCCAGAACGGCGAGCCGGAGATGTACGGCCCCAGAAAGGTCCCGTAGTGTTTCCGCGGACGCCGCATGGCGGGCCGGCTAGACCGGCGGCGCTTCGCCGAGCGGCGCGATATCGACACGAAGATGCTCGCCCAGTTCGGTGAAGACGGCGAGCCAGTCACTTGCGTTCGGATCGCTTGCGGTCGCAGCACGTTCTCGGACACGTGGGAGTTCCTCCTGCGCGAGGTGGTAGTATGCGTTCTGAACGCTCCACAGATCGACTTCCATTTGGACTTCCTGGACGGCGACAACGGATGCAAGCAGGCCCCGCAGCGCGTCGATCGCAACATCCCCGGGGCTCGTCAATGCCGCGGCAGATTGCTGCAGGCCCTCCGCCCAGCGGGCCGCGATGGCGAGACGATCCAGCGGAACATCCCACTCGGCGGCCTGTCGGAAGAGCGCCTTCACCTGGTCCGTGTCGATCGGGATATCGGCGACGGTCGCCTCCAGATCGGCATTGATCATGAAGGCGGCCAGCGTCTTGAGCACCCGGGGCAACGGGATGCCGAGGTCGGCCACCAGACGCAGAAGAGGCTCGGTCTTCTTGTAGTCGTTGCAATAGGCCGCTTCGATCTCCGTCAACGTCTTCGCCATCATCCTATCGAGCAAGCGACGCTGCTCTTCTCGGAACAGAAGCTGCAACGAGTAGACGCTGTCACCGAATTCGTCGGCGATTCCTGTCTGAACGCCCTCGAGATCGTCTCGACGGAACGCTTCGAGCAAAGCCTCCGAGACGGCCGAATCGTGGCCTTCGGACTCCGCCGGGCGAGCACCGACGACGATGTTTGTCCCTCCCGAATGGAGGGCCGCATAGGCAACCGTCTCGTGATCGCCGGTAATCGTCGATGTCACGACAACTCGGCCGACCCGCAGGAATCGGCTCTCGTCGTGCAATTCCTCGTGCGTTGTTGTCTCAAGTCGGAAGGCCGAGAACAGACTGCTCGGTGAATCGTGCGAGAAGGGCGCCGCCAACGCGTGATGGGCCACGACCTTCGGAAGGTCGATGATCGACGGACGGACGAGGGCATCATACACGGCACGCCCGTTGCCGCGGGCGGGCTCGTTGCTCGAAGCGGACTCGAGCGCGGCGAGAAAACGCGGCTCGAAATCCTCATCAAACAGCTGGCCGGCGAGATCGATCACCCGGCCGGCATAGCGCAGTACCTGGACGGTCTCGATGCCGGCCAAGTCGTCGAAGAACCAACCACAGCTCGTGTACATCAGCATCGCGTGCCGCTGCAGTTCGAGCAGCTTCACCGCCTCGATCCGCTCCTCCTCTGACAGCGGCCGCAGCGCGTGCCCCGCGAAGAACGCATCGACGGAGGCGTCAGAACGATCCAAGACGACTCTGATGTAGTCGTTTCTTGCCTCCCACGGATCCGCTAGCAGGGCGCCGGCGTGCTCGGCGAAACGCGGCGCCAAGCCATCCCGCAATTGATCGAGCGCTTGACGGAGCGGGGCGCGCCACGCTTGATTCCAGCCCGGATGGCCGCCGGTGTTACAGCCGCAGTCTGCTCGCCAGCGCTCGATGCCGTGGACGCAGCTCCAGGAAGAATCCTCGACGATCTCGGCTTCATGCGTCGGGGGGTGCTCTTCCAGCCATTCGCCGTAGTTGGTGAGCCGGATCGCGTCGTCGTTCTCCAAGTGATCGAGGACGTAGGCGAGAGCCATGTCGCCGAAGTGCCGATGATGGCCGTAGATCTCACCGTCCGTCGCGATGTGAACAAGCTGAGGAGTGGGGGAGTCCGTGAAGGCAGACAACAATCGCTGCAGGAGATGTTCGCCGTCTTCGAGCAGCGTCCCGAATGACAACTCGTGCGCGATCGGACCGTCGTACGGGAACACGGCAATCGACGCACCGGACGGTAGACTGACCCGATACAACATCTTCGGATCCACGCTCGCGCTGCCGACATCCTGCCACGGCTTTGTGCCGATCGGCCGTACGCGCCGGATCTGATGCGGGGCGAGAATGACGAAACGAATCTCCGAACCCGCCAGGATCTCGAGAGTCGGGACGTCCACGGCGGTTTCGGGAAGCCAGAAGCCTTCGGGATGCCGGCCGAACCGCTGCTCGAAGTCGGCGATCCCCCAGTGTACCTGGGTCACCTTGTCTCGATCGTTGGCGAGCGGGAGGATCGGGTGGTTGTAGGCTTGTGCGATCGCCGACCCGTGCCCGGAGAAGAGCGACTGGCTCTCGCGATCGGCCTCCAAGATGGCGGCATAGGCCTCTGGCGCCTGCCCTTCGAGCCACGACAGAAGCGTCGGCCCGACATTGAAACTCAGGCGTGCGTAGTTGTTGAGGATCCGCCGGATGTTGCCTTCCTCATCAAGAATGCGAGAGGCGCCGTTCGGCGCGTAGCACTCAGCGGTGATGCGCTCGTTCCAGTCATGAAAGGGCGCCGCGGAATCCTGAACCTCGATGACTTCGAGCCATGGGTTCTCGCGAGGCGGTTGATAGAAGTGGCCGTGAATACAGACAGCTCGTTCTTGTGTCATGGGGTATCCCTCCGTGAAGGCCGCGAGTTGGTCGTTGGCTCCGCCTGTCCGTCGGCTTCGAGAAACAGGATCGCCAATGGAGGCAGCGTCAGGTCGAGTGAATAGGGGCGTCCATGCTCCGGCACCGCCTCGGCTGGAAGGCCGCCCAGATTCCCCATCCCGCTTCCCCCGTAGTCGACGGCATCGCTGTTCAGCACTTCGCGCCAGAATCCGCCTTGCGGCACACCGATGCGATAGTCCATGCGGGGCACCGGCGTGAAGTTCGCGACGACGACGAACCGGTGCCGATCGGACGCGCCGTTGCGGATCAGACTGATCACACCGGCATCGACATCCGAGCAGTCGATCCACTCGAATCCGTCCGGCTCGAAGTCGAGAGAATGGAATGCTTCCGTCTCTCGATAGAAACGGTTAAGGTCGCTCACCCATCGTTGCAGACGCTGGTGCGGCTCCCACTGGAGCAGGCTCCAATCGAGGGAGGTCTCGTGGTCCCACTCGCCCCACTGGCCGAACTCCCCGCCCATGAACAACAGCTTCTTCCCCGGTTGCGCGAACATCGTCCCGTAAAGCAGGCGCAGATTCGCGAAACGCTGCCAATCGTCGCCCGGCATCTTGCCGAGGAGCGAGCCCTTGCCGTGGACGACCTCATCGTGCGAAAGCGCCAGCACGAAGTTCTCGGTAAACGCGTACAGCATCCGGAACGTCAGCAAGTTCTGATGGTAGCGCCGGTGAATCGGATCCTTCGCCATGTACTCCAGCATGTCGTGCATCCATCCCATGTCCCATTTCATCCCGAATCCGAGACCGCCGACATACGTCGGTCGTGAGACCATCGGCCACGCCGTCGACTCCTCGGCGATCATCAGGATGCCCGGAAACTCGGCGTACGCGCTCTCGTTGAGGCGCTTGAGGAAGTCGATGGCTTCGAGGTTCTCGCGGCCGCCGTATTCGTTGGGGATCCACTCGCCTTCCTTGCGCGAGTAGTCGAGATAGAGCATCGAGGCGACCGCGTCGACGCGCAGCCCGTCGGCGTGATACCGGTCCAGCCAGAACATAGCGCTCGAGATCAGGATGCCCGGCACCTCGGAGCGGCCGTAGTTGAAGATCAAGCTATGCCAATCCGGATGGAAGCCCTTTTTCGGATCGGCATGCTCGTACAGGTGCGTCCCGTCGAACAGCGCCAACCCGTGCTCGTCGTTGGGGAAGTGCGATGGGACCCAGTCAAGGATGACGCCGATGCCGCGGCGATGGAGCGTCTCGATCAGAAACATCAGATCTTGTGGAGTGCCGTAGCGACTCGATGCCGCGAAGTACCCTGTGGTCTGATACCCCCACGAGCCGTAGAACGGGTGTTCCATGACCGGGAGAAGTTCGACGTGGGTGAATCCGAGGGCCTCAGCGTGATCGGCCAGCTTCGGGGCAATCTCCCGATAGCCGAGCAAGCGCGAGGGATCGGCGGGATCGCGCATCCACGAACCGAGATGGAGCTCGTAGATCGATAGGGGAGCATCGATCGCGTTGCGAGCGGCGCGTACCGCCATCCACTCGTCGTCCTGCCACGCGTAGTCGAGATCCCAGACCACCGAAGCCGTGGCCGACGGCAACTCGGCGCGAAGCGCGAACGGATCCGCCTTGTCGACGGTGTACCCAGCGACCTTGGATTCGATGTG
>CAZXQL010000160.1:0-4664 GCA_964643395.1 uncultured Thermotogae bacterium
TATCGCACGTAGGTTTCGCACGGAATCCAGTGCTCTAGCCGTTCCTCGACCCTCGTTTCGTCCATACCGCATCATCTCCGCCGTCCATCTTACCTCGACGTGGAGCGCCCCTACACCGCGCACGTCAGATAGTGACGACTGACCCGGATGAAGAGGTGACCATCTTCGCGGGCATGGAGTGCACGCGTGCCGATGCCGCGCCGAGTTGCCAGCTACTCTCATTGCGACATGACTCGGTGGTGCGTTCGCTGTCTGATTCTTGGTGCGTGTGGCCTCGCCGTGGGACTCGGCGGATGCTCATGGCTGATGCCGGATCAGGCTCCCACCGCTGTCATCACCGCATCATCGATGACAGGCAAGGCGCCGCTCGTCGTTCGGCTTTCCGGTGCGCTATCGACCGACGACGAGGGGATCACGGAGTACACATGGTCGTTCCCGGACCAGGACATCGATCCGATCTGCTGCGAGCAAATCGAACAGGAATACGATCAGTCGGGCGAGTACACGGTATGTTTGACGGTTCGGGACTGCGCCGGGCAGTGCGCCACCGATCAGTGCACGATCTCTATCGAGAACACGGCGCCGATTGCCAGTTGCCGGTTCTCCAACGACGCGCCGACGCCGTCGGAGAGCATCCTATTCGATGCGACCGCTTCGTACGACACGGATGGCAAGATCGTTGACGTGATTTGGGACTTCGGCGACGGGACGTCGCTGAGGGGAAATCCCGTCAGCCACGCCTACGGGCAGACGGGTACGTACCTCGTTCAGCTCACCGTGGTCGACAACGGCGGCGCGAGCGCGGCGATCTCGCACACGATGATCGTCCACGAATACGTGCAAGGCGGCGGGTGCAGCGGGGGCAGCTGCAGCGGGATTGCGTTGTAGTCCCACGAACGGCTCGTCGACGCCACGTTCTCGTCCCACGCCTCGAACTCAGCGCTTTCCCACACTCGCCAAGTAGATGACGAATCGATCGCGACCGTCGAGTTCGAGAACGCGATGGATCTCGTCATCGTCATACGCACCGATGGCGCAAGCGCCGGCTCCGATCGATTCGGCCGCCAGATACAGGTTCTGGCACACGTGTCCGGCGTCGAGGAGGAGGTAGCGCACGCCACGTTCTCCATACCGCCACGCCATGCGATACCGGTCGGCGATCCAGATGAAGGTCACCGCGTTGCTGCCGACCATCGATTGCCCCAGGCACGCGTTCACGAGCCGATCGGTGATGTCCTCGCCGGACTCCCAAGCCACCAACTCGTGCGATGCCGCAGCGTACTGGTAGAGCCCCGGCGGCACGCCGTCCACGCGCCGAACGAGCAAGACGGTCTCAAACGCATGTCTGGCGCCTGCGGACGGCACGGTTCGAAACGTGTACGACTCCGTGGACTCCGGCTTCACGCCTTGGCTGCACCAGAGAAGGAACGACAGCTCGTCCAGAGACAATGACGTATCGGCGTACGTACGAAGACTCCGTCGCCGCTCGATCGCATCGCCAAGCGCCATCGTCCCCAGTGCTGTCCGCCCCGGCGCCGGGAGAGCGTGTCGCGCTCCGTCTCTCAGCAAGGTATGAAGCGGCGGGCGGGCGACTCCCTCCTGCTGGTCCGACCGACCGAGGTGGGAATACTTCGTTTCCTCCAGGAATACATCTCCGATCCGTTCGCTCATGACGACCTCCCCTGTGGATTGACAAGTTGCCGGCTCCTCGACGCCCAGTCTACCGCATGGACGCGCTTCCGGCGATTGCCCTGCATTGGTTGCATTTCCGCACGAACCTATACTGGTGGAACCGAAACGCGGAGTGCGTGGTATGTACGAATGAACCACAAGCCGTTTTGGCCGGCTGAAGGAGGAGATTGTGATGCGAAGGTGCGGGTGTGTGATCACACTATTCGTCGGATTGAGCCTGTTCTCACTGGCAGCAGGCGCGCAAGTGGACACGCTGCCGGGGCTGATCCTGACGGACATGCAGCTGATATCGCAGGAGAGTCTGCCTAACTGGACCCCGGATTGGACGGGTCCGATCCAAGGAGCAACGATTGCGGCCTGGTTCGCCGAGCACGGGTATCCCGCGTTGATGAGCGACTTCAACGGTGACGGCGTCATCGACGAACTGGACACCATCGAGTTGGCGGATGATTTCGGCCGCGGCAGTATGCGGACGGAAACCCCACGGGGAACGACGGACGTGCGTCTGGTCGTGGGCTTGGGGACCTACATCGGACAGCACTATCCCGATGAATTCGTCCTCAAGATCTATGACCTCGGGTTCCCGGGCGAGTATGCCGCCCAGGGATACGGAACGTTCGCTCCCGACGTGATTCCGGGCATCCTGCTGCAGATCGTGGCGGAGCCGTCCGTCGCCGCGTATATGGACGAACTCTCACACGGGGAAGGCGTCATCGTCGGGCTCGAACAAGGTGGGGTCGATCGGAACCGGTACCTGTCGGGACGATCGTTCCTGTTCGAGCAAACCGCCGAGGGCTATACGCCGGTCGATTTTGCCTGGTCCGCGGAGGATCGCTGGCAACAGGGCCATCAAGGCCAAGTCCTGGAGACGGTCGGGAAGATGGAGGATCGCTTCTACGTTGAATTCCAGGGCGATTGGGTCCCGGTCGAGTTCATGCTGGCTCTCTCTCCGATTCATGACATCCCGGTCGGGTCCGAGACCCATGCGTGCCCCGATGATGCCATCGCGTACGATGTGACGACGACGACATTGGGCGACTACGGAGACGTTCGAGTCGAAGAGTGCGTCGTCCGTGACGGGGACTTCGACATCTACGTGTGGACCGTAACCAACGTGAGCTTCCAGAAGGACGGATGCGGATTGTGCTTCTTCCGCATTCCCAATCCCGGACTGGCAACCGTCTCCCACAGCGAGCTTCCGCCGTGGACGTTCCTATCCGCCTGGGGATCGTGGGTCTGGTGGCTACCGGCGGGTAGCTGCGGCCTTCAGGTCGGGCAATCGGCCGTCTTCATCGTTGTGGTCCCCGGTCCCACGACCGACACGCCGGTGATCGCGAACGTCGGACAATGCATGCCGGCGGCGCTTCTCGTCTCGGCGCCACCGCTCTTCCGCTTGCCCACGACGGGCCCCGGAGAACCCGGCGAGACGCCCGGCGACCGGTGTCCCGACCTGGCCATTCGGGTTCTGGACGAAAGCTGCGTCTACGACCCGGCGGACGGTTTGTACCACTTCATGGTCTGGACGGACGTCGTCAACATCGGCGCCGTCCCTGTCACCTCATCGTTCGACGTTCTCCTGACGGGCACGTCGCACCCCGGGAACGACACCGAGACAGTCACCGTGCCCCCGGAGATGGGACCCGGAGCCATCGTCCCGGTCACGCTCTCGTTCACGCTTCCTCCGGACGCAACGGGTGGAGCGCCGTGTCCGCTGAACTACGAGCTGATGGTGGATTCGGGACACGACATCGACGAGTGCAACGAAAGCAACAACCTGGTCTACGGAGACATCTGCTGCATCGGCGAACCCGACCAGGGCGCGGAGTGCCCCGATCTGACCGTCCAGGTGCGCAGCGTCACGTGCGAGATGGATCGCAAGAACGGCGTGTACATCATCACGGTCGACGCAGCGGTCGGCAACATCGGGACGGAGACGATCACGGATCCGATCTGGGTCAAGGCCTACTGCAGCCGCGGTGACGACTCGAACGTCATCCACACCGACCTCGACCCCGGAGACTGGGTAAACACGGAGTTCGAGATCACGTTCTCCGTGAACGAGCCCGGCTGTCCGATCGAGGTCACCGTCGAGGTGGACTACCTCAACTTCATGGTCGAGTGCGACGAGACCAACAACACCGCGTCCGGCGACGCGTGTTGTCAATAGCGACGAACCGACGCCCCGCGGCCCTCCAGCTGCGGGGCGTTTTCTTGTCCATAGTCGGCGGGCGTATACTGGACTCATGATGCGAATCCTGGGGCTGTGCCTGATTGGTGTCCTGATTGTGGGGACGATGGCCGTCGCCGAGCCGTTGGTGTACCGACTCGACCTGGACGGGTCGATCAACCCCGTCTCCAAGGATCTCGTCGTCCGAGCGATTCGCGATGCCGAATCCGCCGACGCGAACCTCATCGTCATCGAACTCAACACGCCCGGCGGCCTCGATCAGTCGATGCGTGACATCGTCGCCGCGGAGCTTGCGTCGACCGTCCCGGTCGTCGTCTTCGTCGCGCCGTCCGGCGCCCGGGCGGCGTCGGCCGGCACGTTCATCACCCTAGCCGCCGACATCGCCGCAATGGCTCCGGGGACCAACATCGGCGCCGCTCATCCCGTCTCGTTGCTCGGCGGTGAGAGCGACACGTCGGGCAATTCGACGGAGATGGACAAGGCGGCCAACGATGCCGCTGCACTCGCTCGCTCCGTGGCCGAGCAGCGGGGGCGCAACGTGCAGTGGGCCGAGGACGCGGTGCTGAAGTCCAGCTCGCTGAGCGCGTCCGAGGCGCTCGATGCGGGCGTGATCGATTTGATCGCCGCGGACTTCCCGTCCCTGTTGAGCGCGCTCGACGGCCGGGAGGTCAACGGGGAGACTCTCCACACGGCCGGCGCGGTCGTCCGGGACATCGGCCCCAATCTTCGGGAGAGGTTGCTGGGACTGCTCGCCGACCCCAACGTGGTCTACGTGCTGTTCATC
>CAZXQL010000161.1:0-4536 GCA_964643395.1 uncultured Thermotogae bacterium
TGAAGGATCGGACCCTTGTCACTCGGAGGTTCCGCCTCGGGGCCAAGGCTGATCCCGCCACCCAAGCCGCTCGGCGTTCGGAACAGCGCGTACGTCTCGAACCCAGGCACCGACTGAAACGTCCATCCGAAGATGCTCTCATAGAAAGCCTGCGACGCCTCGCCATCCGGACTGGGAAACTCGATGTGACAGAAATCGCCCGTTGCCATGATTCCTCCTTCGGATGTGCACCGATCGCGTGCGTGCACCGGTCCATTATAGGCGCGAGCCGGCAAAACGGGCGTGGATGTCCCATCGCAGACAAGGGAGAGGGGCGGTACGAACCGCCCCTCTCTCCTCGTCGATTCCTACCGAAGCTCTTCGAGACGCTCTTCGACGCCGGCCAACTCCTTGGTCAGCTGTTCCTTGTACGCGTCGAGCGACTCCCGTCGCTCCTCCTTGGTGATGAAGCGCCGAGACAGGCCGCAGCATGTGTGGGCCAGCGCTGCGTGGACGTCGTGTGCGTCTCCGCAGCATCCGTGAATGGCTCTTGCGTGTTCCATGACTCACCTCCTCTGGCGAGACTCCTGGCCACGGATCCCGCTCGTTTCGTATTTGCGCATCTCCTTAATCTTGATCCCAAAAAAACTCATCGCAGCGCGTCGAGCGCGTGTTCGATGTGCTGCAGTTCGGCAAGCAACCCCTCGCGTCGCTGAAGCAACTCGTCCGTTTCCGAATTGGCTCCCCCTTGCGCGGCGGCGCCCGCGCAGCCGGGGCAGGCGCAAACCTGGATCAGATGTCCACAGCAATCGTGAAGGGCCGCGGTGTTCACAGCATATGGGACCCAGTACCCTCGGCGGTGGGCCTCCACAAGGCCCACGCTCTTCAACACCTTGAGATGCTGCGAGACTGCCGGGGAGGTCATCTCGAGAGCTTCCGCGATCTCCTTCACCGGCATCGGTCCGTGACTCTTGAGAAGGGTCACAATGCCAATCCGGCTGGGAACGCTGAGCGCTTTGAAGATGTCGGCCGGCTCATGATGAAGCATGCGATCCTCCTAATTAAGTACTTGCTTAATACTACAAATCCGAGTTCGTGTCAACCCGAACTCGGTCAAACGCTTGGCAGCTCGACGATGCGGGCCGTCACGATCTCTCCGAGTTCGAGGATGGCGAATGACGACCGGCCGTGCGACGCCGCCACCGCACCGGGATTGATGAACAGGATGCCGTGCCAGTGGCTGATGACGGCACGATGGAAGTGCCCGAAGACGATGATTTCGGCGCCCGGCAACTGCGCGGCCATCAGCTGGAAGAACACGGTCATCTCGGTCGAGTCGTAGGACCGGTCGATGTAGTGCGACTGAACGCCATGCGGTTGGTGGCCGTGCTTCAGTCCGATCGTTCGACCCTCCCAGTGAACGATGGCTCGGTCGGGCAAGATGTGTTTCAACTCGGGAGGATCCATGTTTCCCTGCACCGCCGTGGTTGGAGCCAGTGCTTCCAATTCGTCCAGTACGCTGCGTGCAACGATGTCTCCGGCGTGCAGAATTGCGTCCACGGCGCGCAGTTCCCGAAGCAGTTCTTCGGGAAGCCTCGCCAGCAACGTAGGGATGCGGGTATCGGAAACCAGTGCGATTCTCATCGCTCACGATCCTCGTTCTCGGTCGGACGCAGCCCGGATCGGGCTGCGTATTCCGAGTAGCCGCCTCGATACTCGGTGAGTCGGCCGCCGGCCAACTCCACGATCCGATCGACGGTTCGGTCGAGGAAGTACCTGTCATGGGAGACGACAAGAACCGTTCCCTCGAGTTCCTCGAGCGCGTCCTCCAGGATTTCGCACGATCGGATGTCGAGGTTGTTGGTCGGCTCGTCAAGCAAGAGGAAGTTCGCACCGGACAGCACGATCAGCGCCAATTGCAATCGGCTGCGTTCCCCGCCGGACAGATCGCTTACCGGGCGCTGGGCTTGATCGTAGGTGAACGCGAACTGCAACAGGACGTGCACGGCACGCGTTTCCGAGATTCCCGCAGCGTGGCGCAACGTGTCGACCAGCGATCGATTCGTGTCAAGCGTTTCGTGCTCTTGGGCGTACGCGCCGATCGCTACGCTGGGACCGATATCGACAGATCCCGATGTCGGCGTTTCCTGCCTCTGGATCAATCGGAAGAGGACCGATTTACCCGATCCATTGGCTCCGACGAGACCGACCCGCTCGCCGTGATGGATGAGCAGGTCGACCCCGTCGAGAACGATGTGGCCCCCGGCATCGTCCGACGACGCGGGGTACGTCTTGTGGAGGTCGCTGATCTCGAGCACTTTGCTGCTCCCTCTCCAGCCGGCGATGTCGAGTCGCATCTCTCGCTGTTGGTGCGGGGCGTCGATTCGATCGAGCCGCTCGAGACGTTTCAGGATCGCCTGACCGCGCTTGATAAACTTCACGTTGTCGAAGACGGCTCCCCATGTCATCAACCGCTTCGCGGATTGCTCGAGCCGATGAATCTGCTTCTCCTGGTCCGCAAAGCGACGTTCGTGGATGGCCCGACGGTGTTCCTTCTCCACGGCGTACTCCGAGTAGTTGCCCGGGAAGCGAGTGAGCTTGCCCCCCTCCAGCTCCGCGATGTCATCGACCACGAGATCCAAGAGGTAGCGATCGTGCGAGACAAGAACGACGCCGCCGTTGTACTCACGGAGGAATCGTTCGAGGTACATCTTCCCGTTCAAATCCAGATGGTTGTCCGGCTCGTCGAGCAGCAGGAGATCAGGCTGACTCACGGCCTGTGCCGCCAGTGCGACAAGCTTCTTCTGGCCTCCGGAAAGCACGTTCACCGGCCGATCGAAGTCCGGTTCGCGGAATCCCAACCCGTGCAGAATCGCTCGCACCCGTGACGTGAGTTCGGGGCCACCCAGGTGGGTGTAAGCGTCGAGAAGCGACTCGTGCTCGTGCAAGACGGCCGTCAGGGCTTCCTCGTTCTGGTAAACGGACGGATCGGACAAGCGCACCTCGATCTCAGCGAGTTGACGTTCGACGTCGAGGAGCGCCGACGCTCCACCGCGTACGGTTTCGCGGATCGTCGCGTCCTCGGGAAACTCGACCGCTTGCGGAAGGTAGCCCACCGTCAATCCGGATCGGTGCGAGATCGTGCCTTCGCTCGGACGCACCTCGCCCACGATCAGCTTGAGCACGGTGCTCTTCCCACAACCGTTGGGGCCGACGAGGCCGCAAATCCGATCGTCGTGAACGTCCCACGACAGGCCCGCGAACACAGTTTCCTGCGCGTACGCAACGGTCATTCTCTCCAACGAAACGGCAATCATGAAGTCTCCGATCTCTCATCTGTGCGCTGCGAAAGAGCTGGATGATTCGATGCCTACGCATCGCCCAGAAGGATCGACGGCTCAGCGGCGTCGGCGTCTCCCGGCACGTTCCCCGCTCACGGCAAGAGCAGAATGGCGACGACGAGAACGGCGACCAGAATGGTCGCAGCCGTGATCCAGGGGAACGGCTTCTCATTGATTCGATCCAGGGGAGACTTGCATCCGTTGAAGACGCAGTCACGCACTGTGGAGCGCAACAGCAGCTCCTTTTCGCGCCCGACTCCCACGATCCCTTGATTTCCGACGAAGATGACCGGGAACTTGGAGGGGAAGATGCCGTATTTCGTCGACAGCGACCACATGAGGTCGGCCGCGCCCGGATCGTTCTCCTCGACGTGCAGAATGGTCAATCCGGGATAGGTTGTCTGGAGTTCGTCGAGCACGTCATCCATCTGCCGACAATCGTTGCACCCCTCGCGATAGAAGACGACGACGTCGGGGGCCGACTCTGCCGCGATGACGGTTCGTGCCGCAGGCAGAGCCAGCACCATGCACACGAGACCAATCACAACAGCTGCTGTTCGAAACATCGCGTCACCTCGGATCGATCATGCCGCAACGCCACCTCCTGCAGCAAGGCGTGCGTCATCTAGGAAGTGGACCTTTCGGACAATCGTCGCCGGAGCTCCGGCATCGCCGCTTCGGCTGCGCGGATTCCTGCCTCGATTCCGTCCTCGGCACGCAGGTAGTTCATCATGGAGAACGTGAGATCGGGGCGGATAAGCAGGTCGGGCGGGTGGAGGATCAGCTTCTGCCGCAGCACCTCTTGAAGCAGAATCGCAATCGACTGATTGAGAATGCTGTACAGGCCGGGAAGCGGGCGATCCGACTCCGGCTTCTCGCGGAAGGCCGAGTCGAGCAGTTCGGTCAGGCTGCTGGGAATCCAGTTCGGTTGGCTGAGCCCGTCCCGGATCTGATCTCCGATTCGGTTCCAGACATTCCGGCCGCGCGGCGTGGTGGGAAGAGGCTGTGGCGTGATGTCGACGGCAATGACGAATTCGGCGCCCAACTCGCGACACACGGCAATCGGAACCGGATCGACCAATCCTCCGTCGACCAACAGGCGGTCCCCCCATCGAACCGGATGGAAGATCCCGGGAATCGCCGTCGACGCGCGGATCGCGTCCAACAACGAGCCCTCCTTGAGAACGACGGCCTCCCCGGTGTCGATATCGCATGT
>CAZXQL010000162.1:0-4485 GCA_964643395.1 uncultured Thermotogae bacterium
GTTCTTGCTCCCGCCGAGTCGGGCAAGTTCGTGCGGCAGTGGCTGGGGGGACTTGCGGACGGATACGTCGTGTTCGATGAGGACGACATCTTCCGAAAGGTTCAGGGCCCGGCCGTTGTCGAGCCCGCCACCGAGGACGATGTGCCCCCTGCCGGCAAGACGTGGTTGAATGACTCGACTCTGGCTCCGGACAGCGGACTCACGATCGATGACGTCTACGCCCGATCGCCGGAACGTTTCGATTCGGAGAAACTCTACTTCGTGGGACAGTCGAAGCTAGGCAGCCCAGCGGGTTCCGACGAGCATGTCCCCTGGACGTGGGAGGAGCCGGAGGAATCCCCACGGCGCACGGCCTTGTTCGACGCCCATGCCGAGCGCAAGGCGCGTTCGGTGCCGTTCGCAGGGTGGGAGATGCCGGTTTGGTACACCTCCGCGCTCGAGGAACACCGTGCGGTGCGCAGTGCCGCCGGACTGTTCGACCTCGGACACATGGGCGTGTTCCAAGTTGCCGGCGCACATGCGGCCGAATTCCTGAACGCCGTCTGCTCCAACTACACCTCGTGGCTTCAGGACGGGCAATCGCAGTACGCGTATCTTCTGGATGCGGACGGAAACGTTCTCGATGACATCTTCATCTATCGGCGGGCCGCCGACCGCTACTTGGTCGTCGTCAACGCCGCCAACGAGAGCAAGGACTGGGAGTGGCTGAACGGAGTCAATGACGGCCGATATGCCATCGATCGTGAGATCCCGCATCGCCGTCCGAGGCGCATCCAGCTTCAGGACCTCAAGGCGGCGCGAGGCGTCGTCGATATCGCGATGCAAGGGCCGCTCAGCCCGACCATCCTGGCACAATGCGTCGCGCCGGAGCAACGCCGGACGCTGGCTTCTCTTCAACGAACGGAGTTCTGCGATCTTGATGTCGACGGACACCAGTTGATCGTGGCACGCACCGGGTACACGGGAGAGGAACACGGCTATGAGATCTACGTCGGCGGATCATCGGTTCAATGGGTGTGGGATCGACTGCTCGAGGTCGGCGAATCGTACGGACTGCTTCCGTGTGGGTTGGCTTCTCGGGACTCGACTCGAACCGAGGCGGGACTTCCTCTCTACGGTCACGAGTTGGCCGGCCCCGACGACATCACTCCGTTTGAAGCGGGATTCGGCTCGTACGTCAAGCTCCACAAGCCGTTCTTCAGCGGCCGGGCCAAGTGTGTCGCCGACTACGTCGATCCGAGTCGTTCCATCCTTCGCTTCGGCGTGGATGCAGGGGCGCGCCGGGTTCAGGCGGGTGCGTCCGTCCTGGATCGCACAGGCACGGTAATCGGGAGCGTAACCAGCTGCGTCAGTTTGGGAGATGTTCAGGTCGGACTCGCACTCGTGGATAAACTGAACGTGGCTCCTCAGACGGCCATCTCGCTGTTGAACCCCTCGCGAGGCGATCAACCGGGGCCTTCATTGGGAAGCCTCAAGGTGGGAGATCGCATCACTCAGCCGATATCCGGCGTCGTCCTTCCTCGGTTCATGGCACGTGGAGCGATGCCCCAAGCTGGAGAGGAGTAGTCCCGCACACAAAGAGTATCCGGATCGGGACTAGTTCAAGCGGGGGTCCGACGGAATCGAAGGGCTGATGTGCGTCAGCCACTTCAGGCTGGTCGGGAGGACGGACTGAAGCATCTTGGCGTAGTTGCGCCAGTGGTCTCGCTCCTCACAGAGTTCCTGTATAACTTCTTTGAGCACGGATGACTCGACGTCCGATTGCAGCATGATGTAGACGCCCGGCGGTTGGTCTGTGAACGAGAGCTCCCACTTCAGTCGTTCGGCGGCCTCCTGGATCGGAAGGCCTTCGCGTTCGCGCAGTTCCTCGAGACGACGCAAGATAGCGACGGCTTCTCCCTCGAAGATCAGGCGATTGCGGGTGCCTCGCGAGAGGTACGCGTCCAACGTCTCCCCCAAGGCGCTCACTCGATTGCGTACTGCACGCTTGGACAGCCCAAGGAACCGTGCAACATCATCCAGTGTGGCCATGGCCATAGTATACAAGATGCTCCGAAGCATGTCGTGTAATGCGGACAACTCTCGTCCGCGTCGCTGATGTTCGCTCCAGGAGAGGCGTTGGGGCGTCCCAGTAGCCCGGCACGAGTGTTGGATTCCGAGTCCACATCGGCCTAAGACCGCGCAGGGAGGATGATCTCCACATCGGCCGTCTCGTCATCAGACGGCACACACATGGACTCAGATCCGACGACACAGACACGCAGTCCGCTCTGCAGCAATCGTGCAGCCAGCGCCCATGCCCCCGCATAGTCGTAGATCGACGCCAACATCGAACGCCAGGCTGCCGAACCGCAATCGGAATCTGGCATCCGATCGAACCGCCGATGAATCTCGGCCAGCACGCGCCCGTTCTGTGGGTGCGGCCAGAGACGCGATTCGACCACCTTGATGCATCCTTCGCGGAGATGCGCCTTGGCAAGTTGCATGCACGATCGCCCGAGAATACTCCCGGATCCCGATGGACGAATCTCGACGCGGATCTTCTCACCCCGCTCGGCCGCGATGAGCCAATCGCCGATCGGCGCGCTCGGACCGTCCGGGCCGGCGATGAGGCTTTCCGGGTTCCACTTCACCTTCATGTTCGGTCTCCTTCCCAAATGAAAAGACCACAGGCCGTTGGCCTGTAGTCCTCACGCCCACCCCGTCGTGGCAGCCCCGAGGGCTGCATACGGGTGGGCTAGCTCGTCGTCGTGAAGAAAAGGGAACCGGACTTCAAGTTGGCGAAGTCTCTGTCAAGATCGATTCTCCTTCTCTCGTTCATACCGCAGCCACCCTACCGCATTTGCAGGCAGGCGTCAACGCCCCGCGCGACCCCCGTTCGGGACAGATGCCCATCGAGGGGGTTTGACGAATCGTCTTCCTGGCTCCTGTCGGTGGGTTGTCATGAGAATCGAAACGGCTCGGCCGTGAGCGTATGATGAGAACCAGGGCCATGAAGGGAGGCGCGCATGCCCGATCCGTCCACGCACCATGAGAGCGAAAGGGAACAGCTCATGCGCCTCCTTGACGAAGTGCTTCCGGAATCGACCGCATCTCCGGCGCGGCTCGTTCGCCTGCCCGAGGACCGTCCGATCGTGTTCGTCGGCGACATCCATGGAGACCGCGAGGCCGTGGATGCTGTGCTGTCCCGGTTCCCGTCTCCCGAACATGCCCTCGTCTTTCTCGGAGACATCGTCGATCGAGGTCCGGATTCGGTGGGAGCACTCACCGCGGTTCTGCAAGCGATGCGCAGGCACCCGTCCGACATCCACCTCCTGATGGGCAATCACGAGGCCCGGGCGGTGGCCGAGTTCTCACCCGCCGACTTCTGGGAGGGGCTGTCTCGAGTTGAGGTTGACGGCATCGCCGGCCGGTTGTCGAGATTGCCGCTGGCGGCCTGGCACCCCTCCGGGGTTCTCGCGTTGCACGGGGCTCTCCCGGATCTCGCATCGCTGGAGACGTTTGACTCCATCGAGTTGGGATCGGATGCCTGGCGCGCGGTGACGTGGGGCGATTGGGCGTCGGCGGCGCGTGCCTCCGGCACCTTCAGTGGACGTCCCCTGTTCGGTGCGTGGGCGTTCCAGCATCGCTCGACTCGTCTCGGCGTCCAAGTGCTCATCCGGTCCCATCAGCCCTCGGCCCCCATGTACCTGTTCGAGGATCGTTGCCTGACGCTGTTCACGTCGACGGCGTACGGCGGCACGCGACACGTCGCTCGACTGGTGCCCCATCACGAGGTCGTAACGGCACGCGATCTGGAACTGATCTCGATCTAGCCCTCGCTTGTACGTCGCGGGCTGAACCGATACCCTCCATGCGGCCACTTGCAAGCGCGTGCCGTACGGCACGACATACCCTGTCGAGGAGAGTCTTCATGCCCGATCCACGAGTCGAGAAGCTGGCACAGGTCTTGGTCAACTACTCCGTCGGCGTCAAGCCGAAGGACAAGGTCCTGATTCAATCGGGGCCGATCGCCGAGCCGCTGATCCGGGCCGTCTACACAGAGGTCCTCAAGGCGGGAGGACATCCCGTGGTGCTCGCGAGCCCCCCCGGACTCGGGGAACTTCTGTTTCGGTACGGCAACGACGAGCAGATCCAGTACATCCCCGAGCCGATCAAGCTGGCGCTCGAGACCTTTGACGCCAGCATCAACCTGATGTGTCCGGTCAACACGAAGGCGATGACCAGCATTCCCCCCGAGAAGATGGCGCTGGCGAATCAGGCTCAAGGCGAGCTCTTCGGGACGGTCATGCGCCGTTCGGCAAACGGTGAATACAGCTGGACGCTGGCGCTGTATCCCACCAACGCGTCCGCGCAGGACGCCGAGATGAGCTTGTCCGAGTACGAGGATTTCGTCTATGCAGCCTGCCTACCCGATCCTGACGACCCGATCGGCTACTGGAAGAAGGTAGCGTCCCAGCAACAGAAGGTCGTGGACTACCTCGA
>CAZXQL010000163.1:0-4418 GCA_964643395.1 uncultured Thermotogae bacterium
GTTCGTGCTCGAACACGTCCAGGCCGGCGCCGGCAATCGTTCCCGTCCGGATCGCCTCGGCCAACGCGGCCTCGTCGATGACGGCGCCCCGTGACGCATTGACCAGGATCGCTCCCGGCCTCATGTGGGACAACGCTCGCGCATCGAACAGGTGATGCGTCTCCGCTGTCAGCGGTACGTGGATGCTGACGAAGTCGCTTCGCTCGAGGAGTTCCCCGAACGAGACGAACTCTGCGCCGAACTGATCCTCGGCCGCCGGGTTGGGCGAGCGGGAATGGTAGATCACGTGCATGTCGAAGCCGCGGCGTCCGCGCCGGGCGACGGCGGCGCCGATGCGCCCCATCCCCACGATTCCCAAGACCTTTCCGTGGACATCGAGCCCGGTTAGGGGTTGCTGAAGCGCCCACCGGGGGAATGTGCCGGCTCGAACGGCCGCATCGGCCTCGGCGATGCGGCGTGCCGCGGCAAGCAGAAGGGCCAACGTGTGATCGGCGGTCGCTTCGGTCAGCACATCGGGTGTGTTGGTGACGACGATGCCGTGGCTCGCTGCGGACGCGAGATCGATGTTCTCGTAGCCCACGGCGACATTGGCGATGATCCGAAGCCGCGGCGCGTGTTCCAGCAAGTCGGCGTCAATGGGATCGGTCAGCAAGCAGATCAGGGCATCGGCGTCGGAGAGCGCCCTTGTCCACGCGGCGCGATCGCCGAAATCGACGGCGCGGATCTCGTGTCCCGCCGTCTCGAGCTTCGCGATGTGTTCGTCAAACAGATCGGCGCTGCAAACGACGATTGCCATTCGACTCCTCGGCTACGGCGACGGCGCCGGAATCGCGGCCCGTGCCAACGCATCGGCCCGCTCGTTCTCGCCGTGTCCGGCATGCCCTTCGACCCAATGGAACGTCACCCGATGCGCCGCAACGAGTTCATCGAGCACCTTCCACAGATCCTCGTTCTTCACGGGCAGGCGGCGCTTCCCCGAACGGCGCTTCCAGCCGTCGGCCTTCCATCGCTCGATCCACTCGGTGATTCCCTGCTTGACATACTTCGAATCCGTATACAGGTCGACCTGGCTCGGCCCCTTGAGTTCCTTGAGCGCGGAGATGGCGGCCGCGAGTTCCATCCGGTTGTTGGTGGTGCTCGCCTCTCCACCCGAGATCTCCTTGCGCAACGAGCCGCTGATTAGGACGGCGCCCCAGCCTCCCGGCCCCGGATTTCCGCTGCACGCCCCGTCGGTATAAATGGTCACTGAAGTCACGATGGCGAAAGGCTATCGAATGGACGGCTTCGTGTCGAGCCGGTTTGGCGAACACATCTGCCGATCCGACGGCTTCGAGCTTCGGCGCCCGATTGCTTCGGGCTTCGACGCACACTACCATGATGCATCCCCAGCCGGCGAGGTGAGTCGATGAGTGAGCCCCAACTTCGGTTGATCACGGGCGATCCCTATCTGTGCGAGCAGGCGCTTGCCGCCCGCGAAGCGGCGCTTCGAGCCCTCGATCCCGAGATCGAGCGTCAAGCGCTGTTCGCCGACGAGGTCGAGCTTTCGTCGCTGGATCTCGAGCTTCGCTCCTGTTCGCTGTTCACGCTGGGGAGGCACTTCGTCATCCGGCGGGTCGAGAAACTCCGATCGGCCAAAGCATTCGCCGATATCCTGGACAAGCCGCTGCCGGAGGGAACGTACCTGACGCTCCTCGCCGGTTCGCTGAAGGCGGCGCATGCGGTGCTCAAGGCGGCCAAGGGCGCCGGCGCCGCGCTCGTCCTCCCGACTCCGAAGGGAGCGGCGCTGCAGCGCGCGGCGCGCGAAGTCCTCCAAGCGTCTGGACTGGCGCTCTCTTCGACAGTCTCCCGGATGCTTCTTGCCGAGTGCGGGAACGACCTTCTGTCGCTGCAGCACGAGCTTCGCAAACTGCGGACGCTTGCCGCGGACGAACAGATCTCCGAGGTCGCCGCGCGCGAGCTGTGCTTCAATCACACCGAAGCGACGGTGTATCCGTTCTACGACCGGCTGGGCGAGGGGAAGCTGGCGCCCGCGCTGGGCGAGCTGGACGGGCTTCAGGAGGATTCGGGACGCATCGTTGGCGGGATCATCCGGCATTTCACGAGGCTGGTGATGGTTCGCCTGCTTCTCGACCAGCGGCGACCGCAGTCGGACATCGCATCAAACGTCGGGGTTCAGGATTGGCTGTGCCGGCGATTGGTCGGACAGGTCAAGCTGCGATCCACGGAGACTTTGGCCCGCACGCTGCGATTGGGCGTGAAACTGGATCAGCGCATCAAGCAGGGGCGCGTGGCCTCCGATGATGCGCTGATGCAATTGATCTTGAGCGCTACTGCTCCTGAATCACCTTCACCGGGATAAACGACGAGAACCCCGTCTTCTCCAACAGCAAGCGGCTGGCGACCAGAGCGCAGAACAGGCTTCCGAGTACGCCGATGCCGAGCGTCACCGCAAAGCCGCGAATGGGCCCCGTTCCGAGTAGAAGCAGGATGAATGCAGTGATCAGCGTCGTGATATTGGCGTCGAGCAGCGTGGACAACGACTTCTCGAATCCCGCGCGGACCGCCGCCAGCGGGGACTTCCCGGTTCGGCGCTCCTCCTTCACACGCTCGAAGATGATGACGTTCGCATCCACGGTCATACCGATCGTCAGGATGATACCTGCGATTCCGGGCAACGTGAGTACGGCGCCGAACACGTTGAGCGCGGCGAAGACGATGAGCATGTTGAGGATCAGAGCCATGTTGGCCACGAATCCGAGAATGCGGTAGAAGACGAACATGTAGATCAAGATGAGCGCGAATCCGATGACGATCGTCATCACGCCGCGCCGGATCGAGTCGGCACCCAGCGACGGACCGACGCTCGTTTCCTCCGCAATCGTGATGGCGACAGGAAGAGCACCGGCACGCAAGGCGATGGCGAGAATCTTGACCTCGTCCGCGGTGAAGTTACCCTGGATCGTGGTCGAATCGACGATGCTGCGCCAACCCTGGGCGGCCGCGTCCTTGATCGACTGGGAAATGGCGGGAGCGCTGTAGATCGTCCCGTCCAGGACGATGGCAAGCAAGTCGCCGACGTTCATCTGCCCCATCACCGAGGCGAAGCGTTCCGCGCCGGCCTGGTTGAACGTCAGACTGACATAGTAGAGCCCGTTCGATTGGAGCGACGTCGAGGTTCCGACCTTGGCATTGGACAGGGCGGCGCCCGTCAACAGCACCTCGCGGTCCACGATGAATGGCACCCCGTCACGATTGCGGAGCACTTCCTGGGAACTCGACGAGGGGATCAACTCATCGTACGGGCTGCTTCCGGCCTGGATTACGCGGCGAAACTCGAGCAGCGCGGTCTGACCGATGAGACGACGTGCGTCTTCGGGATTCGTGGTCCCGGGAAGGTTGACCAGGATGCGCTCACCACCAAAGATCCGGATCTCCGGGTTCACAACGCCGTATTGGTCCGTTCGGTTGTTCAGGATGGCGATAATCTGATCCAGAACGTCTTTCTTCGCGGCATCATCGAGTTCGCTGAACGTCTTTCCGGTTCCTGCAATCTCCTGGTTCGGATCGGGCTCGAGAACCATCCGGACGCCGCCTTGGAGGTCCAGACCCAGCTGAACGACCTTACTGATCGGCCAGAACGGGTACACGTAGTACAGCGCAACAGCGATGACCGCGACAACGACACCGATACGAATCCAATCGCCCCGAGTGAAATGGTGGTGAGCCATGCGATCTCCCTTACTTGTCCCTCTTCTGAACGACGCTGCTCTTGGCGACCCTCAGCTTCGCTCCATCCTCGAGAACGAGAACGATGGCGGCGTCACCGATGGAATCGATTTCACCGTAGATGCCACCGGCTGTGATGACGCGGTCCCCTCGCTTCAGTCCCCCGATGAGCTCGTTCATCTTCGCCTGCCGCTTACGCTGCGGCCGAATCAACATGAAGTAGAAGATGGCTCCGAACACGGCGAACAGCACGAGCATCGAAACCCAGCTGCCACCAAGCGGGCTCGCCGCGGTGTTCGTTGTATCCGTCGTCGTCCCTTCGCCGCTGACCTCCTGTGCGATGGCCACGAAACCGATCCCCAGAACCACCGCACACATCAGAAGCGCAATCCACTTTTTCATCTCATCACTCCTTGGCAGCCATCCGGTGCCGTGTCACACCCAACGACAGGAAGAGTGCACCGACGAACCCCAACGCTGCTGCAATCATGATCTCTCGACTCCCCGAGATGTGCCGGTGCAAGACAACGGCCCTCTCCAATAGGAAGAAGAGATCAGCCCACAGTATAACGTAGAGAATCGCCGAGATCGACATTCGAGCCCGGGTGGGAAGCCGCGCGCTTCTCCCCACGCCATCGTACGCCAGCGTGACCGCCGGGACGAGGGTCCACATCCAGCCGAGCATGCCGGGG
>CAZXQL010000164.1:0-4404 GCA_964643395.1 uncultured Thermotogae bacterium
GATCCGGACTCCGGGCGTGTCCTGCCGCAGGGCCTGGATCACCTCCAGGCCGTTGGGCTTGTTGCGTCGCAGCCACTGGCGGCGGAACGTCCCAGCCAGCCGCCGCAGCAGCTTCGCCAACTCGCCTGCCTCGCGCTTCATCAAGGCAAGGGCGTCGCGGTACGAAACACGCCGGCCGCGAGTTCGAACTCGGTCGCCGAGTTGGCGTTGGGTCACATCCTTTCCTTGGCCAGGCATATCGGCCGCGGAACCGAGTCAATCAAGGCCGGCCGCTGGGAGAAGAAGCAGATGAAGGGCATCGAGATCTCGGGCAAGACGCTCGGAATCATCGGGATCGGGCGAATCGGCCAGATCCTCGCGCGCAAGGCGTCGGCATTGGGCATGAACATCGTGTGCTCGGACGCCTATCTCACGGAGAGCCCGGTTCCTGAGATCGCACCGATGGTCCCTCAGGATGAGTTGCTCGCACGCGCGGACTTCATCTCACTGCACATCCCATTCGATCCGAAAGTGGGACCGTCGATTTCCACGGCTCAGTTCGATCGCATGAAGGATGGGGTCTATCTGGTGAACTGCGCGCGCGGCGGCGTCATCGATGAGACGGCTCTGGTGGAGGCACTGGAATCGGGCAAGGTCGCCGGCGTGGCGTTGGATGTCTTCGAGCAGGAACCTCCCAACCCCGACGATCCGCTGTTTGCGCAAGCCGGCGTCTCATTGACCCCCCACATCGGGGCCTCGACGGTTGAGGCTCAACAGAGGGTGGGGAAAGAAGCCGCCGACATCGTGATCGAATTCGCTCGATCGAACCCGTAAGGAGGACGTTTTGGCTCGGATCATTCCGTTTCGTGGGTATCGGTACAATCCGGCGGTCGTCGGGGACATCTCAGGCGTTGTCACGCCGCCGTACGATCGCGTGTATCCGGACGTTCAGGATGCCTGCTACGAAAGCAGCCCGTACAACATCGTGCGCATCATCAAGGGACGCACAGAGGACAGCGACAGCGAAGGGAACAACGTCTACACACGCGCCGCCGAACATCTGAACGCTTGGATCGAACAAGAGATCCTGATTCGGGATCCTGAGCCTGCGCTGTATGCGTACAACCAGACGTACTCCTTCGAAGGGGAGCATCTCACGAGACGAGGGATCATCGCTCTGGGAGCTCTGGAGCCGGAGAAGGTCCACGCGCACGAGAAAACGCTCCGGGGACCGAAGGAAGATCGGCTCAAGTTGATGCGCGCTACCGAGGCGAACTTCGGCCACATCTTCATGCTCTACAACGACCCGGCACGAACCACGGAAAAGACGTTGCACGGGATTCTCGAGAGTACGCAGCCGTTGGCGGAGGCACGTGATGCGGACGACAACCTTCATCAGGTCTGGAGAATCGCCGACCCGGAACTGATTGGAGCGATCCAGACCGCCGTTGCCGACAAAGACCTGTACATCGCCGATGGACATCATCGATACGAGACGGCCGTCAACTTCGCGGACGAGTGCGAGCGACAGGGATGGCGCCCGGCCGCTCCCGAATCATTCGATGTTCGCATGATGACGTTGTTCAACATCTCTGAGCCGGGGATGTCCATTCGGCCGATTCACCGGCTTGTGCACGGAATCGAGTCGTTCGATGCGGCGGCGTTCCTCGAGGATGCGGCCGAGTTCTTCCACATCCAGCATCATGATTCGCTCGACGATATGGTTTCGGCGACGAAGGTAGGGCGCGGAATGCACACGTTCGGATGCGTCACCGCGAAGGGGTTCACGAGCTTGACGCTAAAGGACGAAACGACCGCGGCGTCCCTTCCGAGCGAGCATTCCGAGGACTACAAGCGCCTTGACGTGAGCCTCCTGCATACCATCTTGTTGGATCGCATCCTAGGCATCGATGCGCAGGCGCTCGAGGAAGAGCGAAACGTGACGTACACTGTGGATGCCGAGCATGGCGCGTCCGCCGTTCGCGACGGGACCCAGCAACTCCTGTTCTACTTGAACGCGACCAGCCCGGCCGAAGTCGTGCGCGTCGCCGATCACAACGAGAAGATGCCCCAGAAGTCGACGGACTTCTATCCGAAGCTGCTCACCGGGCTCGTGCTGTCGAGGATGGAGATCGCGAAGTAGGTCGATCGAAGTCGTCGTGCCGATCCGGAATCGACGGATGTGGCCACGGGCACGTGCGGCCACATGTCCTGTGCCTCCGGGACAAACCCACGATGGCGCCTACTCGGGTTTCCCTCGGTTCTGACCTGTCTCCGAGTACGCTCATGCCGAGATCTTGGAGGAGGTCATCATGCGACGCACGTGCGTTCGGATAGCGCTTTGCGCGATTGTCTTGCTTTCTGCGGCGGGTTGGGTGGCCGCGATCGCGGATGACGTGGGTTTCTCGGGGAGCGTGGGGCTCGACATCACTTACACGCCGATTCCGCCTACGTCATACAACATCGATTCCAACCTGTCGATGGCGTTCTCGGTCAGCGGGTTCAGCTTCACATCGGCGACCGGATTCGATCTCTACGGATTCCAGTCGGAAGCGGTGACGCTCAGCGTCGATCTGGGTGCGGTTCAGATTGGCGATGAGATCCGTTTCGAGCCCATCTTCTCGTGGAATGCGTTGAGCATGGATTTGTCGATTGTGGGCGTCCAGATCGGTTTCGATCTGATCTTGGCCGACATCGTTGGGCCGCAGACACCGACGTACAGTGTGGGAGGTGTGCTCGAGATCTCGAGCAACGTCGTTTGTGGAGTGACGCTGACGAGCCTGACCGGTTTTGGAGCCGAGAACCTCGTCAACATGCTGGGAGGCATCGAGGCGCCGTTCAGCGCGCAGCTGTTGTACCTGTTCGATCATCTGGATGGACTGTGCGCAGACCCTGCACCCCTGGATGTGAGGATCGTTCCCGGCTTCTACTTCGAGGAAGAGCTGTTCCGGGTTGAAGTCGACACGATGGGCATGCTCGCCAGCAACACGACGTGGTTTGACGAAACGGGGTTGGCGAAGATGCTGTTTGAGACGGGATACCGATTCGGCGATCCATCGATCTCGTTGTTGGCATCGATGACTCTTGATGGCGGGTTCACCATCACCGCGATCGACTTCATCCTCGATCTGCAGATCGACGTCGTTCGGTTCACATCTCATACGTCGTTTACGCAACTCCTTCCGCTGCCGCTTGTCCCCGTGGTGTTCAATGCTCAGGAGTTCGCTGTCTCGTTTGAGCTGTGCGACGTCTTGGTCACGACGTCGACGACGTTCGACGCGTCGTTCTTCTTCGCAGAGCAGCTGATTGCGGTGGAAGCGTCGATTGACCCCGTGACGTTCAGGAGCCTGACCACGTTTGATGCGACGGGATTCGCCGGGCAATGTATCTACGCGGATGTGCAGTTCTGCGGCGTCACGTTGTTCACACGCGCTGAGTTCGACTTCTCCGGCGTCCAACTCGTAACAGTCGGCTTTGACCTGGCGTTTGGAATGTAGGGATGGACGGGCCATTGCAAGACCTTCCTCTCGATGAGCTCCTCCAGCGGCTGACCGATGCCGGCAAGGATTCCGATGCCGTTCGGGAAGCCGTCCTCCAGCGGGCGACGTCGATCATCCACGACGTCATCGCGACCGATTTCGCAACGAGCGGATTCGAAGCGGAAGAGCTCTTCAGGCCCGGATACTTGGGTCTCATGAATGCGGTCTACAACTTCGATTTGTCCCGGGGGAAGGCGTTTGCCGAATACGCAGCCAACCTCATCAAGGGAGAGATCCGACACCACATCCGGGACCAAGTCAGCCGAACTGCGATCCCGAAGTGGATGAAGGATCTCAACCGCCGCATCGAGGCCGTCGAAGCCAGGCTCTTCCGGGAAGCCGGCAAACTGCCTTCGCTGACGGAGCTTTCCAAGGCTGTCAACATCACCGAAGAAGGACTTGCGGAGGTCTTCAAGGCGAGAGAAGCGATGAGCTATGTGTCGTTGGATGCCGAGCAACGGGAGAACGATCCCGTATTCGTGATTGACGTGACCAAGATACGGTCGCGGGAAGAGGAGGCATTCCCGGTCGAGTTCCGGATTCGGCTCGCGTCCGCACTGGAACGACTGGCCGACCTGCAGCAGAACCTGTTGCATAACCTGTTCCGCCCGTCCTCCGAGTGATGTGACGGCCGCAAGACGCTGTCTAGTGCAATGGCAGGAAGGCCCAATTGCTGTGGGTGGTCGCGGTCCATGAGGACGTGCCGGAATGTGAATCGCAGGGGTGCCTGAGCGCGGCGGAGCCGCGACGGTCCAAATCTTGCTGTTTGTGGCTCTCGTCTCGCTTGACTCCGGCGGGGACAGCCCCGTGGTCGGCGTCCGAGGCTTCCGCGTGCGTTGATGGCCGGAAGGCGGCTACGACGTGCGGCGTGGGCGTGCGGGTCGGC
>CAZXQL010000165.1:0-4334 GCA_964643395.1 uncultured Thermotogae bacterium
CATCGCGCAGAACGCCTTGAGCTTGACCGCCTTCGCGTGATAGAAGCCGACGGGGCGAATGAGTTCCTCAAGCGTTCGGGCGTCGCATGCGTCGATGGCGCCCGCGGTCAAGAGGTTCTCTCCTCTCAGCGCTTTGATCGCCCGTGCCGCGTTCGTCCATGTCGTGCGTTGCGTCAGAATCGCGCCGACGATCACCTCGAACGGGTCATCCCCCCCGGGCCACCAGCCTTGTGGGCCGTATGCGTCCAGAAGACGGTCGTAGAGCTCGATGTAGCGTCGATCTTCACGATGCATACCGCAGGATACCATCCGCGAGGCGAACGGCAACGTCCTCCTTGAATTGCAAATGAGAATCGTTATCATTTTGGGGTCATGACCTTGGCGCAACTGGAGCTTGGAGAATTCGCTCGCGTCGTCCGCATTGCGGGCGGGCACGGCATGCGGCGCAACCTCAATCAACTGGGAATCCACGTGGGCGACATCGTCTTCCCGGCCCGCCGCGGGGCATTCCGCGGGCCGCTGTTGGTCAGCGTGCACGGAATGCAAGTCGCGCTGGGACGTGGGGTGGCCAGTCACGTCTACGTTGAGCCCGTTCGCGAAGCCGCCGTACGAGGAGGTTCCCATGCATGACGCCAAGACCGCCGAGATGGTTTCCCTGCTTCGCACTTCGGGAAGGCGCGTGACCCGCGAGCGAGAGCTTCTCCTCCGCATCATCGGCCAGAATGCACACCTTGATGCCGAGGAGATCTACCGGATTGCACAGCGCGACCGCCCTCAGATCGGACTCGCCACCGTGTATCGCACGTTGACGTTGCTCAAGGAACTGGGCCTCATTCGCATGCTCGACTTCGGCGAGAACCACGGCCATTTCGAACTCGTCTCCGAGGACCACGTACACTTGGTCTGCTCGGCCTGCGGCCGCGTCACCGATATTCCCGTGCCTGAGTCGCTGCACGCGGCCGCCGAGGCGGCGAAATTCACCGTACGGGGCTCCAATCTCGAGATGTTCGGAATCTGCGATGCGTGCGCTCGGAAACGAGTACAAGCGCATCGAGGGTCGGCGTGAGCTCAAGCCGTACGTCCCGCTTCACCATCGCGCTCATCGGCCAGCCCAACTGCGGAAAGAGCACGCTGTTCAACCACCTCGTCGGCTACAAGGCCAACACATCCAACCTCCCCGGAACGACGGTGGAGTACTTGAGATCCGAAGCGATGGTCGGCGGTCAGCATCTCGACATCATCGATCTGCCCGGAACCTACTCGCTGGTCCCGCTGGACGAGGCCGAGGCACAGACTCGCAACTTCTTGTTGTCGGAACGCGTTGATGCGGTGCTCAACGTTCTCGACGCGTCGTTGCTGTCGCGAAGTTTGGAGCTGACCTTGCAGCTTCTGGAACTCGGTCTTCCCGTCGTCGTTTGCCTCAACATGATGGACGAGGCGAGGCGCAAGGGTATCGACATCGACGCCGACGCGCTCTCCGAGCAACTCGGCGTCCCCGTGGTTCCTACCGTCGCAATCCGCGGCGCCGGCGTCCAGGAGGCCGTCACGCAGACGATTCGAGCGGCGAGGCGCGCCCAGATCCCATCCCCCCGTCCGTTTAGCGCGGATCTCGAGTCCTCGATTCGGCGTCTTGCGAAACGCGTCGTCGGAGCCGACGCGCGGCTGACAGCCGTCAAGCTGCTCGAGGGGGACGCGTTGTTCCGGAGCCCTGACGCACTCGGAATGGACGACCTCGACGACGCCGTGGCGGAGGCGAGACGCGAGATCCATCGGGCGAGAGGACGCCCCGCGGATCAGGTCATCTCCGCCGAACGGCACGCGCAGGCGATGGAGCTGTTCGAAAGCGTCGCCACCGTCGGCCGTCCGATCCCCACGCTGCGCGACCATCTGGATCGCGTCCTTATGCATCGAACGTTCGGGCTGATCGCCCTCGGCGCCATTCTCTACGGTCTGTTCCTGTTCGTCTTCAAGGTGGGAACGGCCATCGAGACGCCGATCAATGCCGGGCTCGAGCGGAGCATCACCTGGCTGGGGAACGTGCTCCCGTCGGGCGGCATCGCGTTCGCAGCCGTGCGCGGATTGTTTGAGGGGCTGGGTGGAAGCCTCGGCATTGCACTACCGTACCTGGTTCCCTTTCTGTTCGGCCTGGCCCTGCTCGAGGATGTCGGGTATCTGCCCCGAGCCGGTTATTTGGCCGACGGCCTGATGCACCGCATCGGGTTGCACGGCAAGTCGATCATCCCGTTCATCCTCGGCTACGGGTGCAGCGTGCCCGCTGTGATGGCAACCCGCATTCTCGAGAACAAGCGCGATCGATTCATCACCGCCATGCTGGCCATCATGGTCCCGTGCGTCGCACGCACGACCATCATCTACGGGCTCGTCGGGTACTTCATCGGACCGGAACTCGCATTCGTGCTCTACATCGTCAACATCGTCGTCATCGCGCTGGTAGGACAAGTGATGACCCGGCTCGTCCCGGGCGTTACACCCGGACTGATTCTGGAGATCCCCTCGTACAAGGTGCCGTCGGTGCGCGTAATCGGGGCCAAGATGTGGTGGCGAATCCGGGAATTCCTACGCTATGCGCTCCCCATTCTCGTGATCGGTTCGATCGTCATGAGCTTGCTCGAGCACTTCGACGTGGCACGTTACCTCAATGCCGCCGTTCGACCGATCACGTGGTCCCTGGGACTGCCGATCGCGGTGGGCGTTCCGCTCGTGTTCGGCATCTTCCGCAAGGAGCTGTCGCTGGTGATGCTGTTCGCCGCGCTCGGAACGACGCAGGTCGCCGCCGTGCTGTCCACGGGGCAGATGTTCGTCTTCGCGCTTTTTTCGCTGTTCTACGTTCCCTGCATCGCGACAGTTGCCGTTCTGCGCAGGGAATTCGGCGCCCCGAGGACGGCAATGGTCGTCCTGGCCACGACCGGCATTGCCCTCGTCGTAGGGCTTCTTGCCCGCGGAGTCTGGGCGCTCGTCTAGCTGCTGACGAAACTCGCGCAAATGGTGTATCGTCTTCGGTCGGGAGGATGACATGCCAATCTACGATGAGATGGTCGCCCAGGTGCTGGGCCCCGCCGAGGTCGCGTCCTACCCGGATCCCGCCTCGGCCTCGCCCGAAGAGATCCGATTGAAACACCTGGACAGAATCGCGAAGTCAGCGTTCAACAACCTGCGCGGGTACTCCAACTGCTGCCGGTCCGTGCTGTGGGCTATCCAGACTCACTTGCGGATGCCGGGCATCGATGCCTTCAAAGCCAGCTCCAGTCTGTGCGGTGGGATTGTCGGAACTGGGGAAACCTGCGGAGGCGTCATCGGCGGGTTGATGGCCATCGGACAGGCGTTGGGGCCCGACAGCTTCCACGAACCGGAGACCGACGCACTCGTACGCCGTGTGTCCGAATCGTTCGTCCAAGCGTTCGTCGGCAAGATCGGAAGCACCAGGTGCCACGAGGTCCAGAAAGCGATCGTCGGTTGGTGCTGCGACGATCCCTCCAAAGCCAAAGCGTGGTACGAAGCGGGCGGTCACGTTGCGTGCGCTTCGGTTTGCGGGTTCGCGGCACGATGGGCCCCGCAGGTGATTCTCGACGAATTGGATCCGGTCGCTTAGTTCCCTTTGCGTCGATTCAGCGCCCGGCTTCGCATTCGCGATGCACGTTCCAGCGCGTCACGATCCTGTCGTTCGCGGAGTTCGCGGGTATGCCGCGCGAGACGTTCGGCTCGTTCCTCTTCGGAAACCGTCGGATCGAGACATGCGTGAACGGCTGCGACGACGGCGGCAGGAACGGCCACGCTGCGATGGTGCAGGCACCAAGTCTCCGCACGGCTTGTCGCTGACCAACCTTCTTCGTACCGGGTCTTGATCTGGACGTAGGGACGAACGCCATCGCAGCAACTGCCCCAGGATATGCTCTTCACGACGCCCTCTCCCCATTTCGAGTCGGCGGATCGGACGCGGCAGCCGACGATTTGACGCCAACGAGTGAGATCGGACTCGGCGTATCGCACGTAGGTTTCGCACGGAATCCAGTGCTCTAGCCGTTCCTCGACCCTCGATTCGTTCACGCCGCATCATCTCCGGTGACCATCTTACCTCGACGTGGAGCGCCCCCACACCGCGCACATCAGATGGTGACGGCTGACCCATAGCATGAGGTGATCGTCTTCGTCCATGAGGAGTGCACGTGTGCCGATGCCGTCCCCGGTTGTCCGATACTCTCGTTGCGATATGACTCGGTGGTGCGTTCGCTGTCTGATTCTTGGTGTGTGTGGCCTTGCCGTGGGACTCGGGGGATGCTCGTGGCTGATGCCGGATCAGGCTCCCACCGCCGTCA
>CAZXQL010000166.1:0-4291 GCA_964643395.1 uncultured Thermotogae bacterium
CGATACCGTTAGTACCGAAGCAGTACTCATGGGTATCATCGAGGTGTGGATGAACGCTCGAGATCGAATTCTTGCAGTTGGCCGTGAGATGCTGGCGACCGAGGGACTGCGTTCGATCACAACCCAGGCGATCGCTCAGCGTGCCCATGTGAGCAAGAACACCCTCTACCAATGCTTCCCGACCAAGGATGCCCTGCTCGAGGCCGTTGTTCTCTCCCTGCTGGAAGGGTTCCTGACGCGATGGGATGCCATCCTGGACCGCAAGGCGCCCGCGATTGAGCGCATCCAATCATCGCTTCGTCTCGTGGGCGAGTTTCTGCCTCAGCTGCAGCATCAGGTTCTCAACCAAGTGGAAGCCGTTGCTCCCCTGCTCTGGCAGTCGATTGATGCCATTCGGATGCAACGACTCAAAAGATTGCGGTCGTTGGTGGAGGAGGCTCAGAAGGATGGCGACTTCCGTTCGGACATCGATTCCGAGCATTGGATCCTCCTGTTGACGGGAGCGGTCGGCTCGGTCGTCACTCCGACCGTTCTCCTTCGAGAGGGCATCTCGCTCGTCGACATGTTCCGAAGCCTTCAATCGATCTACTACGACGGCCTACTTACGGACCAAGGCAGGCGGCATGTTGCGGAAAGGACGTACCCATGAAGCGCAAGACAACCCTAGCTCTTCTCTTGATCGTGCTGGTGATCCTTCTGGGATGCGCGGTGCCGGCGGCAGCCCAGACGGCACAAGACGTTCTCGATCAGATGAAGGCAAACACGCAGAGCCTCGAGGATCTGGATGCGATGCTGACGGTGGAGACCTACGCAGCCGACGGCACGGTGAGCGCGACCCAAACGATCCGGCTTTCCCTGTTGCAGCCGGATCGAATGCGGCAGGAGTACCTCTCCCCTGACTATCTTGCGGGGAATCTGACGATCGTGAACGGCGACGTCATGTGGATCTACATCGCGGCTGCAGACACGTGGTACAAGAAAGACCTCGCCAACCTCTCGATTGCCGAGCAGCCGTGGTTGGTGTTCCGGCAATTCCTGCGTGGTGTGCAGGACGAGCTGAACGACTATAGTTTCGAACTCGACGTCGCCACCGATGGGGAATATCACCTGATCGGAACAGCGGCCGACGACAGTGCCGTCTACGGGAAGATCGAGTTGTGGGTCGATCCGGAGACGTACGTACCCAGCAAGCGGCGATTGTACGATGTGGATGGGAATCTCCTTGTCGAGACGCGTTTCTCCGATGTGGAGAAGGTCGACGACACGCTTTACCTTGCACGAACCATGAAGGCGTACGACGAGAACGGTGACCTGCAGAACGTCGTTCACTACGATTCCATCACCATCAACAGCGGGCTGGACCCGAGCTTGTTCGTGCACGTGGAGGAGACATCCAGTGGCTGATCGAGCATTTGTCTTCCAAACCGAGCAGTTGAGCAAATCGTTCGGGACGTTGCGTGCCGTCGACACCGTCGATCTGGGGATCCCCCATGGGGAAATCTATGGACTCGTCGGCCCGAGTGGTGCGGGGAAGACAACCCTGATCCGCATGCTGAGCGGACTGGCCAAACCGACATCGGGCACGGCCAAGCTGCTCGGCTCGCAGATGCCTTTTGACCGGCGTGCGGTCGACCACCGATTCGGATACATGCCGCAAGAACGAGCTGTGTACCGAGATCTGACCATCGCGGAAAACCTGCTGTTCTTCGGCCAGATCTACGGCATGCGTCGCCCCAGGATTGCCGAGCGGACGGAGCAACTGCTCGGTCTCATGAAGCTCTCAGGGCGGGGCCGCCAGCGGGCCGATCGTCTTTCGGGGGGGGAGAAGCAACGGCTGTCGCTGGCTTGCGCGCTGCTGCATGAGCCGGAGGCGCTGCTGTTGGACGAGCCAACGATCGGACTCGATCCCGCCCTACGTCGCGAGTTCTGGGACCACTTCCACGACATGAGCAGCAAGGGGCGCACGATCCTGTTGTCGACCCACTATCTTCACGAGGCGGAATGGTGCGATCGCGTCGGGATGATCCAGCGCGGGCGGCTGGTCGCTGAGGGAACTCCGGATCGACTCAAGCGCGATGCATCCGCACAGAGTGGGAAAAGCGCGCTCGATATGGAGCAGGTCTTCCTGATTCTTACTCAGGAGCCGGTGGCAGGAGGTGTGGCATGAAGCTTCCCCGCATCGGAGCCGTCACAGAACGCGTGCTGCGGCAGATCTGGCACGACAAACGCGTGCTGGTCTTCATGATCGTGCTCCCGGCAATCGCGATGATCCTGTTCGGGTATTCGTTTTCGGGCGACATTACGGGCGTTCGCATTGCGTTCATCGACGAGGATCGGACCGATCTGACAAGCTCCATCCTGGAGAATCTGCAGCAGGATGACGCGTTCGACGTCACGGTGCTGGCACCCGGAAGCGACCCGGAGCATCTGCTTCTGCATCAAGGATACCAAGCGGTCATTCGCATCCCGGACAAATTCACCAGCTTGTACTACGCACACTTCGCGATGGGGGTTGCGACCAGCGCGCAGGGCACGATCGATCTCACGCTCGACGAATCGGATCCGCAGGTCGCAGCCACTGTTAAGAAAGGGCTGGCCGACGCGCTGATGAACCTCGGCGAAGGGGGCCCGGTGGACATCGTGACGCGACAGCTCTACGGGGTTGAGGTTCGATTCATCGACAGCTTCGCCCCGGCGATCATGGGATTCGTCGTGATGCTGATTAGCACGGTGTTAACGCTCCTTTCCGTCGTGCGCGAGAAGGTGGACGGGACGTTCTCCCGCGTCTGGGTGTCGCCGGTTCGACGTGCCGAGTTCATTCTGGGGTACGTCGTCGCGTTTGGGCTGATTGCGCTCGTCCAGTCTCTGGTGGTCCTGACGATCGGCCAGACCGTGTTCGACATCGTCATCAATGGATCGATTGCGTGGGCGTTCGCATGCACAATCCTGTTCGCCATCGGAAGCGTTGGCTTGGGAACGCTGCTCTCTTCACTCGCGCAGACGGAGTCGCAGGCCATCATCTTCTTCCCGTTGGTCTTGCTTCCTTCTGTGCTGTTGTCGGGGATGATGTGGCCGATTCAGGCAATCCCCCGCTTGCTGCGTCCGCTGACGTATCTCGTTCCGTTGACGTACTCCAATCGCTTGTTGCGTGCAGTGATGGTCAAGGGGCTGGCCCCCTGGCAAGAGCCGGTGGGTCTGGCAGGCGTCCTCGTGTTCGTGGTCCTGACTGTGACCGTGGCGAGCCTCGTGCTCCGGCAGGCAGTCGGCGAACATGACTAGGGACAGTGGGGCGGCATAGCGAGGTATCATGCTCGAACGAATCGGAATGTCGGCGGACGTCATCGGCTGGATGGCGCTCGCTTCCATCGTGATGTTCGTATTGGGCGTTCTTGCCGTTCCTCTGTTGGTCGCACGAATCCCCGCCGACTACTTCGCGCGTGCTCATCGGTCCGATTTGTGTCGCTCGAAACGCTCCCGATGGCTCCATTGCATCTGGGTCATTCTGAAGAATATCTTGGGGCTTGGGCTTCTATTCGCCGGTATCCTGATGTTGGTTCTGCCCGGACAAGGGACGCTGACGATTCTGCTTGCTGCAGGCCTGCTCGACTTCCCGGGCAAGTACCGTCTCGAAGTCTGGATCGTGACCCGAAAGGGAGTGCTCGACTCGATCAATTGGATTCGGCGAAAGGCCGGAGTCGAGCCCCTTTCTCTACCGGAGCGGGCCGCATCACGCGACTCGGACCAGGACCCGACTTGATCCGAACGTCGTGCGGAGCTACCGTGAAAGGGCCATTGAAGTGAAGTGAGGGGGACCATGCCACATCGACGAGCCGACAATTCCGCACCGATGGCCCATGTCGTGGAGACCGCCAGTATGGCGCTGTTCTGCGACTTCGAAAACATCGCATTGGGCGTGAAGGAAGCGGAGTATCCAAAATTCGATATCAACAACGTCCTGGAGCGCCTTCTTCTCAAGGGCAACATCGTGGTCAAGAAAGCCTACTGCGACTGGGAGCGGTACAAGGAGTTCAAGGCCACGATGCACGAAGCATCGTTCGAGCTCATCGAGATTCCGCACGTGCGGGTGTCGGGCAAGAACTCCGCGGACATCCGCATGGTCGTCGACGCGCTCGATCTGTGCTACACGAAGGAGCACGTGGACACATTCGTCATCATCAGTGGCGACTCCGACTTCTCGCCACTCGTCAGCAAGCTTCGCGAGAACGACAAGAAGGTGATCGGCATCGGCGTGAAGAGCTCCACGTCGGACCTCTTGATCGCCAACTGTGAC
>CAZXQL010000167.1:0-4286 GCA_964643395.1 uncultured Thermotogae bacterium
CGCGGGCAGGATGCGACATCCTTGTTCGGCGCAGCCGCAACAAGCTAGGCGTTCCGGCGACGGTACGAAGCAGAGGGACCGCCCGCAAGCGGCCCCTGTTCATTCTTCCCGTTCTATCCCCGATCTACTCTCTTGGGTTCACAAGTTGGATGCGGCACACGTGGGCAGAGCCGTCCGGGAAGAACAGACGTACGTCGTAGTAGCCCGGAGGTCGGCCGGCGCTGTCCCAAGCGAAGCAGTATCCGGCGCAGTCCCCGGTGTAGTGAACCGTCCAGTGCTCGACAAGAACGATGCCCTCAGGTCGGGCTTCCGCGTCGACCGAATAGATGTAGATGTGAAGGTAGGACCCGCGAAGTAGCCGATCGCAATCATCAAGAAGCAGGCAGCGCCCACTGATGAGTTCCCCGACTTCGTAGACGGCGGCCAATGCGGAGAGCCCGGCTATCGGTGGCTCCTCGCCCTCGCCCAAATCTAGATACCGATCGAGAAACGTCCCGTTACCTGCCGCGCCAGCCGCGACGATCTGAATCGTCGGTGCCGCCCACGGCGACGGATTCAGCATGTCGACATCGAATTGATCCAGCCCGTTGTAGATATCTTGGGCATTGCCCTTCATATCGACGGCCCCGTCGACCTGGATGTCAACTCCCAGTTCGAGTGCGTCAGCGTCGTCGATGTCGTAGATGGCTTCGTAGGTCGTGCCGTCTGTCCAGCCATCGACGTTGGGGATCAGAGTGGCCGCTAAGCTTGGAGGAAGCGTGATCACCGGGTCCAGCCCCGTATCCATCGTCTCGGAGTAGTGCACGGACAACGTCAGCTGGTCGTCCGTGTCGAGATCGTCGATCCACACGTCACTCGTCGAGACGACGAGCACTGCCGGGTTCCTGGTATCGATCCCGAACTCGTTCTCGGGAGGGTAATTGGTTTGCACGTTCCCACAAAAGTCCTGTGCGCCCGTGACATCGACAGCAATGTTCTCGATGTCGTCGTTCGCGTCCGCTACGTCGTATCGCGCCACGTACGTGCCGCCGTCCTGCCAGCCTGAGGCAGCGTCCAAGAAAAGCGTCGTCGTCACCGCGGGAGCAAACGAGACCATCGGGGACACCCCGACGTCCATCGCCTCAGAAAACTCGATCGTCACCAGGAAGGACGCATCGCCGGGTATGTCTGTATCCGTGATCAGTACGTCGCTGACCGAGACGCCGGCTACCTCCGGGTTCAACGTATCGATATCAAACTCGCTTTCCGGCACATAGTCCCGCTGGCTGTTCCCGGCCGGATCTTTCGCACCGACAACGCCAATCGTGATTCCGTCCAGATCGACATCTTGATCCGCGACGACGTATCTTCCGATGTAGACGTCCGTCGGGTGGGCCGTGCTCATCCACATGTGCGAGTCGTAGACAAGCGTCGGACTCGCACCGTCGACGACGTTCGGCGAGAGCACGAGCGTCGGCTCGACGCTCGTGTCGATGGTTTCGTCGAACGAGACCGTCACTTGGAACAATGCGCCTCCGGCGTCGGCGTCCGAGAGCAGTAGATCGCTGACTCCCAGGTTCTGAACGATCGGCCTCATCGTGTCAACCGTAACAGAGTTGTCCGTGCTCGTCGATGCGGTGTTGGTGTTACTTGCGAGATCCTCGACGACGCCCCCCGGTATCTCCGGAACGACCGTTCCGTCGCTCGTGGCGACGATCGAGACGTCAAACGTCGTGCCGTCGTTGGGCGTCACCTCGGTGATCGTGATTTCTCCCGTCGTCGCCGTCCCTCCGACTGCGATGTCAGCGCTCGTGAAGGTGGCTGCATCGATCGCCTCATCGAATATGACTGTGAAAAGCACGGGGGACACGTTTGTCGGGTCGGCCTGTCCGCCGGCTTGGTCGATCGTGACATCGGGCTTTGCCGCATCGATGATCAGCGTGGTATCAGATGTGTAGTCGCTGGTGTTGCCTGCGTTGTCACGAGCGTACACCTTCCAGGTGAACGCGCCTTCGGACAGCGTTGGGTTGTAGTCGGTATCCGAGACGTACGTGTCGCGGTTCACCGGTCCGGACACGACGATACGGTAGGCATCCGCATCCCGGATCCCGCTGCCTCCGGTATCCGTGCTCGCATCCCATGACAAGATCGGCGACGTGTCGGTCGTGTAGCTTCCGTCGGCGGGCGTCAGACCGATCGGTATGGACGGCGTCGTGGTATCGATCCGGAACGGTCCGACATGCTCGGTCGCCGTCCAGTTGCCCGCATTGTCGACTGTGGCGATGTGGAAGTACCAGTCGCCGTCAGAGGTCGCCGTGTAGGTCGCGCCGCTCCAGATCTCCTCGTGTTCCTTGGTCTGCGTCGGGGTCCACGTGGCGGATTGGTTCCACTCCACTTCGAAGCCATCAACGCCCGAGCCGCCCACATCCGACGCGCCCGAAACCTCGATATCGACGGTGGCATCCTTGTCCCAAACATCGATGAGGTGGCTAGAACTGGTCGCGGTGGGATCGACAGGCGGCGTGTTGTCGAGCAGATACGTTTCATCCGTCCCGGGCTCGCCCGCCGGTAGTGGATTGTCCGACAGGTCGGCAATGTCCTGACCAGCATTCAGGTTGACGCCCACAGAGCCTTCATAATCTGCGAGATCTCCTCCGGATACGGTCAGTTCGTACGCGCTGTCGCTCACGGCGTTGACATTCGTGACCGTTGCGGTCGTTCCCGTGACAGCGAAGTCATCCCCCGTGACGTACTGCACGCCTTCGTCGAACGTGGCACGAAACACGAGCGAATCGGCGTTCGTGTATTGCGAACCGGGGCTCTGGCGCTCGAACGCCGTCAGCCCCGGCGGTTTGGTGTCCTGTGCGTGGACGACCGTTTGTACCGAGGCAGTGATCATCGACATCGCGATCAGGACAAAGGCGGCAGATGCCCTGAAGTGATTCGAGAGACTTCGAGCGTCCCCCATCGTCTCTGCATCCAACATGCGGCCTCCTTCAGTCGAGCGATGCTCCCTCCGCGTGCGCAATCACGTCCTACAAACACGGTCTACCAACGTCAACCGTGCATCATCGCCCATACACTATACCATACTCCTCCGTTGTTGTCACATCTGCTATGTACTGTAGTGTGCCTCCTTCCTCCTTTGTGAGGGCAGGTCTTTGTACTCCTCTTCTGCATCGATGCTGCAAGCGGCCTAGATCCCCATTGGGAACGACGTGAGGTCGGTGCCGTCGCACTCGCCCTATTGTTTGCTGATTCGCCCGGGTTCGGGCTCGTTATGCGGCAGACCTGACGGACAGCCGTCGGGCAGTGCGTGTCAGACTCGATCAAGCAAGGGGGATCGGTGGAGGGAGAGCATTCGCAGTTTCGCAGACCGCTGCGGCGGCCCCCATTGCGTCAGACGGAGGGCCTACCAGCGGACCATCCAGCCGACGGTCAGCTCCAGGTTGGGATCTCCGAAGAACCCGGACCGGAAGACGGTCTCGAAGCTGAAGTCGAAGTGGTTCGAGATCGAGATGTCGGCACGCAGAAGCGTCATGCCCCAATCGAACAGCATCGTCGAGCCCACGTTGAAATAGGTGGCAGCGCTCCACGTTCCCGGGTATCCGCAGCAGGCGAGCAACGGACCGGATAGCCGCAACAACTCGAAGTAGTCGGTCTGACCGGTGACGGTCGAGTTATAGCTCGAATCCAGCGATGTGGCGGACACCAAGGTCACCTCTCCGAATCCGCTCGGAATGCGGCAGTCGATTCGCAGGCCATACACGTCGATCGCATCAAGGACCGTGGCCCCGGAGACGGGCCCCGCACCGGGGCTACTCAGATCGAACTCCGCCAACAGCTTGATGCAACTGAGCGCTCCGGGACGCCAGCCAATGTCGGCCGACAGCGACTTGCCGTCCATGTCGAACGTGATGCTGGCATCCAGCATGACGTCTCCGAACAGGAAGCCGAATCCCGGCACCGGGATGCCGGAGGCTCCGAGAGTCGCCGCGTTGAATCCGGCATCGGTGAAGCCGATCGCAGCCTGGAAGGCCACATCGCACCACGTCCACGAAACGCGCGTATCGTTCTGAGAGAAACAGAACGTGCAACGTGGGCCCAAGCCGAATCGAACCGTGTTGGCAAACGAAACCGTCCCCAACCTGAACTGAGCCGACAGCGCTTGGTACGAGTCCGTTTGCGTGTTGGACAGGTACAGCGTGTGCACAAAGCCGACACCACCGAGTGAGAACCGGGTCGACGCCAGCCAGTAGTTGAACACATCGGAGCCCGGCACATCGGGATTGAAGGCCAAGGTCGAG
>CAZXQL010000168.1:0-4193 GCA_964643395.1 uncultured Thermotogae bacterium
ATCTCCGCCCAGATGGGACTGAACGGCCTCAACATGGAGATCCGGGTCGGGCTGTCCTCCCAGAAGGCTCAGGTCACCGATGTCGACAACTTGGCGTTGCTCGACAACAACATGATCGGGCAATTCGCGGTCCTGCTCCGCGCCATCCATGCAGAGGCGCTGGACCGGAGCTTCACCGCCGCGATACCCCAGGCGCTCCTCTCCCTCCCCGCAACGATTGAGGGACCGAACTCGGTAACGTTCCTCTCCGGGGATACCCAATACGAAGGCAAGCAGTTCGATCTTCATCTGGGGGACACGGTGATCGTCCTGATCGAATACCAAGGGCACTTGGTGGGATTGATGAACCGCAATCAGGGCACGGTGGGCTACGACACGGACATCCTACCGTCCGGGATCACGATCGAACAGACCGCCGGCGAGACGCCGGACACAAGCGCCGTCGAACGCGACGTGACCTTCACCTCGGACGGGCTCTCACTGGCCGGAACCCTCCGGCTGCCGGCAACTGGGGACGGGCCCTATCCTGCGGTCGTTCTTCTCGCTGGGTCGGGGCCGGTGGATCGGGACGGGAACGCCATCGATCTGCAAACCGGCAACGTTGTGATGGCGATCGATATCCAACGTCAATTGGCGGTCGCGCTGTCCGATGCCGGCATTGCCTCGCTTCGATACGACAAGCGTGGCGTCGGCGCCTCTGAGGGAGACGAGACACTGGCGTCCCGCTCCGACCTGCTCGACGACGCCCGCGCAGCGATTGCAGCGTTGCGCGAGCAGCCCGAGATCGACCCCGATCGCGTGATCCTGATCGGCCATTCTGAAGGCTCCTATCTGGCGCCCATTCTGGCGGTGGAGGATCCCACGATTGCGGGGGTTGTGCTCTTGTCGGGCGCCGCGCGTCCGTTGGGCGCCATTACGCGTTGGCAAGTGGAGACCCTACTGACTCAGCAGGGCGTTGAGGGCGCGGCTCTGGAGACCGCTTTGGCGCAACAGGATCAGTACACGGCCTTTGTCAAGGCCTCGCACGGCGAATGGTCGGACTACACGATTGCCGATCTCGAAGCCGCCATGCCGTGGCTGACCGACGACAGTGCGGCCCAACTGAAGGCGACCCCGTTGGCTCTGTCGTGGCTGCGTGAGTACTACCTCTCAGACCCGGCAGCGACGTTGTCGCAGCTGAAGTCTCCTGTCCTCGTGGTCTCCGGCGAGAAGGACATGCAAGTCCCCTCCTCCGAGGCTCAGCTGATCCAGGATGCGTTGGCGGCGGGCGGAAACGAGGATGTCAGCGTCCACGTCTTGCCGAACCTCAATCACCTGCTGCGCTACCATCCTGAGGAGCCCAATCTGACGTACAGGCATATCAGCGACCCCGTGGATCCGCGCGTCATCGACCTCGTCCGCGACTGGATCCAGGATCACTTTGCCTCCTGAGCGGGTGACAGACTCATCGGTCGCTCGGCGACTCCTTGCCGAGATCGGGGTGCGGCCTCGAAAGCAGCTTGGACAGAACTTTCTCGTCGACCCAAGCATCGTCACTGAGATCGGGGAGCGCTTGCGCGCGAAACGGCCTGGCGGCGTCGTAGAGATCGGCCCCGGCCTCGGTGCGCTCACCGAGGTGATTGCCGATGTGTCGCCATCCATCATTGCCGTGGAGATTGATCCGCGCTTGGCGAACGGCCTGCGGGAAAGGCTTCACGACCGCGCGAACGTTTCGATCCGAACGGACGACGTGCTGACCTACGACTTCTCGAGCGGAGAACTCGAGCAACCCATCTGGGTCGTGGGCAGCTTGCCGTACCGAATCACGACGCCGATTCTCAAGCATCTCATCGACCAACGGGAGGGCATCGTCGGCGCATGCCTGATCACGCAGTGGGAGGTGGCGGAGAAGATCGCAAGCAGCCCCGGTAAGGATGGCTCCGCACTCGGTGTGTTCGTTCAGGCCTACGCATCGGTGTCCGCCGTTCGCAGAATCCGAAGGGGCTCTTTCTTCCCCATTCCCGATGTGGATTCGGCGTATTGGGAGATCGAGTTCTTACCCGAACCTCGATTCTCCGCGAGCGATGACGCGTTCTTCGCCGTCGTGCGGACTTTGTACCGAAACCGTCGCAAGATGGTTCGCCGAGGATTGAGAGACTTGCTCGATGCGGATCGGATCACGAGTGTCCTCGCGCAAGCGGGGATCGATGAAACCGCCCGCGGGGACACGCTGTCGATGAATGAACTGGACTGCCTGGCCGGAGCGCTTGGCGCCGTCTCGGCGGATGGGTGACGCGGGCGGGTTCCGGCGGCCACGGCGAGACACTCTCAGGAGGATGCCGATGGATCGAGCCGACTACCGCGTTTACACCCCTGCCCGAATCGGGAACTTGACCCTCCCCACCCGATGGGTTCGCTCCGGGACCGCTGATCTCGCGCCCTGGCGGCTGGGACGATTCACGGAAGACGACGTTGACCTGTACCGAGCGGCGGCTGCGTCCGGTATCGGACTGCTGATCGCCAATGGGCCGGACATCGTGCCCCCGTCGCTCGAACCCCGTGCGCCGCTCACCTCTGTGAGCTACTCATACGATGCGGTCCGCATCGAGGGAATCGCGGAGCTGCTCGATGCGATTCGGCAGGCGGCTCCCAGCGTCGCGATCGTGGCCCAGATCGGATGTAACGAACTCGTGTCCACGCAGTTCCCGGCCGGTCCGTCGCCGATCGCGTCGCCGTACTACGAAGGTGGATTCCGGGAACTCGCCTTCGAGGAGATCCGGTGGATCGTTGACGCGTTGGTGCAGACCGCGGCGCACATGAAGGAAGAAGGGTTCGACGGCGTGCAACTCCATGCTGCACACGGCGGAGGGCTGTGGATGTTCTTGTCTCCGTACTCGAACCGGCGTTCCGACGCCTACGGAGGATCGATCGCAAACCGCGTTCGAATCGTGGCCGAGATGATCGAGGGCGTGGAACGCGAGGTTCCGGGGTTCCCCGTACTGATCAAGGCGAATTGCACGGACTATCTCGACGGCGGGATCGATGAGACCAACTTCGAAGCGCTCGCTCGTGCTCTGGAGAGTGCGGGGATCGCTGCGATCGAGGTGAGCGGTGGAACATGGGACGCGCTCATACGGACCGAAGAGGAGCTCGGGTTCCGCCCCGTTCCGGCGGCCGAGTCCCACACCGGCATTCTCGATCCGAAGCGGCAGAACTACTTCCTTCCGTTCATCGAGGCACTCGATCTCGGCATTCCCCTGATCCTGGTCGGCGGAATCCGCAACGTCGACGCGGCTGAAAGGATCGTCACAAGCGGCGCCGCAGAGTTCGTGGCGATGTGCCGTCCGCTGATCCGTGAACCTGACCTCGTGGCACGATGGCGGGCGGGTCGCGGACCGGCCGACGCCGAGTGCATCGCCTGCAATTCCTGCATCTACTCGATGCATGTTCCGTTCGAGAAGATGGGCAGCCGGACCGTCAAGTGCCTGGCAGCTCATGATGCAGCCCTCCATGCGGAGGCACAGAAGTGGTTGACCACGTTCATCGATGAGATCCGGGTTGAAGGGGCGGCGTCCGCCTAACGAGCGATTCGTGAAACGCTCATGAATTGGGACATCGGCGGACATGTCGAACGGCGTCACAACGAATCGGGGGAATTTCCTTGACACCTTCCGTCCGGCGAAGTAAAGTCTCCCGCGTTGCCCTGTGGCTCGCCTTGACAGGCGTCTAGGGCTATGTTAGCATCACAATCCGCGCAGCGAAGATGCTGCGCTGCTCCTTGACAAGTGAATAGAGTGTGTGCCGCGTAAGCGCAGTAAGGGCAAACGGTGGACACCTTGGCAGTTGGAAGCGATGAAGGACGTGGCTAGCTGCGATAAGCTTCGGGGAGCCGCTAAGCAGGCTTTGAGCCGGAGATTTCCGAATGGGAGTGCCCCCTAGGGTGAAGCCCTAGGAGTTCGCATTGAAATCAGTAGATGCGTTCTGCAAACCCGGCGAAGTGAAACATCTCAGTAACCGGAGGAAAAGAAATCAAACGAGATTCCCTGAGTAGTGGCGAGCGAAACGGGAAGAGCCTAAACCAAACGTGTGTAAGACTGCATTCGTTGCTCGTTTGGGGTTGTAAGCAGTCTCATCCTGTTCGTGCAGGGGCAGGCAGGGTTAAAAGCGATATCTAGTCGAATGACTCTGGAAAGAGCGACCACAGAGCGTGACAG
>CAZXQL010000169.1:0-4093 GCA_964643395.1 uncultured Thermotogae bacterium
GTCGACGCCGGCCATCTCCTCGATCGACTGAAGCCGCGACACGATCGCCTTCTCTTTGGATAGTGCCAGCGCTCCGAGCGCCATTGTCACGGAAATGACGGCAGGCAGTGCGACCGGAATCGATGCGACAATCAGAATCAGAACGAACTGGAAGATCGTCAGCGGGGAATCACCGCGGAACAGCTGGAAGATCACCAACAACGCTGCCAGCCCGAGGCTCAGATAGATCAGGTAGTCCGCAATGTGCAACACGGCCCGCTGCAGGTGCGATGCCGCGCCGGCCTTCTGCACCAAGCTGGCCGTTTGACCGAACTTGGTGTGCATCCCCGTCCTGGTGACCAACGCCGTCATCTCGCCCTGCCTCGCGACGGACCCCGAGTAGATCGGATCGCCGGCGACCTTGTCCGCGGGGAGCGATTCGCCAGTCAATGCAGACTCATCGGCACTGAGGTACTTGCCCGAAATCAGCCGCCCATCGGCGGGAATGATGTCCCCTTGAAGAATGCGGATCGCGTCTCCCGGAACCAGTTCGCGCGCCGGGATCTCGACAAGCTTCCCATCCCTCAGGACGCGCGCGCGAATGGCCAACTGCCCCTTCAGTGCCTCCAGTGCGTTGGACGCCTTGAACTCCTGCCAGAATCCGACCACCGCGTTGAATACGAGGAGGAACACGATGATGTACAACTCTTCCCAGTGTTGCAGAACCGCAGATAGGATGGCGGCCACTTCGATCATCCACGGGATCGGCCCCCAGAAGAACGAAAGCAGCTTCAGGATCACGCTACGATGCTTCTCTTCGAGTTCGTTGGGCCCGTACTGGGCTAGTCGCCGCTGTGCTTCGTCCGTCGTCAGCCCGTCCGCGGTCGTCTCCAGCTTCTTTTGCAGGTCCTCAAGCGACAAGCTCTCGATGGATTCCGCGTCGTCGTTCGTGCTGTGCTCATCATCTCTTTCCACGTTCGCTCATCTCCTCTGCCACGTTCGTCAAGGGACGCAGATCCGCCCGGCTGCGCACGGACACGCTTCGACCATCGTGTGGTCAGAATGCGGTTGCCGCACCGACGCCACACACGGACAGCTGCGTCGCCTCTTGCGCCTCAGCATACCGCGTTTGGCGGCATCGTGCCCAGCGCGCGCACCCGCTCGTGCAGAGGACGTGCCAGCTCCAATGAATACCGGAGGTTCCGTGCCAATGGGAAGACGGTGCACGAAGCTGGCTCGGTGTCGGTCCGGCAATCTGGAAGTCACAGGACACCCGGCCGTGACCGACACCTCACAGACTGGTGGAGAGAGCTAGCGCTCGTCCTTGAGCGGCCGCGTGTGGATTCCACACTCACCGCCGCACTTGCTCGTGCCGATCCACCGTCCGGCGCGCTCGTCTTCCCCGGTTGTGATGTTCGAGCACGGCTCGCATCCAAGCGATCGATACCCGGCTCCGTAGAGCGGATTCACCGGGACTTGATGGAGCGCCAGGTATTGCCAGACCTCCCGCTCTTGCCACAGGAGGATGGGATTGAGCTTGATGAGCCCTTCGTCACGTTCTTCGACTTCCTGGAAGTCGGTCCGCGTGCGCCCCTCGGTGCATCGAAGCCCGGTGACCCAGCAGGCCACGTTCATCTCTTCGATAGCGCGGCGCGTGGGTTCTACCTTGAGCACATCGCAACAGCGATTCGGATCGGTCCTGTAGAGGTCGTCCGGGATCTCAGCCGAGCTCTCGTAGACCCGCAGCTTCCCTGGGTATCGTTCCAGCTCATCCTGCATGAACTGCTTCGTTGCCCGCGGCTTGAAGCGAGTCGTGACGATGAACCCTTTGATGTCGCGATTGACGCGCTGCGCCAGATGCCAAACCACCGACGAATCCTTGCCGAGGCTGTTTGCCACGACGAGTCGATCCCCGAACTCATCGTATGCGCTCTCAATGAGACGCAACGAGCGGTCTACCTTCTCCGCGAAATGGAGTGTGTTGACAAGTTGCTGGACGTCTTCTCGTGTCGTACTGATGCTCATACGTGCTTACCCCTCCGTAGCATGGAACCATCACGCCGCTTGGATCTCGCATTCGACTTCGATCGCCGTCAGTGTGTGATCTTGCGTCGCGTAGCTGCGTGTCGGCATAGTTTGACATGAATCACGTTTGATATCCACTGCACTCGGTCGACTTGATGCTGAAGCCCGAGAAGCTGACACTGTAGCAGCGCCAAACCATGGATCGTGCGCCACGCGGGAGGCATAACGGCGCCGGGCTCAGCCGCCTCGTCCCCGCGCGGAAAGGAGGCTTGTCATGCCGGATTTCGGATCACCGTTCTCAGGACTCGCAGAGGACCGCAAACTGACGGACCAAGAGCTCGTTCGCGCCGTGAGATTCATGATCGCTGCGGAGTACGAAGCGATCCAGCTGTACATGCAACTCGCAGAGTCAACCGACAACGAGCTGGCGATCGATGTTCTCAAGGACATCGCTGACGAGGAACGCGTGCATGCCGGAGAATTCTTGCGCCTGCTGCACGAGCTGGCCCCGGACGAGAAGACGTTCTACGCAGAGGGAGCCGAGGAGGTTGAAGAGGAGATCGAGAGGCTCTCATAGGGCACACGCACTCCGGAGCCGACGAGTGATCGGAGGGAGGTATCGTCGCTGCGACCGATACTCCCCACAAAGAAAGCGAGATCACGATGAAGTATGAGGAGATCCAGGGTACAAGAATCCCCGCTCTCGGGTTCGGCACGTTCCGGATGAGAGGGGCCGAGTGCACGCAGGCCGTCGAAGCCGCTCTCGAAATCGGCTACCGGCATCTCGACACGGCCAGAATCTACAACAACGAGGAAGCGGTCGGTGAGGGGATTCGAGCAAGCGGAGTTCCACGAAAGAACCTCTTCATCACGAGCAAGGCGTGGATGGACGACCTATCGCCGGACGGCGTCCGCAAGAGCCTGGAACAGAGCCTGGAGGATCTCCACATCGACTACCTCGATCTGTGGCTGATCCACTGGCCGAATCCCAGTTTCCCAGTCGAAGTGACGTTGGAAGCGATGCTTGAGGAAGTCAACCGCGGGAGGGTTCATGATCTTGGGGTGAGCAACTTCCCCGTTGGGCTGTTCACTCGCGCCGCCGCCGTCGCTCCCGTCGTGTGCAACCAGGTCGAGTATCATCCCTACCTCGACCAATCGGAGGTCATCCAAGCCGCACGAGAGCACGATGCCATGGTGATGGCGTATGCACCGTTGGGAGTCGGCAAGTGCTCCCAAGACGAAGCGTTGGCATCCATCGGCGCCAAGTATGGGAAGACAGCCGCACAGGTGACCCTCCGCTGGCTCATGCAACAGCCGAACGTTGGCGCCATCCCCAAGGCATCCACTATTGCTCATGCCCAGGAGAATTTCGAGATTTTCGACTACGAACTGCCGGCTGACGACATGGCGGCCATCCACGCATTGGCCCGCGGAGAGCGGATGGTTGCACCTGACTTCGGACCCGACTGGAACAGCTAGCCAGCGGCGTCTATCGTTCTCGCTCGTGGGTCCGCATCTTGATGTGAGTGGACACCCAATCCCGCTGCCGCCTGCAGGTCCGAGGCATGGACGGGTTGGCATGGATGGGTTGCTCCGTGATTCAGGCTCATCACGCCTGGACGCGCCTTCATGAGCCAGCCACGAGCTCGCCGCCAGTATTCCAGAACCCTTTCGTACGCTAATCCCACATTCAGAGACAAGCATTGATCACGTGAACGTGTCGCCGCCGTGTAGGGTGGCAGTTCTCGAGGAGGTAGATGGGATTCGAGTATTGAAATGGGTAGTGATCGCCGTGATCTTGGCAGATGGATGCTCCGTGTTGCTGCTGCCTGATGTCCAGCCGAACGGGTCGGCGGTGGACGGGAATGCGGTCCCGGCAAGCGGCTCTGTTGCCACAACGGACGTTGCGGATGGCTTGGCAGAGTGACTGAGGCCTGCGACGTCGGACCCTCACATCACGCTCTCCGCAACGGAATCGCCTTTGGCGGATATCCAGACGGCGTTTCCATTCGCGGCTCCATCATCACCATCACGTCGTCGCCGTCTCATCCCAGCATTGACAAGGCTCCTCGTCATCATCTGTGATGAC